>CAYXWB010000344.1:0-5323 GCA_964468515.1 uncultured Bradymonadales bacterium | reverse complement strand
CCGCGAAGCGGCGCGTCTGCCGCCCAGATCGCGCCGCGCGTCGGCGCGCGCAGCCCCGACAGCGCGCTCAAGAGCGTGGACTTGCCAGCCCCGTTGGGGCCGATCAGCGCGAGGGCTTCGCCCGCGCGCGCCTCCAGCGTGAGCTCGCGTACGAGCGCCCGATCGGGCGTCTCACACCAGAGCCCCTGCGCACGCCACACATTCAGGGTGTGGGGTTGGCTCATGCGACCGCCTGACGGCGCAGCGCGCCGCGCAGTAAGAATAAGAACGCGGGCGCGCCTAACAGCGCGGTCACGACCCCCACCGGCAAGGTCGTCGCGAACAGCGCGAAGCTGGCGCGCGCGAGCGCGTCACACGCGACCAGCAGCGCGGCGCCGCCTAAGGCGCAGGCGGGCAGCAGCAGACGATGATCCGGACCAAGCCTCAGGCGCAGCGCGTGGGGCACGATCAGCCCCACGAACCCGATCATCCCCGTATAGGCGACGCACACCGCGACCATCACGCTGGCGAGCGCGACGCCTCGCGTGCGCACGCGCGAGGCGTCCACGCCGAGCGCGCGCGCCTCGCGCGCGCCCAAGCTCATCACGTCGAGGTCGCGCCCCATCGCCCACAGCGCGATGATGCAGACCAGCACCACCGCCGCGCAGCCCCACAGCGCGCCCCGCTCGACGCCCTCGACGGAGAGCGTCCCCATCAGGAAGAACAGCAGCTCTTGGGCCTTCTGCGCGCTCACCAGCGCCTTGCACAGCGTGATCAGCGCCGACGCCAGCGCGTTGAAGATCACCCCTGACAGCAGCAGCACATAACCGCCGGCGTCGTCGGCCGGGGTCCAGCGGTCGAGCATCAAGAGCAGCGCCATGGCGCCGATCGCGCCCACCATGGAGGCTCCCGGCAAGCCGAGCGCCATCGGCAGCACGCCGAGGCCGAGCGTCAGGTAGGCGGTGCCGCCCAAGGCGGCGCCGCCTGAGACGCCGAGCACATAAGGATCAGCCAGGGGGTTGCGCAAGAGCGCTTGAAAGACCGCGCCCGCGACGGCGAGCCCCGCGCCGACCACCGCGCCAAAGAGCACGCGCGGGGCGCGGACTTGCCAGATGACGGCGCGGCTCAAGTCATCGCCGCCGCCTGTGAGCGCGTCCAGGGCCCGCGTCAGGCTCAAGGAGGAGCTGCCCACGAGCGCGCCTAACATCAAGCAGAGCAGCAGCCCCAAGCCCAGCGTGAGCAGCGACAGCGCCATGCGCTTGCCGCTGAGCGGCGAGCGCGCGCTTGGCTCATGGCGCATCATGCGGCTCGCGAGGCGCGCGGATCGCGCCCGTCATGATCGCGCGCGCTTGGGAGAGGCGCGGGCCGGGGCGCAACAGCGCGGTGGCGTCAAGCGCCACCACGGCGGTCTGCGCGAGGCCCGGCGCGCCTCGCCACGGCGAGGCCTCGCGCGGCTGGCCCGGCGTCATCGACGCGTCGAGCAGCACATCCGGGCGCAGCGTCGTGAGCTGCTCTTGATCGATCACAGGGTAAGCGGTCGAGGAGGCGCCGATGGCGTTGACGCCTCCTGCCAGCGTGATCAGCTCGTCGGCGAACGTCCCTGGTCCCGCGACCACCAGCGGATCGTGCCCCAAGGCGAAGACGACCCGAGGCGCAGGGGAGGGCAGGTCTGTGGCGGGGGCCATGTCGCGTCGCAGCGTCTGGGCGGCGCGCGCGCCTGCCTTGGCATCGCCTATCAGCGCGCCGACGCTCTCCATGCCGCGCGCGACCTCCTCGATCGTGTCCATGCGCAAGAACGCGTACTGTAAACCCGCGCTCGCTAAGCGCGCGGCCAAGGCCGCGTCTTGATCGGCGGCCATGCCCAGCACCAGCTCAGGGCGAGTGGTGAGCACGGCCTCAAGGTCTGCGTCCATGTAGCCGCCGATCTTGGGCAGCGCGCTGACCTGCACAGGATAATCACAGTAGCGCGTCACACCGACGACGCGCTCACCCGCGCCCAGCGCGAACAAGATCTCCGTGAGGTTGGGGGCCAGTGAGACGATGCGCGCGGGCCGCGCGGGCAGCGCCGCGCTGCGCGCGATCACCTGCGCCAGCGCCTGTGGCGCTTGGCCTTCGCCTCCCGGCGCAGCTTGCGCGGTCGTCGCTGAAGGCGCGCGCTCAGACGGGCTCGCCACCTCAGGTTGGGGCGCCCGCTCACAGCCTTGTGTCACCAGCGTGAGCAGCGTGAGCAGCGTCGCCGCCGCCGTGTAGAGGTGATTGGACAGCCGGGGTCTGCGTGATCTATGCTCTGTGCGGAGAACCGGCATCTGCATCTTGACTCCTCAACTTGGTCTCGCGACAGCTCGCGCTGGCGCGCATGTCGGCGCCTCAACATCATCCTTCGCGAACAACCCGCTCCCCTTTTGAGGTTGGTCATGGCCATTAAGGCGGACCTGTCTGTATCAGAGATTGACGCTCGGCTCAACGAGCTGGAGAGGCGCATTCAGAGCATGCGCACCGTCTATGAGCTCTACTTCGCTGGGGTTGATCGCCGCCCGCCAGTGCAGCAGCGTCACGAGCTGGTGCGGATGGTGCACGAGCTAGAGCACAAGGTCTTCATCAACAACACCGCCCAAAAGTTTCGCCTGCGCAGCATCGTCCAGAGCTACACCACCTACCGCATCTACTGGGATCGGGTGCTGCGCGAGATCGAGGAGGGCACCTACAAGCGCGATATTCAGCGCGCGCAGCGCAAGCAAGAGCGCAGCGTGTCCCAGGGGCGCGAGCGCTCGGATGAGGCCTTCGAGCTGAACCTGGATGACGGCGGTGATCTCGACGCCTTCCAGCGTGAGCTGGAGGCGATGGACGCCTCGGGCGACCTCGACGCCATGTTCTCACAGACCCGCGCCCCTCAACGCGCCGTCGCCCCCGCCGCCCCTGTCGCGCCCTCACCCGCAGCGGCGCCGCCGAGCTACCAGCCGCCCTCGCCCGCAGCCGCTGAGCAGGACATCCGCGCGCAGCGCATCCTGGAGCTGCAGCGCAAGCTGGGCTTGCCCGCCACTGGCATGCCGCAGGCGCCAGCGCCACAGCCGAGCGCGCCCCAAGCTTCAGCGCCGCGAGCGGTCGCTGAGCCGATCGATCGCAAGGCGAAGCTGGAGGACATGAAGCGGCGCCTGGATCAGCGGATGCAAGCCTCGCAGCAGGCCCCGAGCGGCGAGGCGCTGGCGGGCGTGCGTGATGACGCCGCGCGTCAGCGCGTCACGCGCGTGGCCGCGCAAGCGTCCCCTCAGCAACCTCAGCCGCAGCGCGCGACCTCGGAGCAGCGCGTCATCCAGCGCCACGCCCCCAGCGCTCAGGCGCCCGCGCGTGATGAGCAGGTGGAGCGCGTCTATCGCAACCTCATGGAGGCCAAGCGCCGCTGCAATGAGCCCACGAGCAACCTCACCTATGAGGCCGTGGCGCGCTCAATGCACGAGCAGCGCAGCCGCTTGCAGAGCGCGCAAGGCGCCCGTGATGTGGACTTCAAGGTCGTCATCAAGGACGGCCGCGCCTTCCTCAAGCCTGAGCCCAAGTGAGCCTCACTCCCTGGGCGGCGGCGTCAAGGCGGCGCGGCGCGTTAAGCCTTGGCGCGTGAGCGCCTCGTCGACGCGCGCTAGCAGCGGCTCAAGCGTCTGGCGATCGAGCGCGCTCACCACCTCTGCGTCGTACACCATCGCCAAGCCGCGCCCCACCTCAGGCTCGATCTGATCGCTCTTGTTGAACACCAAGAGCTGCTCCGTCTTGCCCACGCCGATCTGCGTCAGGATGCGCTGCACGGCGCTCATGCGCGACTCATAGTCATCATCGCTGATGTCCACCACGTGCAGCAGCAGATCGGCCTCAGCCAGCTCCTCCAGCGTCGCCTTGAAGGCGGCGACAAGATCGGCGGGCAGGTCGTGGATGAAGCCCACCGTGTCGGTGAAGATCACCTCCCGCTCAGGGCGCCACAGCTTGCGCGAGGTGGGGCGCAGCGTCGCGAAGAGCATGTCCTCGCTGAGCACATCTGAGTGGGTCAGCGCGTTGAGCAGCGTCGACTTGCCCGCGTTGGTGTAGCCCACGATCGCGACCACGGCGACGCCCGCGCGCTGGCGCTGCTGGCGACGCAGCGCGCGCTGCTGCCCCAACTCGCTGATCTCGTGCTCAAGCTGTCGGATGCGATCGCGCGCGCGGCGGCGGTTGATCTCAAGCTTCGTCTCGCCAGGGCCACGGCCGCCGATGCCGCCAGTCAAGCGGCTCATCCCAGTGTGACGATCGCTCAAGCGGGGCAGGTTGTAGCGCAGCTGGGCCAGCTCCACTTGCACGCGGCCATCGCGCGAGGTGGCGTGCTGGGCGAAGATGTCGAGGATGAGCTGCGTGCGGTCAATCACGCGCAGCGAGGTCTCGCCAGTGATAGAGCGCAGCTGACCTGGGGTGAGGTCTTGGCCGAAGATGAGCAGGTCCGCGCCGAGCTGGAGCGCGCGCTGGGTGAGGTCTTCGAGCTTGCCCCGGCCGATGGCGTATTGCGCGTGCAGCTCTTGGCGCCGCTGCACCATCGTGTCCACGAGCTTCACGCCAGCGGTGCGACACAGCTCGACCATCTCGCCAAGCTCGACCTCCTCGCGCCGCGCCTGAGGGGTGGCCACATACACCAACATCGCGGGGCTGCCCTCAGTCGCCTGACTGCGGCTCGCCTTGCGCTGAAACTCACCCTCCAGCTCGCTGATGAACGCGTCAAAGTTGACGCTCAGCTCGCGCAGCGCGCCAAGCTGGACGACCTCCCAGATGTGGCCCTCGGGGTTCTCGGGCACCAAGTGAGCCCACGTGACGGGGCCGGGATAACCGCCAGGGCCGACGCCCACGCTCACCACCGCGTCGAGCTGCAGCTGCGTGAGGTCGTTGAGATCATCCGAGGACAGCGCGATCTGCTGGCCCGGCTTTAAGTGGGTGCGCAACAGACGCACGCCACGAAAGCGGCTCGCGCCCGCGCGCTGACGCCCCAGATCGGGCAGGTAGACGCGCTCGCTGTCACCCACCATGACGTGCTGGGTGCGCCCGCGCCGATCGACCAAGATCGCGACCACGCGGCCGAGCTCCTCAGAGGTGAGCGTGAGCTGGGTGGCGAGCTCAACGGAGATCAGCGCATTGGAGCCAACGCGCCGCCGTGTGAGCCGCTCCAGGGTCTTGATCTGGCTAGGCTTGAGCTTGGTCAGGTCACCGTGGATGGTCTGGCTGATAGGAGCCTCCGCGAGAGCGTGACAGGGGGGACGCGAGCGTGGGGGCGCCCCCACAGGTGGGGGGGGCCCACCCGCGCCGGCGGGGCGCGCCCAACAGGCATCTGGGAGACCCA
>CAYXWB010000343.1:0-5338 GCA_964468515.1 uncultured Bradymonadales bacterium | reverse complement strand
GCGTGGGCGGGGGGGGCGGCCCCGCCGCCCCACACAAAACGCGCGGGGGCCCGCGGGGTCCCCCCCCGCGGCCCTCCTCGTCTCTCGCGCTAGCGCGCTGTCAGCGCATCCGCTGACAGGCGATCACCAGCGATCGCCGCCGCCGCCACGACCGCCGCGATCGCCGCCACGGCCACCGCCGCCGCCGCCATCACGACCGCCGCCGCCGCCGCCGCCGTAGCCGCCGCGACCGCCGCCATCACGGCCGCCGCCGCCGCCGCCGCCGTAGCCGCCGCGACCACCACCGCCGCCGCCGCCGCCGTCACGACGATCTTGGGCCTCGTCCACGCGAAGGGTGCGACCGTCAAGGGATGCGCCATCCAGGTTGTTCAGGGCCTCGACCGCGTCAGCGTCATTGGCGAACGTGACAAAGCCAAAGCCACGGCTGCGGCCCGTCTCACGATCCGTCACGACCTTGGCGTCAGTGACCTCACCGTACTCCTCGAACGCCTCGCGCAGCGCAGCGTCATCGGTGTTCCAGCTCAGACCGCCCACAAAAAGCTTCTTCGACATGGTGCTCTTCTCACTGCCCCGCTTGGGCGGGGCGCTCCCTTGCGCAGCGAACGCGGCGCATCACCTAGGCCCCAGAGAGAACCTCTGCTCGTGATCACGGCAGCCCAGTTGACTGCCTGACAGCAAGGATGATCACGATGGACCAGCGTGGGCTGTCACGGTCGCCGCTCAACGCGAGCTTGCGCCGTGTAAATACAGCTCACACCCGCTAGGAAACCTAGCATGAGGCTATTTTCGTCGCAAGTACATCTGGGCTAATGATCGCGCTCAGCTGCTCCCATAGATCGCGTCAAGCGCGGGGGCCTGCCAAGCGAGCTGCGCGGCGCGGCGCAGCTTCAGCGTGGGCGTCAGCAGCCCAGGCTGAAGCTGCGGGCTGCCCGACAGCACGATCGCCGCGCCGGGGCGCTCATAGCTCGCCCGCTCCCCGAGCGCCTCACGCGCCATCGCCAACATCAGCGCCTGCGGATCACCTCGTGAGTGAAGCGCCTCATACGCTTGGGGGGTCATAAAGAAGATCACCGCCAGGAACGCCTCATCATCGCCCACCAGCGCCACCTCCTCGACCCCCTCAAGCGCCCGCAAGCGCGCCTCTAGCGGCTCAGGTGACACCTTCTCGCCTGTCGAGAGCACCAGCAGGCTCTCCTTACGCTCCACGAGCGCTAAAGTTGCGCTTGGCCCGCGATGTGCCCATAGGGCAAGAACATCAGCCCCTCATCGTGGGGCTGATGTTCTTGCCCACGTGGCGGCCCGCGTCGAGCGCGTGCGCCATGCCCCCTTGCCCCACCTTCACCCCGCGCGGCGCGCCCGTGGTGCCGCTGGTGAACAGGATCAAGAAGACGTCATCCTCACGGACCGCTTGTGTGAGCGCTGCCACCGTGTCGGGCTCAAGAGGCGCGCTCGCGAACACCGCGTCAACCCCTCACGCCAGCAACCCCTGGCCAGGATCAACGCGCGCGCCATCCTCCAAGATGACATGGCGCACGCCCGCCTCGCGCGCGCTCAGCGCGAGCTTGTGCCACTGCGACACGTCGCCGCACATCACCACCTTGGGCCGCGTCTGCGCCATCGGCGCCTGCGCCGCGTGAGCGTCGAGGCTCGCGAACAGCCCCACCGGATGCGCGCGCCGCAGCTGCGTCGCCAGCGACAGCGCCTGCCACTGGGGGTTGTTCTGCGCCAAGATGAGCACCCGATCGCGCGGCCCCACGCCCTGCGCCATCAGCCACGCGGCGGCCGCGCGCACCCGCCTGCCAAACGCACCGAAGCTCAGCGCCCGCACCGGCGCGCCCTCGCGCGGCTCGATCATATGCAAGAACCTGCGCTCGGGGTGATCTTGCAGCGCGCGCCAGCATCGCTGGCATCGTGCGCGCCTCAAACGGCGCGGCGAGAAACTGGGCGATGGGGTGACCGATGGCGTGACTCATGTGCCTCTCCTGGCTGGGGCGTCGGGGCGATCTGAACGCTGGCCAAACCGCAGGCCAAACGCTCGCATAAATGACGCGCTGCGTCAACGCTTGGCCTGCCTCGCCCCTTCGCCCAAATTTTTTTCAAAAACGACGCATCATCCGCTGCGTCGTGGCCGAAAACATCCCTGTCATCTTCTCGCGCCGCGCAGCTTCTCAGTCGCGCGGCGCGCCTGCCCCATGCTGGGGGGAACACCTGTCGATGGAGAGGTCCATGAGAGCACACCTCGCGCGCGCGTTATCCACCTGGAGCCTCGCGCTCCTCACCTTGTTGTCGCTCGGCTGCATTGAGCCGTCATCCCAGGGTGGCGACGATCGGGGCGGCACCCCCGGCTGCACAGGCGCCAACTGTGGCCCAGGCGGCGGCTTGCCCGCCGTCACCCCAGGCGCGCCGCTCAGCACCAAGGGCAACCCTGATGATGGCCAGTCCTGGACCATGCTCGTCTATATGATCGCGGATAATAACCTGGAGGGGCCGGCGATCATCGACATGTTGGAGATGGCAGTGGCAGGCGGCAGCGCCGATCGCTTCAACCTCATCGTCCAGATCGATCGCGCCGAGGGCTACTTTGGCGCTCATCCCGATGTGCCCCTGCCTGACTTCACCTCCACCAAGCGCTTCCGAATTACGGGGCAAGGCTTCGAGGAGCTGGCGGATCTGGGTGAGACGAACACGGGTGATCCCAGGCACCTGCAAGACTTCCTGACCTGGGGCATTGAGACCTATCGCGCCGATCGCACGGGCCTCATCATGTGGGATCATGGCGGCGGCTGGAGCGCGTTCGGCGGCGATGACTCGCACAACCATGACATCCTGACCATGGCTGAGATCAGCCAGGCCCTCTCCGGCGCGCTCTCCTCGACAGGCGTCGAGCGGCTGGCCTTCTTAGGCTTCGACGCTTGCCTGATGGCTACCTACGAGGTCGCTCAGCTCATGGCCCCTTACGCGCACTTCATGATGGCGAGCCAAGAGCTTGAGCCCGGCACCGGCTGGGACTACCGCGCCCTGCGAGGCGTGCGTGAGCGCCCCAGCAGCACCCCCGAGCAGCTGGCCGCAGACATGCTCCCCGCTTATAAGCTGCAATCTGAGGCGGGAGGCCAAGGCGGCATGGTGACGCTCTCGCTCACCGATCTGAACAAGCTCGCCGCGCTCGACGCTGCCATCGATCGCCTCGCTGAGGAGATCGACGCCTCAGGTGATTACACCGCGCTCTTGCGCGCTCGCACCCAGGTCCTCGCCTTTAACGAGAACCCCAACCCCGCCGCATCCACCAACCAGGTCGATCCCGTCGACCTGGCTCGCCAGCTCGCCGCAGCCCAGCCCCGCTACGCGAGCGCGCTGGCCGCGCTGGAGCAAGCCATGGCGCAGGCCGTCATCTCTCAGGTGCGCGCGCCGACGATGCGCTTGGCCACAGGGCTCTCGCTCTATCTTCCCCACGCTGCGGAGCATTATCGCGCAGAGTACGGGCGACTCGGGCTGCGCAGCAAGTGGCCCGCGCTGTTGAACAAGCTCGCCACCGGCCAGATCCCCACGACCACCGCGCCCAAGTTCACCAACCCCAACAACATCGCCACGTTCACCGATCGTGAGGACGGCTCCTATGCCGTCTATGGCATCCTCACCCCCGAGTCGATGCCCAGCGTGACCACCGCGACGATGTACAGCGCCATCATCGACCGCGAGTCCAATCAGTACTTCGTGCTGCAAGACATCCAGGGCGATCTGCTGCCTGAGCATAACGCGGCTGTGGGTGTGTGGAAGCCCGAACAATACCTCTACTTGAGCCAAGGTGAGGCTGGCAGCTTGGTCTACATGCACCTGCGCGTGCAAGGCACCTCCGTGGTGCTGACCATCCCCCTGGCCTATCAGGCGGTGGACAGCGAGGAGACGCTTGACGCCTTCTTCTTACGCGTCATTGATTCGCAGACTGGCACCATCTCCTCCGAAGGGTTCTTCGCGTCGCTCGGTGATGGGCTCGTCGGTGAGCTGTCGCCGGAGCTTGGCGGCACGTTCTATCCCTCATTCCTCGTGATCGGTGACGGTCAAGCCTCATGGATGGCAGACTATGACACGGCCTTTGACGCGACGCTGCCGATCAACTTCGCCTTCACAGGGCTCAACGCGGGCGTCGAGGTCTACCTGGAGGTCAACGCCGAAGACGCCGCTGGCAACACCGACTATGTTGCCTACACGACGACGCTCTAGCGCCGATGCAGACGCGGCCACACGCTTCGCGTGTGGCCGCGTCCTGTGAGGATGAACCGCTCAAGTTGGAGGTTTTGCTGTGATGATGAGAGGTCGCGCCAGCGAGGCGCTCTGTGTCTTATTGCTCGTGGGCCTGATCGGCTGCGATCGTCAGCCCGCGCCCGAGGCGGCGGCGCCAACCGAGCCGTCCGCGCCATCGCCCATGCCAGCTGCGCCGGACGCGGCGGCGGCTGCGCCGCCGCCGCGTCCGGCAGGCCCTGCGGGCCTGCTCGGGCGCCCCAGCGCGCCCGTGATGCCCGCGCGCGGCGAGTCCTCGACGCAGCCTGAGGGCTGCCTGGCGCGCGCGCCGGCGGCGCGCGCTGAGCCAGCGCAGACGCGCTCGGCGCCGCAGCTGGAGCGCGCGCCGAGCGCTCCTGTGACGCTCACCTCGCGCGCCGATGGCGTGCGCATTGTCAGCGCGTTTGAGCACAACTGCTGTCACAGCGCGCGCACCGAGGTGGAGGTCAGCGACGCGCGCGTGCGCGTGGTGCATCAGCTCTCGGGTGAGTCATGCCGCTGCATGTGCAGCTCGGCGCTGACCACCCAAGTGGGGCTCGCGCCCGGTCGTTATGCGCTCGAGGTTGAGGTTATGGCGGAGGGCGGCGCCTCGATCTTGAGCGAGCGCCAAGAGGTCGAGGTCGCGGCTGCGCCATGAGCTTGCGCGAGGCCTGCGCCGGTGCGAAGATGCAGCCCGTGACGCCGCTCCCACCGGAGGCCACCCATGATGACCTCGTCGCGCGCGCGCTTGATGCTCGCCGCGCTGTGCACCACGCTCGCGCTCTCAAGCTGCGCGACGCAGCCGCGTGATTGCGGCTGCGTCAAACCTCCCGCAGCCACCCCCGAGCCTCCCGCCGCCGATCAGGAGGGCCCATGACCCGCGCCTCAGTGATGCTGCTCGCGCTGCTGAGCGCGCTGGGTCTGTGCGCCTGCGAGCGCGAGCAGGCGACGCCTGACCCTGAGACCTCGCAGGCGCCGCTCGTGGCCGCGCCTGCGCCCGAGGGACCCGTGCTCAGCGGCCCCAAGGGGCCGGTCGTCAGCCGCCCCGCGCCTGAGGGCGCCGCTGACTGTGACAAGCGCCCGG
>CAYXWB010000342.1:0-5338 GCA_964468515.1 uncultured Bradymonadales bacterium | reverse complement strand
TATGACGAGGCCATCTCGACGCCCACCGAGGAGAGCGTGCGGCGCGCGATGGCGATCCAGCTGATCATCAACCGCGAGTTTGGCCTCTCCAAGAACGAGAATCCTCATCAGGGATCGTTCATCGTGGAGCAGCTCACCGATCTGGTCGAGGAGGCGGTGCTCGCGGAGTTTGAGGCCATCAGCCAGCGCGGCGGCGTGCTCGGCGCGATGGAGCTGCAGTATCAGCGCGCGAAGATTCAGGATGAGTCGATCCTCTACGAGATCAAGAAGCACAACGGGGAGATCCCGATCATCGGCGTGAACACGTTCTTGGCGCGGGATGCGGGCGAGCAAGAACCGCAGGAGCTCGCGCTGATCCGCTCCACGGAAGGTGAGAAGCAGACGCAGCTGGCAAACCTTCAAGCGTTCCATGAGGCCCACAAGGCCGACGCCGAGGCGGCGCTGTCGCGCCTGCGAGACGCGGCGCTGGCTGGAGACAACGTCTTCGCGCAGCTCATGCACACGGTGCGCCACGCCAGCCTCGGCCAGATCACGCGCGCGCTCTATGAGGTGGGCGGACAGTATCGCCGCGCGATGTGAGCGCGTGGGGGCCAGCGTCGTCTGACAGTCGACGCTGGTCAGCGCGCACCTCGTGACATAGGATGAGCGTCCTACACAAGCTTAGAGCATGCGCATTTGGAGGGACACCCCATGGCGACCATTGAGCTCTTCTTCGATCTTAGCTCCCCCTACAGCTATCTTGCGGCGACTCAGGTTGAGGCCGTGGCGCGTCGCGCGCAGGCCAAGACCCGCTGGGTGCCGATGGTGCTCGGCGCGGTGTTCCAGAGCGCCGGAAGCGTGATGCCGATGTCTGTGCCAGCCAAAGCGCAGTGGATGATGAGCGATCTGGCGCGCTGGGCCGCCTATTATAAGGTCCCCTTCACCATGCCCGATGTCTTCCCGCTCAACGCCATGACCACGCACCGCGCGATCCTCGTCGCCGCGCGCGACGCTGGCGAGGCGCAGGGCAAGGCGCTGGCCATGGCCGCGTTCAGCGCGCTGTGGGGGGAGGGGCGCGATGTGTCGCAGGGGGAGGTGATCTCGGATCTGGCCAGCGAGCTTGGCCTCGACGGCGACGCGATCGTGGCCGCCACGCAAGATGCCGACATCAAAGCGCAGCTTCGTAAGAACACCGAGGAGGCCGTCGCGCGCGGCGCCTTTGGCGCGCCCACGATCTTCGTGGGCGAGTCGATGTTCTGGGGCAATGACCGCCTCCACTTCGTCGAGGCGGCCGCAGCCCAAGCGGCCAGCCGCTAGATTCATGCGGCGCATCGAAGCGCCGCAGTCAGGTTCATTGGCTGCTTGTGCCACCCCCACTTTTAAGCGATGCGGCGCGCCTCATCAAACGCCCGTTCACACACAACCTCCCGAGCGGTGCCTCGCAGCGCTTGATTTTATGCGGGGATCGTCCAAGCTAGGCGTTCACTTGCAGGTGGGAGTGGCGAGCGCGCGCGCCAAGCGCGCGCGGCTCACTCGATCGCGATGATGCGCCACTGGCCTGGGGCGACGTCACCGAGCGCGATGCCCGCGTCGCTGGCCTCGTCAGGCGTGGTCGCCTCCTGGGCCAGCGCGAGCTCCGTGAGCGTGCGCAGCGGGGCGCGCTCGGGATCAAGCCCTGCGGCCTGCCACGCCTCGCGCGGCACGAGGACGGAGACATCGCGCGCGGTCTGGGTGGGGTGCAGCCAGACGTAGACCAACACCGCGCGGCCTGCGTCGTGACGCAGATACGCGTAACCATAATGACCGCTGACCGTCTCATCACCCACGCGTCCAAACGGGGCATGCTCCAGGTTCGCGCTGTTGAGCGGCCAGAGCTTGCCTTGTGAGAACAGCGGCTCCTCAAGCCCGCGCCACGCGCTCACATGGCGCGCGCGCAGCGCGCGGGTGTCCGCGTCGAGGCCGCCGCCGTCATAGGCTAAGCCATTAACCCAGCCGGTGAAGGTGGGCATGGACCAGTAGTCGAAGATGGAGGTGCGGCCATCATCACCGCCAAAGCCCTCCACGCCCTCAGCGGGCTCGCCAGTTTCTTGACCCGCATAATACATCGCCGGGCCGCGCCCTAGGCCGTGCAGCAGCGTGGCGATGGCGGGGCCAAGGTCGCGGCCCACGTTGCGGCCCTCAAAGCGCCAGTCATGAGGCGACGCCAAGCGGACCTCATCGTGGTTCTCCGCATAGCGCACGGTGTGGTGGGTGAGGATCGGATCGACGCCTGCGGATTGATCGAGATCATTGAGCCAGCCGTCGCCGTCGAACACCGCCTTGAGCGCATCGTAGGTGTCATCGTCGTAGACCGCGTCGAAGCCCGCGCCCAACAGCGCGTGCAGCACGTTGCCCTGCGTGACCTTGGCGGGGTCGGTGTCGTAGGCCTCAGCGAGCCAGAGGACGTCAGGGTTGCGGGCGCGTGAGCGGGCGATGAGCCAGCCATGGAACGCCATCGGGACCATGTGCACCATGTCCGCGCGAAACCCGTCCACGCCCAGGCGCTGCCAGTGCGCGATGACCGCGTCCATGACGAGCCACGTGCGCGGGATGGGCAGCTCAGGCTGACCATCGTGAGGATGCTCCAAGGCGCCCGTGGTGAAGTCGAGGCCGTAGTTGAGCTTGACCGTCTCATACCAGCTGTTGAGAGCGGGGCTGAAGGAGATCACGTTGTTGCCAGTGACGCGCCCGTAGCTCGTCTCACCCATGCCGCGCCAGTCGAACAGGCCGTCACACTGATAGCCGGGGTCGCCGCCGCGCAAGACCTCGCAGGTGGGGCTCAAGGGGCGAGCCGCGCCGCGATCGAAGCCTGGGAGCGTCAGGGGGGGATCGCCTGATTGCAGATAGAAGAAGTGATTATCACGGCTGAAGAACGCGCCACGATCGTCTCCCTCACCGAAGCTCAGCTCGGGGCGCACGTCGCTTTGATAGCTTCGCGCGACGTGGTTGGGCACAAGATCAATGATGACCTTCAAGCCCGCGTCGTGCATCCGATCCACCGCCGCTTGGAAGGCGTCGAGGCGCTTGGCAGGATCGCGCGCGTAGTCGGGAGAGACGTCGAAATAGTCGCGGATCGCATAAGGGCTGCCCGCGCGCCCTTTCAAGATGTCGGGATCATCGGGCGGCTGACCGACCGACGACCAGTCGGTGCTGGTCGCCTGTTGGAGCACGCCAGTGAGCCAGACGTGGGTCATGCCCATGGACGCGATGGCGCGCGCGGCCTCAGCGCTGAGGTCATCCAAGGTGCCGCTGCCGTTTTGTGCGAGCGTGCCGTTTTGCTGGCGCGTCGCATTGGTGTTGCTGAAGGTGCGCACCAAGAGCTGATAGATGCGCGCGCGGGTGTCCTCGCGCCCGAAGCGGCGCGAGGTTGTGGCGCGGGCAGGCGGCTCAGGCGCGCTCAGATCGACGCGGCGCGAGGTGGACACGATGCGGGTGTTCAGGCCTTGATTAAAGAGCGGATCGGAGGCGCCGAACATCCACCCCCAGCCAAGCTCGCTCGCGCCCTCGCTGCCCAGATCCTTCAGATAGATGACAATATCCAGCTCGCGCACATCCTCACCGAGCGCGCTGCGCTCAAGGGCGATGGTGGTCAGCTCAGGATCGTGGCGCGTGGTCAGCTGCGCGCTCGCGTCCTCGCGAGCGCCCCACGCCACGCCGCTCCAGCGGCGCGCGTAGTGCTCGGGCGCGCCCTCGACCGTCTTCACGAAGAACAGGTGACTTGCGAGCATCGGCAGGAGCACCTGGGAGCCCTCAAACCAGCGCTCGGCGGGGAGCTGCGAGGTGCCCGGTGAGTCGCTGTGAGGGCGCGCGCCGATGGCGATGTAAGCCGCCTTGTTGGTCTGCGTCAGGTCCTCACCAGCGAGGCCAATATAGAGGCGCTGCGCGTCCCAGCTCAGGAAGATGTCCTTGTCGTCGGTCGCGCCGAGGCGCTCATCCTCGCTAAACTCAGCGGGCGCGTCCATAGCGATGGTGCGGCTGTAGGGCGGCGCGTCGTGGTCGTCGATGGTGTAAGCGGCGCTGAAGGTCTGCGCGAGCGTGGTGGCGTCGTCGGCGATGGCGAGCGGCTCGACGACGCGTAAAGTGTAGCTTGCGCCTCGGGCCAGCGGCTGACGCGGGGTGATGATGAGCTGCTGTGTCTCACTGACGCTGACGCGGGTGGCCGCACAGCGGCCAGTGTCCTCGCGCTCAAGCTGCACGGGCCCGATGCAATCGCCGTGGATAGCTGCGCCGCGCAGCCGCTCGCGCGAGATGACGCGATCAAAGCGCACGGTGAAGGTGGCGTCAGGGGCCACGCGCGCGCCCGACTCGGGGGTGACGCCCTCGACGCGAAGCCCCACAGGCGGTGGCGGCGGTGGGGGTGGGGGCTGGTAGGGGTCCATGTCCGCGTCTGGCGAGGTCATGTCATTGGTGATGTCATCGGTCATGTCAGGGCGCGGCGAAGGATCATCAGGCTCGGCGGGGTGAGGGCAGCCCGTGAGGGTGGCGGCGATCGCGGCGATCAGAGTGAGGCGTCTCATGGTCTCCTCTTGAGCGCGCGAGCAGGCGCTTGATGGGGCTAGCGCAGCGCGTGCTTTAGGCGCGTCAGGTGATGAGGCGAAGCTCACCTCAAGGGCGGGTTGTGTCACCTGTCCTTGTGCCAGAGATGGCCTCGGCCCGCAACGCGCCCTCGCCCCTCCGCGTCAGACAACGCCTAATCCTCATCCAGCGCGCCGAGGCTGACGTGGACATCGCCCACGCGCACCATCGCCTCATCGCCGCGCATCGTGACGCGATCGATGAGCTGATAGTAAGGGTGGCGCAAGAAGCGCGCCTCGTGCTGGCCACCCTTGACCGCGCAGGTGAGCCGTCCGCCTGGGGCGTAGCGCAGCGTGGTGGGGTCGAGCGGCTCGGTGGTCTGGTCGCTCAGGTCGATGGTGGGCGGCGACGCGTCCCAGTCGGCGCGGCGCACGAAGAAGGCGCATCCCTCGACCGTGATGGGGTAGGTGAACTGGCCTACGCGCAGCACCCAGGTGCCGCCCTCCGTGCGCGAGACGCTGCGAGAGAACAGGTCGATCACGCGCTGATTCTCAAAGCGCGCGCCCTCATGGCTCCAATAACCTTCGGCGTGCAGCGTGATGTTCTCGAGCTTGCCCCCCTCGCGCAAGAACCGCTGCACGACCTCGGGCAAGGTAGGATCGATCTCGCTCATGGCTGCGCCTCCAAGAGCGCGGGCAGGCCGCGCTCAAGCTTGAACACGCGCGCGCTCAGCGGCGCGCGGGAGGCGGGCCCACCCGGAGGGGTGGGCGCCCCCACCCCGGGCCGCGCCCGCCGGGTTTTGGTT
>CAYXWB010000341.1:0-5343 GCA_964468515.1 uncultured Bradymonadales bacterium | reverse complement strand
TACCGAGAGAAAATTCAGGTCGCTTGAGCCTGCTGCAGATACTCGGGACACACCCTCCTGCTCAGTCAGCTGCTCGAATGCGACGGCACGACTCGGCCGCACTGCATGGCGTAGCAGGTCGGGCAAGGCCCGATTGTTTTCGAGGACGTCCTGGGTGTAAACGATCTTCCGCATGGTGTTCTCATGCTGAATGTGCGGCTTCGCCAGCTCGTTCACGCTGAGATCGCGGGCGATGTACAGCAGATCGCGCCCGGTCTCGCTATGACTGAACCGCTCCCAGGCGATCTCAAAGCCTGCTTCTCTGGCAAGCTGCTTGGTGAAGGTGCGAAGCGTGCGGCTGTTGCCGTCACTGAACGGGTGAACATAGTCCAGCTCGGTGTAAATCCTGGCGAGACGCGCCGTGAACTCTGGCGTCTTTAAGTTGCACAGCGCGTCGGGGTTGGCCGCTTCAAGCGCCTTGTTCAGTTGGGCTATGGCGGCATCGTCCATGCGCGAATAAGCGACATAAAACGAACCTTTCACCGTCGATAGGCCGCGCTGCTTGATCCAGTCCAAACCATCGGCAACCGGCTCGCGAAACTCGCCCGGCGTCACGTCATCGAACCCAATGCCCGGCAAATCCTGAAAGATGCGTCGGTTGACCTCCCTCAAGTGTGCGGCGTCGAAGCTGCCCCGCACTGGGTCTAGCTCAAGCTCGACGATCCGTTTGAACGTGTGATCGGCTTCGAGCTGCTGGCGCTGCTCGGCCGTCAACGCATTAGCGGCTAGGGGCTTGTCCTGCATCGGGCTTCACCTGGACAAAGTCGGCGAGCTGGGTGTCACCCTTGATGAATTGACGTGCGCCCGTCTCGGCGGCCTCGGATGGCGTGAAGCCCTCAAGACCTACGGACGAACGCGCGAAGTTCACAGCAGCTTCGCGGCGTCGCCTCTCGGCCTGAGAGATTGAATCATGGGACGGGCTGTGGCCGCGCTCGTGCGACTGGTTGACATAGGCCCGCATGAGCTCGCGCAACACCTGGGCTGCGGGGCGGTCTTCCAATGAAGCGGCGGCAGCGAATTCTGCGCGCAATTGCGACTCAACCCTGAACGTCATTTGCACTTCTTTGGACATGGCGGTGACCTCTCAAAAATTGACAAGTTGGCCTGCGGCGAGCCGCACAGCGGTCGCTTCATCTGCAGCGGAGCTAAGTTGCTGATTGGCAATGGAAAAAGCTGGTCGAAGAGCTGTCAAGTGCACCAACAAAGCCAACTTACATTTTAATGTATGTGCATTGCATCGTCAATGTACATACATTTGGCCGATGTGGAGCGCTGGCTCGCGCAAACCTTAGGCTATGAGCCGACCTGAAGGCGCGCAGGGCGCTAGCGCCCTGCGCTGGCGTCTAGCGCGATCTCCTCACGCGCAGCCGACGGTTGCGCGTCGCGCCCTTCAGGTGGCAGCGCCACGGCGCGACCTGTGGTGATGAGGCGCCACAGCGCGCGCAGCTCAGGGCCGAGCTCACCGCGACTTGGCGAGGTGCGCGTCACATCGCGCAGCGTGCCATCGGCGTCAAAGCGCGCCTGGGCGCCCCACATGCTCTTGGTGGGATCGCGCATGCCGCCATAGCGCTGATCGTGCATCGTGACGAGCCAGCCATCGCTGACCTCGCTGACCTCGTAGCTGATGAGGTCCATGGCGAACCAGCGGAAGATCTGCGCGCGCTCATCCTCAAGCGCCTTGTCGATGAGCGGGTGATCGGGGCGCGTGAGGGTGGCGAACTGGATGGGCTTGGGGGCGAGGTTAGAGCGCTGGCCGATGAACAGCCGCTCGTCATCATCACGCGCGACCACGCGCCACGCCCAGATGTTCGCCATCGTGGGCATCGCGCGCACTTGCAGGGGCTGCTTGACCCCAGCGCGACGCAAGTCGTCGCGCGCGGCGTCGCGCGCTTGCGACGCCTGCGACAATCCCAAGCCCAGATAAGCGGTCGTGAACAGCAGCGCGCCGGCGGCGAGCTTGCGCACGCGCTCAGGCCGCGCGCGCCACACGCGCCCCAGCACCAGCGCCGCGATCAGCGGCAGCGTATAGATGGGATCGATGATCGACACGCCATCGATCGCGAAGCGTCGATCGCTAAAGGGGATGGCGAGCTGTGTCCCATAGGTGGTGAACACATCGAGCAGGGGGTGGGTCCACAGCGCCCAGAACGCGAGGTGCGCCCACTGCTTCCAGTCGCCCTGCTTGGTGAGCTTGTGGATGAGCTTGCCCAAGGGCAGCGCCACCAGCGGCGCGAAGATCAGCGCATGCGTCAACCCCCGGTGATGCACCAGCGACGCCCACTCGCCGCCAATGGCCGCCAGCACGTCAAGATCGGGCGCTATGCCACACAGCGCGCCGACCAAGATGGCGCGTCGGCCCAGCGTCTTGGACCAGCCCGCTTGCCCGATGGCCGCGCCCAGCACGCCTTGGGTGATCAGATCCATAGGTCGTATCTCGTAGTGTGTCGGACGCTGTGGTGTGCGTCGTCTGTGAGGATGAGCAGGTGAGAGATGCGCCTTGGCGGCGAAATCTTCGCAGCACCCTCATGATTTTGCTAGTGGCGAGTTGTGGTCGCCATCTGGCTGGGTTAAGCTGTCGTGGTTGTTCGCGTTTTGGGTGGCGTCGTCGTGCAGGTGTCGCCCCTCGGCGCGCTGAGGCATGGCGCTGCGTTGCAGCTCACCGTCAGGAGATCTCATGTGTGATGTTTGGAGAGCTGGCTTGGTCTTGATGCTGCTGCCTCTCTTATTACAGTGCGTCTTAGGCTGCGGCAGCGATGACACGCGCGACAACCCGAGAGGTTGGCAGCTTGGCGAAACAGCGCCGACGACCGCGCCTCCGGCAGAAGATGAAGATGATGTCGAAGACGTTGAGCAGGTGTTCTATGGCATCTACGCCGCGCGTCGCGAGCTGGCGTTTAATGGGGGTAGTTTTGATTACGATTATAATCCACCTCGGCTAAAGGCAGGGCGGTTTTATCCGATGCGAGCGAGCGCGACGTGTGGTGCGCTGTCGCGCTGTGGTGGGGCGTTTGACGCGATCGTCGCACGCGCCGAGGAGGTCTGGGAGGTCGAGCCGTCACCTTTCTTGCATGGTGGCGATATGCTCATGGCCTATGACGAATCACTGTTCTATGAGCTGGCTGTAGATCGCGCCTGGATTCAAGCTGAAGATGATGTCTTCGTGTACGCCGAGGTGTCAGGGGTGAAGCGCGTCTTGCCAGACGGCACGATCACGCTTGATCTGCGCGCTTGGAAGACTGATCCTTGCGCGACAGCGGCGGCGGCTTGCGGCTGTGTGATGCCCAAGCTCGGCGACATGTGCATCGGCAGCGGAGGCGCCTATCATCCGCTCACCTTGCCACCCTGGGATGACGCGCAGCCGAGCCCGCTGGTGCAAAACAGCAACGTGCGCGAGGAGCCGCTGTCGACGCCCGAGGAGGGCGCGCTGCTCTACGGTGACTGGCAGCTCCAGGTTGAGGGGCAAGCGCCTGAGTCGGATGAGATTGATGCTGTGCGTGCGCTCGGCACATACGATGCGATGCGCGCAGACTATTACTTTGGTCATTCCCTTCAGCTGCGCGTGTTCGCACCTCAAGATGTCATGCCGATTGACGCGATCACGCTCACCTCGTCAGGGCGAGAAGTGCGCGGTGCGCTGAGCGCGTCGCCCTTGAGCTGGTCCTCTCTCTCAGATACTGACACGGCGCGTCCAGGCGCGCCGTGGACCCTGAAGATGTCTTGGTATGTGGAGCGCGAAGGCCAAGCAGGGCCTGCCCATGTGTGGGGCTATGTGCCCATGCGCTTTTAAGCGGCTAAAGACGGCGCAAGCTCTCCAGGGAGTGTGGTGACTCGTCTTCAAACACCCCACTTTTGAGCGATGTGGCGCGCCCTCAGGATGAGGGCGCGCTTTGTACAACCTCTCGTGCGATCTGGCGCGCCCCCGCGTGTGAAGCGCACATGGTCAAAGCGAGACCTTCACGCGCAGGGTAGACCACCTCAGCCGCCGGTGAGGGCGCGGGCGGGATCTTGGCTGCCGGCGCGCAGCGCGGGGAGCAGCGCGCCGATCCAGCAGAAGGTCAGCGCGGCGCCAAAACAAGCGGCGATCATCCACGGCTCAATCAGAAAGAGGCTCTCAGGCTTGAACGGGAACTGGCGCACCATGCGCTGAAACGCCGCGTCGATGACGAGCGTGGCGAGCGCGCCGGTGATCACGCCTGCGGTCGCGCCGAACAGGCCGAGCAGCGTCGCCTCGCACAAGATCAGCGCCCGGATGTGGCCGCGCGTCGCGCCCAGCGCCCGCATGAGGCCAAACTCGCGGCGTCGCTCCAAGATCAGCATCAGGAACGTGTGCATGATGTTGACCGCCGCCACCGCCAAGATCACCAGGCTGATCAGGTTGAACACCAGCGTCACCAGCACGATCAAGAGGCTCGCGCGCTGCGCGTCCTCATACCGATCCGACAGCGCCAGCTTCAGCTCCTCCTTGATCTGCTGCGCCACGCTCGCCGCGACCTCATTGGAGGCCGTCTCGACCAAGATCGCGTGGTAGTCGGGCAGCTGCTCCGGGTCTGCGGAGAACCTGCGGTTGAGGCGCTGCACCACCGTGATCGGCATGGTCGCGCCCAAGGGCTGCGCCTGCTCCGAGAAGCCGACGAGCTGAATCTTGCGCGTCAGCGCTGCGCCGCTTGCCGCCCCGCCCAAGAAGTAGCTGCGCCCAAAGATCGCCGTGCCTTGCAGCCCGATCAGCGCCTCATTGGACAGCTTCGGCAGCTTCGACATCGGCCCCTGCACGCCGCGCAGCGCCGTGTGGACGCTCCCATTGTAGAGTTCCAGGAGCTGCGGTGAGGTCAGGATGGGGATGGGGTGCAGGCAGGTGTGTTCTTGCGGGTGACAGTAGGTGGGGGCAGGGCAGGCGCTCGCGCCTGTGGTCGGATCGCACGCGATGGGCGCGCAGGTCTTGTCGGTGGTGCAGCGCTGCGCGGTGGGGCAGCTCGCGTCATCGGTGCAGGCGCGCTGATCCTCAAAGTCTTCGAAGGGCAGGGCGCCGCTCGCGTCAGCGCGCACAAGCTCCGGCGGGATGCCGTCCGCGATCAGCTCCGCGCGCAGGTCTTGGCCGAGCAGTGATTTGCCGCCTGAGACGCCCGACGGGAAGGTGAGCTTCATCTTGGGGTAGACTGCCACCACGCCAGGCAAATCGGCCAAGCGCTTGGCGGCCGCGTCATCAAGGCGCTGGCCGCCGAACAGGCCACCAAGCGCCATGCTCGGCGCCTCGACCTCAAGCTGGCGCACCATGAAGACGCGCTCCAGCACGGTCGCCTTGATGCC
>CAYXWB010000340.1:0-5347 GCA_964468515.1 uncultured Bradymonadales bacterium | reverse complement strand
CGCCCATCGGCGTCACGCGTCACCAAGAAGATCTCGGCGCCGAACGCGCCGCACTGGCGACCATCGCGCCAGAAGCGCCAGTGAATGTAGACCTTGCCGTTGGGGCTGATGATCTGAGGGGGCGGGTTGGGGCGCGGGCCGATGGCCCAGGCGGTGTCGATGGCCTCCGCGTCGAACATGAGCTGGCCGCTGCTCTGCACGATGTTGACGGCCTCGAACTTGCCGGAGGCCGCCTCAATCACAAACTCCAGGGTGACGCCGAGGTTGGGGTTTTGGAGCGGCGAGCTGCGGGGCTCGCGGGTGTCGAGGTAGCTGAGGTATTGGTCGGCCCAGCGACCGTGGATCTTGCGGTGCAGCGTGCCGATGTAACCGGCGTAGACCGCGCGATGCGCGTTGACGCTGGTGTGATTGCCCACCTGGATCTCCGGGATCATGTTCTCAAGGCTGGCCTTGAGCAGCCGCTGGCGACGCTCGATGTTCGCGAACATGCGCTGATTTTTGGTCTGCGGCGCGGCGCGCGGGATCGGATCGCGGTCGCTGAACGCGTCATCGTAGTCGCGCATCGACGGCGGCCCGAACAGGCGGCGCGGATCAACCTGGGGTTTGTCTTTAGGCTGCTGCTGGACCACAGGATCATCGGAGGCGTTGTCAGGCATAGGGCGCGCGCCATCGTCGCTGCGCTCAAGCTGCTCGCTGGCGTCGGGCTGCTCGGGGGCGACCTCAGGCTTGGGCTGCGGCGAGGGTGAGGTGGCCGCGCGTGGGGTCGCCATGGCGAGTTCTTGCGGGGGAGGCTCGGGCGCCTCCTCGCGCTTGTCTTCAGGCGTCGGATCAGGGTCGGGGTCGCCCACATCCTCCAGATCAGGTGGCACCGTCTCTCCGGGCAAGACCTCCTTCATGGTCGTGTCCTCGGCGCGCGTCTGCTCTTTGGTGCGGTTGTCTTGTTGGGACAGATAGTCCGCCTGCTCGGGGCGCTCCTCGTTGGTCTTTTGCGCGACGACCTTGCGGTTGAGGTCCATCACCTCTTGCGGCTGCGGCTCCTCGGGCTCAGGCAGCGGAGGCTCGGGCTCGGGCTCTGGTTCGGGCTCAGGCGGCGCCATGACGGTGCGCACGATCATGGGCGAATCATCGCGCGGCTTGGGGGGCGGCTTGGGGGTCGTGACCTCTTGTTCGGCGGCGGTGAGCCACGGCGAGATGGCGAGCAGGCCGAGCGCGTGCAGCGCGAGCGCGAGCGCGAGCGGCACGAGCAAGCCCCCGGCAGGACGATGACGACGCGCGTAGCTCAAGCAACCTCAAGGTTGGCGAGGAGGACCAGCTCACACGCCGAAGTCAGGAGATGACGCGCCCCCCCGGCCCACCTCATGCGGGCCGACTCGACAGGGCGGCGGCGGACAGCTATAACATCCAGGCGCGCTGTCTGGCGCGCAAGAATTGCCCGGCGACGCGCCCACGACCTGCGTAGAAACTGCACACCGCGCGTCCCCATTCCACCGGCCTCGCCGCCTCGATCGAGACATCGCTATGCCCCGAGCCCCCCTCGCGCTGCTGCTGGCTGTTGTGACGCTGCTGTCCATGAGCGGCTGTACCGCCTCCGTCGGAGACTCGTGCGAGACGAACGTCTCTTGCCTCTCCATCAGCAACAGCGCCACCTGCGATCTCTCCGTGTTCGAGGGCTACTGCACGGTGCGCGACTGCGTGCGCAACAACTGCCCTGATGACGCCGTGTGCGTGCGCTTTGACGAGGTCAACAGCTACTGCATGCGCGCGTGCGACGTGGATGATGAGTGCCGCTCCGGGCACACCTGCCGGCGCGATCGGGGGGAGTTCTCCAGCATGGGCTTCTGCTATGTCGCGCCGCCGAGCTGAGCGCGCGCTCGGCGCGCTGATGGCTGCGGCCCTGCTCGGGCTGACAGGCTGCCCCGTCGAGATCACCTGCGAGGACGTCGGCTGCGCCTTCAACGAGGTCTGTGATACCACCACAGGCCGCTGCGCCGTGCCCGCGCGTGACTGCCGCATCAACCCCGCGCTGTGTCGCACTGGCCAGCTGTGCGAGCAGTCCACGGGTCAGTGCCGATCCGCGCAGGTCAGCTGCACAGGCGGCCAAGCGTGCCCTTTGGGCCAGACCTGTGACGCGTCAACCGGCGTCTGCATCACACAGAACGCCTGCCCCGCCACCCCGTGCCGCGACGGCGCCGTGTGCGATCTGAGCACAGGCCGCTGCACCTTGCGCGCGTGTCAGACCTCCGCTGAGTGCGGCTTTGGGCTCGCGTGTGACGCGGAGCAAGACGGCGTGTGCGTCCCCGGCTGCACCCTCGACTCGCCATGCCGTGAGGGCTCGTTCTGTCGCCCGCGCGCCGACAGGCCTTATGGCGAGTGCCTGAGCGCGTGCTCGCTCGACACCGACTGCGCCTTTGGCAGCGCTTGCGACTTCACGCGTCAGCCGCCGTTTTGCGAGCCAGAGCCGCCATGTCAGCGCGACGCGGACTGCCGCACCGATGAGCTCTGCCGCGACTTTCAGTGCGGACGCCCCCCCTGCGGCGCTGATCTTGACTGCGATCAAGGCGCGCTGTGTGACACGGTCACGGGCGTCTGCATGGGCGGCGACTGCCAAGAGGACGCGTTCAGCCCCAACCACACCCCCCAGCAAGCGGCCTCGCTGGCGCAAGGCGCGCTCGTGCGGCTGCGCCGCTGCCCAGGCCGCCCGGACTGGTACACGCTCGCGCTGCGACGCGGCGAGTGGATGCAGGCGCAGCTCGCCGCGACTGGCAGCGCGCGCGTGCAGGTGTACCTGTATGACAGCCAGCTGCGGCTGTTGCGCGCGGATGAGCAGCGCGCGACGCTGGCGCTGCTGGACTATCAGTCCCCCATCGCGCAAGACCTCTATTTGCGCGTGGACGCGGCGCGCTTGAGCGAGGCCAGCTACGATCTGAGCATCACGCGCCGCCAAGCGGGCGTGTGCCAGGATGACAGCTTCGAGCCCAACGCGAGCCCTGAGCAGGCCACGCCGCTGACGCTCGCCAGCGGCGAGGCGCTGACCTTGGCGCTGCAAATGTGTCGGGATGATGAGGACTGGCTGGCGCTGCGCGCGGACGATCCTGAGGGTCAGCTGCGCGTCGCGCTGGAGAGCGACGCGGGCAACGCGACGCCACAGGTGGAGGCGCTGTTCGCCTCAGGGGAGCGTTTTCGCATCACGACGGAGCGCGCGCTGGAGCTGTGGCGCGTGGATAACAGCGCGCCGATCTTGCTGCGCGCCACCTCGCGCGAGGGCCGCGACGCGCCCTATCAGCTGCGCATGAGCGCGCTCGGCCCGTGGGCCTGCCCGAGCGCAGGCGCGCACACGAGCCACACCACGGCGCTTGCCATCGCGCCCCAATCGCTGAGCACGCACGATCTGTGCCCGCTGCAAGACGCGTGGGAGGCGGACTGGTTCGCGCTGACGCCCGCGCCCAGCGAGGGCGTCATCACCATCACGGTGGCGCGCCCCTCGGGCGATGATCCGGCGCTGGTGAGCCCGCGCGCGCTGAGCGTCGCGCTGCTGGAGGGCCAGCCTGAGGGCGAGCCCCCGCGCCTGCTGCGCGTCGCCTCACGCGCGCCCGATGGCGCGTGGCGCATGGCCGCGCAGGTCCGCCCCGACCAGCAGCTGTACTTGCGCGTCTTGTCGGAGACGGCGCCGGGGCGCATCTGGCAACGCCCGCGCTACCAAGTGCTCTATCAATACCGCTGAGCTGGCCCCGCGCGCCTGAGAGATGGCGAGCGCGCGCGTGACCCGCGCGCTCAGGTGTGATAAGTAAGCGCATCACGAGCCCTCAGGCGGCGCACCTGCTGCTCCCAGCGCGGCCACCACGCAACGCGACACCCCCGGACATGCTGCCCATGAGACGCACCAAGATCGTCTGCACCCTCGGCCCCGCCTCGACCTCCCCCGAGATGCTTGAGCTGCTCATCCGCGAAGGGCTCGACGTCGCGCGCCTCAACTTCTCCCACGGCTCTCATGAGGATCATCGCCGCGTCTTCCAGCTCGTGCGTGATCTCTCCCAAGATCTGCGCAAGCCCGTGGCCATCTTGCAAGACCTCCAAGGCCCCAAGATCCGCGTCGGCAAGTTCGCGCAAGGCGCCGTGATCCTCCATGAGGGCGACGAGTTCGTCGTCAGCATTGATGACTTCGAGGGTGATGAGAGGCGCGTCTCCACCACCTACAAGCAGATCACGCAAGATGTGGGCGTGGGCGACATCCTGCTGCTCGATGACGGACTGCTGCGCATGCGCGTCGTCGACGTCACCCCTTATGATGTGACCTGCGTGGTCGAGATCGGCGGCGTGCTCAAGAACAACAAGGGCATCAACATGCCCACGGCGGCCGTCTCCGCCCCCAGCCTCACCGAGAAGGACAAAGAGGATCTCATCCTGGGGTTGGAGCTTGGCGTCGATCTGGTGGCCTTGAGCTTCGTGCGCAGCGCGCTGGACCTGCACCAGATGCGCGCCATGCTGCCGCGCCGCAAGGAAGACCCGATCCAGATCATCGCCAAGATCGAGAAGCCCCAGGCCATCGACGACCTCGATCACATCCTGGCCGTGGCTGACGGCATCATGATCGCGCGCGGTGACTTGGGCGTGGAGATGCCGCCGCAGAAGGTGCCGCTGTTGCAGAAGATGGCCATCCAGAAGGCCAACGCGATGGGCCGCTTGACCATCACCGCCACGCAGATGCTGGAGAGCATGACGGAGAACGCGCGCCCCACGCGCGCCGAGGCCAGCGACGTCGCCAACGCCGTGCTCGACGGCACCGACGCCGTGATGCTCTCGGCGGAGACGGCCTCCGGCAAGTACCCGCTGCTGGCCGTGCGCATGATGTCGGACATCATCAAGGAGGTCGAGCAAGGCACGACCTTCACCTCGACGCCGCCCGTGAACATCGGCGCGCTGCGCAGCTTCCCCAACGCGGTGGCGCGCGCGGCGGTCGCGGCGGCTGACGAGCTGAACATCAAGGGCATCGTGGTGCTGACGCGCACCGGCTCCACCGCGCGCCTGATCATGACCTACCGCCCCAAGACCGCCATCATCGCTTGCTCCCCCAGCCACCGCGTCTGCCACCAGATGGCGGCGTATTGGGGCGTGGAGCCCTATCAGATGGACGTCGTAGGCGACGTGGACCAGCTCATCTTGCGCGTCGAGGAGCTGATGAAGACCAAGCGCCAAGCGCGCACGGGCGATGAGATCCTCATCGTCATGGGCGCGCCCGTCTCCGAGCAAGCGGAGACGAACCTGATCAAGTTCCACCGCATCAGCTGACGCGCGCAAAGCGCGCGCGATGATCAGACGAGGAGGCCGCCCGCGCGCAAAGCGCGCGGGC
>CAYXWB010000339.1:0-5366 GCA_964468515.1 uncultured Bradymonadales bacterium | reverse complement strand
ACAACTCTTCAATGACGAGCTTCTCTTCGATGGCCATGCAAACTCCCTCATCGAGACCAGCGCGGTTGGCGCGCATTCTTGTCGCAGTGAATGGCGCGCAGCCTAGCACACGCGAGCCCGCGCGCCCACAAGAACAGCGCGCCGTTCGGCAGGCGGCGCGCGGCGCCCTGAGCCACCCCGAGGCGCCCCGATCGGCGCGCACGCTCGGGCAGGCACCGCAGGTGACGCATCCGCGCGGGGCGCGTCAAGGCGTCAACACCTCTTAAAGATAGATCAATATCACTCAGATGCATGTCAGCCTAACAACAAGACAGGCTCAAAACACGACACCTCACCTCAAAGCCTTGACATCAAAACAAACCGCCACCCTCGCCACCAACTTTTCTTAACAAAAGAGCACCAATGTCCTATGTCCTATCATGCGTGGAGCACACCCCAACTGACCCAAACGCATGGATGGCGGGAGGCTCACACCACCGCGCACAGAGCAACAGCCCACCCCCGCCTCCATCACGGCAGATCCACGCCTCGATCAAGTGCTCCTTGAGCTGGTGAGGCGGCGCTACAACCAAGCTCAGCTCAATGAGGCGCTGGCGCTGTTTCAAGCCGCTTATCGGCTCTATCCCGACACGCGCCTGCTCTACAATATGGCCCTCATCTTCGAGCGCCAAGAACGCACGGAGCAGGCCCTCAAGCACTCTCGCCGCTTTGTCAAGCGCGCCAGGGCCTGCCTGAGGAGCTGCGCGAGCGCACGCGTGAGCACATCCAACGCTTAGAGTCCTCAAGCACCGCACCCCTGAAGCCCGAGCCGAGCGCGCCGCTGCTCGTGGCTGCGACGCCTCATCCTGCTCCCCTTAAGCCCCAAGACGAGGGGGTCACGGTGGCCGCGATCGTGGTCAGCGCCCTTGGCCTCGTCAGCCTCGGCGGCGGCGGCGCGCTGCTCTGGAGCGCGAGCCAAGAAAGCGCCGCGCTTGACGCCTCCATGGCCCCGCCAGACGCCACAGAGCGTGAGCGCGTGCGTCACACCAAGCGCATCAGCGCCGCCGCCTTGATCACCACGGGCGTCGCCCTGTCAGGGCTGAGCGTCTACCTGTTCACCTGCGACGCAGGCGCCTGGGCCTTCCTCCAGCTCGCGCCAGGCGCCGTGGGCGCGAGGCTCATCTGGCGCTTCTGATGCGCGCCCAGGCCCTTTTTTGTCTCAACCTCCTCGCCATGACATGCTAAAATGGTGCGCGCCATCCTTCCCGCTCGCCACCTGCGCCCCTATGACACCCTGTCATCGTCACGCGCGCCGCGAGCGTCCCCGAGCCTCGCGAGGTCGTCCCCGTCATGGCGAACACCAAGCGCCCCGCGCCTGCGAACGAGGCGCCCCCTCGCTCAGCGGAGACGCCGCGGCGCGGCACCGTTGACACGCCGCTGGCGCTCAACACCCCCGTGCTGTCTCTGCCCGCCAGCGATGAGCTGTTTGGCGCGCCCGATGACACGGGCGATCATCCGCGCGCGCCACGCCACGATCCCTACGTGGGCCGCGTCTTCGCGCAGCGCTACACCTTGGAGGAGCGCATCGGGCGCGGCGGCATGGGCCTCGTCTATCGCGCCAGCCAGCGCGGCCTCGATCGCCCCATCGTCGTCAAGCTGCTCGATCTGGAGTCGCGCAGCCGCGAGGCAAGCCACGAGCGCTTCGCGCGCGAAGCCCAAGCCCTCTCACTGCTCAACCATGAGCACATCGTCACCATCCACGACTTCGGGCGCGAGGCTGAGCACAGCTACATCGTCATGGAGCTCATCGAGGGGGTGCGCCTGGATATGCTGCTGAACGTCACCGCGCAGCTGCCCCTTGAGACCTTCGCGCCGATCGCCTACCAGCTGCTCAGCGCCATCGCTCACGCGCATGACCAACAGATCGTGCACCGCGATCTGAAGCCTTCCAACATCATGCTCACCCCAAAGCCAGGCGGCACCTATCACGTCAAGGTCCTCGACTTTGGCCTCGCGCGCCTGCTCGCCCAGCCCAGCGAGCTGACCCACGCCAACGCCCTGCTCGGCTCCATCGCCTACCTCGCCCCCGAGCAGATCCAGGGCGAGCCGGTGGACACGCGCTCGGATGTCTACGCGCTTGGGGTGCTCATGTACCTCATGCTCACGGGCATGAGGCCGTTTGATGGCCCCGACACCACCATCCTCTATCATCACATCTACACCCCGCCGACGCCCCTGGCGGAGCACCTCTCAGCGCCCGACGCGCTGCCTGAGGCCCTCTGCGCGCTGATCCTGCGCTGCCTCAGCAAGACACGCGAGGTGCGCCCCGCGCACGCCCGTGAGCTGCTCGACCAGCTCACCCAAGCCCTCTCCCCCGAGCTCTACTTGCCCCGCGCGCCTGACGAGGCGCCCGCACAAGCCAAAGACGCGCTCGCTGAGGTCGCCCTCGCGCTTGACACGCTGGTCACGCCCGTCCAAGTCGCGCCGAGCGTTGAACCTCCCCAAGCCCAAGCCCTCTCCCACGCTGAGGACGCGCCCTCAGGCACGCCTGAGGGCGCCGCTGAGGCGGACGCTGCTGAGGTCGCGTCAGCGTGGCGCGCGGCGCCAGATGCACCCGACGATCCCCCCGCAGCTGATGCGCTGGAGCCCTCGACGCCACGCCCTGCGCAGACAACCTCACGTCCAAGCCGCCTCATGCTCGTGGCGCTGGTCGTGCTGATCGCGCTCATCGCGCTCCTGCTCGCCATCGCCGCCAGCTGATCGTTGAGGCGCGCCGCGCGCGCCTACGGCGCGGGCGCGCCCGCGTCTGGCTGCGCCGCAGGCGCGCTCGCGGCGCAGCGCGGGCTCACGCTCGCGAGCGCGCCCTCCACGCCCGCCAGCGCCACCGTCGCGCGCTGCTGAGGCGCCCAGCTCAACGTCATCTGCTTGGCGCTCAAGATCGCGGGGGTGAGGTCGTCGGGGAGCACATAGCCCTGGAGCTGCAGCGGCGCGCTCACGAGGCGCGGCTGCTGCGCGTCAAGCGTCACCGTCATGGCGAGCGGATCGGCCGCCCCCTCACCACCCCCCTCTAGCGCGAACGACCAGATCAGCCGCGCGTGAGCGCCCTCACAAGTGATGAGCAGCTTCGCGTCACTCAGCTCCCCCTGCTCACCCTGCGCGGCCTTAAGCGCGAGCACATCGTAGACCTCGCCCATGCCAAGCGCCACCTCGCGCAGCGTCCAGCCATGCGCCAAGGGCGTCCCCAAGATGCCGCGCAGCTCGTCGCGCATCTCCTCCAGATCGCGATCGCCCGGGTAGCTCGTCAGGCCAGCCTCTAGCTTGTCCAACGCGGCGCGCAGCTCGTTCGCCTTGACCAGCGCCAGCGCCTCGCGCTTGAGCACCTCCAGCGCGCGCCGACGCATGATGCTCGTGATCTGCGCCCGCTGCTCGCTCCAAGCGTTGTCCACGCGCCAGCCCGACGCGTCGCGCACCAGCCGATAGCGCGTCTCACGATCGCGCTGATCCACCGCTTGCAGCTTGCGCCCCAACATCACCGTCGCCACATCAGGGCCGCGCTCACGCACGAGGGCGGTGGCGATCTCACCCGACACCTCCAGCGACGCGATCTCATAGCGATAATGCGTCGCCGCCTCTCGGACCACCTCCTCCACTTGCGGCTCATGCAGCAGGAACACACCGCGCGGCATCGCGCGCTGATCCTCCTCGCTCGCGAGCTCCCAAAGCTGCACGCGATGGCCGCGCGACAGCGCGTCCAGGTACTGGCGCAGCACCTCGCGCGCCAGCACATCGTGAGACGGCTCACAGCCGCACGCCAGGCCGAGCGTGGCCAGCAGCGCGAGCGGCACCGAGAGGGGAGCAGCGGGGCTGTCTTGATGATTGATCGGCACGCGATCACCTCCATCGCTTGTCGCTAGACGCAACGGGCGCAAGCTGGTGTACTATCACAACCTGCACGCGCCTGACAGGTCCCGTCAAGGTCAGGCGTCTCTCCCCATGAGGTCACACCATGGCCGTCGCGCAGCACGCTGAACCTGATCTGATGCCTCACGATGACGACGCCGCTGAGCAGGCCCATGACGACGTCCAAGCGGGCGACGACGAGGCGCCGCTTGAGCCGGCCATCTACACGATGGGCTGCGGCGATCTGCTGCGTGAGCACCTGCTGCGGCGCTTGCAACATCGACGCATCACCCACGTGGTCGATCTGCGCAGCGCCCCCTTTGAGTTCTCGCGCCGCGACCTGATGCCACCCGCGCTCCACAGCTTCTTAGCAGAGCACGACATCAAGTACTTGTATCTGGGCGACAGCTTGGGCGATCGTCCCGAGGATGTGAGCGTCTATCTGCAAGGCGGGGCGCAGATCGACTACCTGCGCTGCCGCGAGCGGGCCTGGGCGCAGGCCGCGCTTGATCGCCTCATGCGCGCTCACGACTTGGGCTTTCGGCTGATGTTGCTTGGGCGCGAGGCCGACCCGTGCCGCTGCATGCGCGCGCGCTTGGTCGGGCGCATGCTGCTTGAGCGCGGCGTCTCACCGCGCCACATCACCGCCTTTGACAGCCTCATGACACAAGCCCAAGTCTTGCGCGTGATCACCCGCATCTGGCGTGAAGATCCAACTTTATCGTGGATTCCGCGCGCGACACGCACACGCTCGCGATGAGTGGCCGAAAACCTCTGCGATGAACCGGCGCCTGTCGCCCCTCGCCGAGGATGGCCATGAGCCACGAACGCTCCAAAGACTCACAAAATCAAGCCCCTCCCCAAGAACAGCGCACCACCCGCGAGGTCGACGCGAGCGCGCTCTTGGACCTGCTCCACCACACCTCGCCAACCTCCCAGGAGTCCACCGAGCCCATCAAGCGCGATCAGCTCCACGCCCTCCAGCAGCGCGCTGACCCTCGCGCCGATCACGAAGATGGCGGCGCCACACGCGACATCGGCCGCGAGGTGCTGCGCGATCTGCTCCATGATGTCCGCTCACCTAAGCCCAACGAGCACGCCACCTCCCCCATCGACGCGCGCGATGTCGTCGCCTTGCTCGACGCCTCCTTACACACCTATACGCCTGTCCAGAGCGATGATGGCATGGCCACCGCGCCGCTGCGGCTGCCTGAGTCCATCTTGCGCGCCGATCAAGCGCGACGCGAGCAGGTCGACGCGGGCGTCTGGCGCCCTGGCGCCTCTGCCGCACGCACCAAGCCGCTTGAGCCCATCACCTCACCTCCTCCAGCCACGGCCCCACCCGAGGCGCCCGCCGCGCGCCCTAAGATGGCCACCCTCAGCGGCTTCGCAGACTCCACCACAGGCCCCATGCGCGCGCCCGCTGAGCCCAGCCCCGATGAGCGCAAGGTCATGGTCACGGAGCCCTCCCTCCAGATCCACACCCA
>CAYXWB010000338.1:0-5380 GCA_964468515.1 uncultured Bradymonadales bacterium | reverse complement strand
GGGCCAAGGGTAGGGCCCTCACGCGGGGGGGGGGGCGGGGGGGTCTTCGGCGGGTTGCCTGCGGCCGGGGGCCGCCCGCCCGCCGTCAGCAGCGCCAGCGCCAGCGTGGTGGTGGCGCGACGCATCACTGCCTCCCGACGGGGGCCCAGCGCACGGTGTAAGCGCCCGAGGTGTAGGCCTGGATCTCCAGCTTGTAGGCCGCGTGCGTCACCGCGTCATACAGGAAGTACACCGCGCCCTCAGGCACGGTCACCGCGTGCGTCGTCATGTCGTAGTTGTACCAGACGCCAAACGCGGTGGCGGGCGTGTCACGACCGACCGTGAGCAGCTCGCACGTCTCGTCATCCACGAAGGTGTCTTGCAGCCAAGTGCCGCCCATGGGGGAGGGGGGCATGGCGGCGTCCCACTCGGCCTCCACGCGGGCGAGCATGAAGACGCCAGGGCCGGAGTTGCCGCCGTTGATGCGGATCTCGGTGCGCTTGAACGCGATGTGCCAGTCCATCTTGTTGAACGCCTCTGCGTCGCTCGCCATGACCTGCTCGCCAGTGGCGAGGTTCACATAGAGGAACGAGCGATTGGCCGCTTCAGCAGGACCACCCGCTGCGGCGTCGATCGTGGCGACCTTGGCGCCCTCCTCCTCAATCACCGTGAAATCGCCCGCGGACACATCCCTGTTCACGCCGAAGACGCCCCGCGCGATCTGAGCCATCGCGGCGTCGTCGCACTCAAGCTCGATCGGGGTGGTCGTGTTGTTCGTGGTGCCGGGCGTGGTGGTGTTGTTGGTCGTGCCCGGGGCGGTGGTGTTGTTGGTGGTGCCGCCCGTGTGGTTGTTCGTGTTGTTCGTGGTGTCGGGGGTGTCCTGGTCGACGGGATCGGGGTCGCCACAGGCTGCGGCGAGGATGATCGCGGCGCACAGGGCGGTGAGCTTGATGAGGTTCATGGGCAGGCTCCGGGGTTTGCGTCAGCGGCGCGTCGTGTGTGAGGGCGCGTCAGCGCGACGTCAGGGTGTGACAAAGTTGGGCGCGAGGGCGGCCTCGCTCGGGCAGTGATAGGGATTTTGATAATCATTGTCAACAAGGTTGATAATGATTATCAAATCAGCGGTTTATCCCCAGTGGCAAGCCGCTCACCACGCGTGAGCGCGGTGGTTGCGCGCGGTGTTTTTTGTATCTCTATGGTTTTGATAGTTTAACTTGATTGGTGGCGAGCGGGGGTGAGGTTGACGTTGCCGTGGATTTTGATAATCATTGTCGTTTAATCGTTGATAATGATTATCAACTTTGCTAGTGGTGCCCCCGTGTTGGTCTGCCTCGCCACCTAGGAGCCCCACTGTGCCTCAGCATCGCCTCCACCTCACCTGCGCCACGCGCGCGCTCTGCCTCGCTTCGCTCGTGATCACGCTTGGCGCCTGCGATCGCCCTGAGCCTGCCTCACCCGCGGCGCAGCCTCCCGCGACCGCTGCAGAGACCGCTGCGCCCGGCGCCGCCGCGAACCCGCACGCTGCGAACCCGCACGCCGCGAACCCGCACGCGCATGGTCAAGCGCCTGCGACACCGCCCTCCACCATCGTCGCCTCGACCGTGGACCTGTGTGCCGCCGACGCCGCCGACGCGCCGCGCCTCGTCACCCTCAGCGGCACTGTCACTGAGATCGTCTATGCGCTAGGCTGCGGCCACCTGATCGCCGCGCTCGACGTCTCCAGCGTGTTCCCCCCCGAGGCGGCCGCGCTGCCCAAGATCGGCTACGCGCGAAAGCTCAACGCCGAGGGCATCTTGGCCGCGCGCCCCACGCACATCATCGGCACGCCCGATGTCGGCCCCCCCGAGGCGATGCGTCAGCTCGACGCCGCAGGCGTCAGCGTCACGACCCTCACTGGGGACAGCACCCCCGAGGCCGCCGCCGAGCGCATCCAGTCGCTCGGCGCGCTGCTCGGGCGCGCTGACAAGGCGCAATCCCTGGTCGACACGCTCCAGGCCGACCTCAAGCGCGCCGCCGAGCGCGCCAGTGACAATCGCCCCCGCGCGCTGTTTTTGTATGCGCGCGGCGCCAACGTCTTGATGGTCTCTGGCCACAGCACGCCCGCCGCTGACATGCTCAAGCTCGCTGGCGTGCCCAACGCCGTCGAGGGCTTCGAGGGCTTCAAGCCGCTGACCGCCGAGGCGGCAGTCGCCGCCGCCCCCGAGGTGATCATCCTGCCCGGACGCGGCGCGCAGAGCCTCGGGGGCGATGACGCCATCTGGTCCTTGCCCGGCATCGCCCAGACCCCAGCCGCCGCCAACAAGCGCCTCATCCTCGTCGACGACCTCGCCTTTTTAGGCTTCGGCCCCCGCATGGGACAGGCGGTGCTCAAGCTGCAAGATCAGCTGGCGGGCGAGGTCCCCGCTGAGCCTACCCGATGAGCGCGGCCCTGGATGCGGTCTTCGGGCATGTGCATGCGCTGCGTCGGCGCCGTCGCCTGACGCTGCTCGGGCTGGCCGCGCTGGTGCCGCTCATCGCCGCGCTCTCTAGCGCGGTGGGCGCCGTATCGGTGCCCGCGTGGTCGCTCATCGGCGCGCCGCTCGACGCGCTCGGCCTGTGGGACAGCGGCCTTGACCCCATGGCGCAGCGCGTGCTCATGGCGATCCGCCTGCCGCGCGTGGCGCTGGGCGCGCTCGTCGGCGCGGGGCTCGCCACCTCTGGCGCAGCCCTCCAAGGCCTGCTGCGCAACCCGCTGGCCGATCCTGGCCTGCTGGGCGTCTCCAGCGGTGCCACCCTCGGCGTCATCGCCCTCATCCTCATCGCGCCCACCGCCCCCCTCTGGCTCACCGCGCTGACCACCCCTGTGGCCGCGTTCTTAGGCGGTTGGGCCGCAGCCCTCTTGCTCTTGGCCATGGCCTATCAGAGCGGCCGCGCGAGCGTCACCACGATGCTGCTCGCCGGCATCGCCATCAACGCGCTCGCGGGCGCGTGCATTGGGCTTGCGACCTTCTTCGCTGATGACGCGCAGCTGCGCTCTTGGACCATGTGGAGCTTGGGCAGCTTGGGCGGCGCGAGCTGGACGCAGGTGGGCGTCACCGCCGCCGTGCTCGTCCCCGCCATCGGCGCGCTGTGGCGCGATGCGGGCGCGCTCGATCTGATGACGCTCGGCACCAACCCCGCGCGCCACCTCGGCGTGAACCCCGTCACCGTGCGTCGCCGCGTGGTCGCGCTGAGCGCGCTCATCGTCGGCGTCTGCACCTGCTTTACGGGTATCATCGGCTTCGTCGGCTTGGTCGTGCCTCACGTCGGGCGCCTGCTGCACGGCCCCTCGCATCGCACGCTGCTGCCCGGCTCAGCCTTGCTCGGCGCGGCCTTGCTCATGATGGCCGATGTCATCGCGCGCACGATCGCCTCACCCGCCGAGCTGCCGCTGGGCGTGATCACCGCGCTGGTGGGCGCGCCCTGCTTCTTGTGGCTGCTTCGCGCTCGCATGCCAGGAGCGGACTGATGATCACCGCGCAGCAGCTCATGGTGACGGGGCGAGGCGGCGTGCCGCTTATCGAAGACGTCTCACTGACGCTCGTGCCGGGGCGGCTGCTCGCGCTGGTGGGGCCGAGCGGGGCGGGCAAGTCCACGCTGTTGTCCGCGCTCGCGGGCGACGTGTCGCTCACCAGGGGCCTGATCTTGTGGGGCGACGCGCCGATGGCCACGATTGGGGCGCGTGAGCTGGCGAAGCAGCGCGCGGTGGTGACGCAGGAGTCACCGCCCGCCTTCGGGTTCAGCGCGCTGGAGGTCGTCTTGATGGGCCGCGCGCCCCATCACGCGGGTCTGCCCGACGACGACGACGTCGCCCACGCGGCCCGCGCGCTGGAGCGCTTAAACGCCACACACTTGGCGCCGCGCCCGTACCCGACGCTCTCCGGCGGAGAGCGTCAGCGGGTGCAATTGGCGCGGGCGCTGGCGCAGCTCGGCGATCTCACGCGCGGCGCGCTCTTGCTCGATGAGCCCACGGCGAGCCTGGACGCGGCGGCCGCGCACTTGGCGCTGGAGGTGGTGCGTGAGCGCGTGGATGCGGGCCTCGCGGGCCTCGTCGTCTTGCACGATCTCAACCTCGCCGCAGCCTACGCCGACACGATCTTACTCTTACATCAAGGGCGCGCGCACAGCGCGGGCACCCCTGACGAGGTGCTCACCGCCGATGCGCTCGCCAGCGTCTTCGGCCTGCGCGCCACCATCATGACCCACCCCGAGCGTGGATGTCCGCTCATCGTCTCTCTGGGACGCGCCGACGCCGCCCTCGCCACCGCTTCAGGAGTCACCCCATGAGCCTCTCACCCGCGATCGACCACGACACAACCTCCGAGCTGGCCCAGCGCTGGGACGCGCTCAAGGCCGAGCAGCCCAAGCTGCGCATCCGCGACGCGGCCCTCAAGCTCGGCGTCAGCGAGGTCGAGCTGCTGGCCACCCAGGTCGGCAAGTCCGCCACGCGCCTTCGCCCCGAGTTTAAAGCCATCTTTGAGGCGCTGCCCTCGCTCGGGCGCGTCATGGCGCTGACCCGCAATGACTGGGCGGTGATCGAGAAGCACGGCGCCTATGACAACGTCGACATCGGCGATCATGTGGGCCTGGTGCTGGACCCCGAGATTGACCTGCGCCTGTTCATGGGGCGCTATCACAGCGTCTACGCGATCGATCAGGAAGATCAGCGCGGCCGCCCGCTGCGCGGGCTCCAGATGTTCGGCCCTGACGGCGACGCCATCCACAAGATCTACCTGCGCACCGAGGAGGGTGTGGCGCCCTGGCGCGCGCTCGTCGAGAGGTTCGCACACGATGACCAGTCGCAGGGCCAGTCAGTGAGCGCCGCTCAGGCACCCCCCGCGCCTGCGTCGGATGAGGACATCGACGTGGCGGGCTTCCAGCAGGCGTGGCTCGACATGCAGGACACGCACGAGTTCTTCGCCCTGCTGCGCCGCTTCGGCGTCTCCCGCACGCAAGGGCTGCGGCTCGCGCCGCAAGGTCACGCCATCCCGATCGATGTCAGCGCGCTGGATCGCGCGCTCGTGCTGGCCAGCCAGCGCGAGCTCCCCATCATGGTGTTCGTTGGCAACTCGGGCTGCATTGAGATCCACACCGGCCCCGTGCAGAAGATCGTCGAGATGGGCGACTGGGTGAACGTCATGGATCCTGACTTCAACCTGCACGTCAACCGCACGGGCCTGACGCGCGCCTGGATCGTGCGCAAGCCCACGGCCGATGGCGTCGTCACCTCGCTGGAGGTCTTCAGCGACACGGAGCACCCGGTGGCGATGCTGTTCGGCGCGCGCAAGCCGGGCATCCCTGAGGACGAGCGCTGGCGCGAGCTGGTGAGCGCGCTGCTCGACAGCGAGGCCTGAGCGCAGCTCAGGCTGCCTTGTGCGGCGGT
>CAYXWB010000337.1:0-5383 GCA_964468515.1 uncultured Bradymonadales bacterium | reverse complement strand
GCGCCGCGCGTCACGCGCGCTCGGCCCTTGGCTTTGCTCCCCCGCTGGCTCACAATGGCGCGCGCTGTCATCGCTCGGAGAACCCCCACGAGAGGACGCTCATGCGCGCTTATCACATCGAGTCTTTTGGCCTAGCACACCTCACCCAGACGACGCACCCGTCCCCTGAGCCCGGCCCCAACGAGGTGGCGCTGCGGGTGGAGGCCGTCTCGCTCAACGCGCGGGATCTGATGATGGTGCAGGGGCGCTATAACCCGCGCCAGCCGCTGCCGCTGGTGCCATGCTCTGATGCGAGCGCGGTGGTCGAGGCGATCGGGCAGGGGGTGACGCGCGTCGCGGTGGGGGATAGGGTGATGCCGATCTTCGCGCAGCGCTGGTGGGCAGGTGAGCCCGCGCGTGAGGTGATCGCCAGCACTTTGGGCGGCCCGCTGCAAGGCACGCTGCGCGAGCGCATGGTGTTGCACGAGCAGGGGCTGGTGCACACGCCCGCGCACTTGAGCCACGCTGAGGCCGCCACGCTGCCTTGCGCGGCGCTCACCGCGTGGAGCGCGCTCGTGACGCACGGGCGGCTCGTCGCAGGTGACACCGTGCTCGTGCAAGGCACGGGCGGCGTGTCCATGTTCGCGTTGCAGCTCGCGAAGCTGCACGGCGCGCGCGTGATCGCGACCTCCAGCAGCGATGAGAAGCTAGCGCGGGCGCGCGCGCTCGGCGCCGATGAGGTCATCAACTACCGCGAGGTGCCTGACTGGGGCAAGCGCGCCCGCGCGCTGACCGGCGGACGCGGCGTGGACCATGTGGTCGAGGTCGGCGGCGCGGGCACGCTGGAGCAGTCGCTGCGCGCGGTGCGTCCGGGCGGCCAGATCAGCCTCATCGGCGTGCTCTCTGGCGCTGTGGAGCCGCTGAACATCCTGCCCATCCTGATGCAGCAGGTGCGCGTGCAGGGGATCTTGGTCGGCCACCGCGAGGGCTTCGAGGCGATGAGTCGCGCTATCACACAGGCCGCGCTGCGGCCCGTGATCGACCGCGTGTTTGCCTGGGATCAGGCGCGTGAGGCGTTCGAGCATCTGGCCTCAGGCGCTCACCTGGGCAAGATCGTCATCCAGCGCGAGAGCTAGCGGCTTGAGCGCACGAGCTGATCGCCGCGCAGCCCCAACGCCTCGCCATGCGCCAGCGGCAGGTAGTTTGGGCGCAGCTCGGGCGCGCGCGCGTCAAGCAGCGCGTCGAACAGCGCGAGCCCCTGCGTCAGCGGCTCATCCGACAGGTCAAAGGTGCCCCAGTGCATCGGCACCATGTGACGCGCGCCTAAATCGCGCCAGCTCTGGAGCGTGTGATCGGGGTCCATGTGCTGCGGCGCCATGAACCAGCGCGGCTCATAGGCGCCCAGCGGCATCAACGCCAGATCCGGCGCGCCGAGCGTGTAGCGCACCGCCTCAAAGCCCCCAAAGTAGCCCGAATCACCGGTGTGATAGACGCTGTGGCTGCCCTGCACATGCCAGCCCCCCCACAGCGCGGCGTTGGTGTCAGTGGCGGTGCGCTTGTGCCAGTGCTGCGAGGGGGTGAAGGTGAGCGTCAGGCCGCGCAGCACAAGCTGCGTCCACCAGCCGACCTCGATCACTGGCGCGCACACCTTCGGCAGGTACCTCCCCAGCCCCAGCGGCACCAGATACGTCGCCCCAGGGCTCGCCGCAGCGACCGCCTTGAGCGAGCGCGTGTCTAGATGATCAAAGTGACCATGCGTGAGCAAGACCAGGTCTGCCCCTGGCGGACGCGCAGGATCCACCGCGCTCGCCGTCTGGCGAGGCACCAGCAGCGCTGGTCCGAAGACCGGATCGATCCAGATCCGCACCTCGTCGAGGATCAGATAAAAGGAGGCGTGGCCGTTGTGCAGCGCGCGCGTGGGCGCGTCGAGGTCGTGCATCTTGTCCAGCGCGTGCGACACCACAGGCGGCGCCAGCGCGCGCCGCTTCTCGCTCGCCCAAGGGTTCTTCTGGCCTAACTTCCAGCGCAAGATGTCACGCGTTGAGGCGACAGGGGGCGCGTCCCAGGGGGCGCGAAAGCGCGCGCCTTGGCGCGGGTCATCGAAGCTCGGCCGCAGCCGCTCGGGCAGCGCGTCGGGCGCGGTGAGGATGCGCGAGGAGGGCGTCTCGGTCATGTGGTCTTCTCTGGTGTGTGATGCTAGGTTGAGGCAGCGGCTCACACACAGCGCGCGCTGGTCGCGCGCCTCATCTTAGATCAAGGAGTGCGGCTTATGCGCGTAGGGATTCTCACTGGCGGTGGTGACTGCCCAGGGCTCAACGCGGTCATCCGCGCCGTCGCCAAGAGCCTGATGGTCGAGCACGGCGCCGAGGTGATCGGCTTTGAGGAGGGGTTCTTGGGCCTCATCGAGCGGCGCAGCCGCGCGCTGTCTTATCGTGATGTCAGCGGCATCTTGGCGCGCGGTGGCACCATCCTCGGCACACACAACCGCGCCAACCCCCTCAAATATTTTGGCGCTGGCGGCGCGGATGTCTCCGATCAAGTCGTCGCCTATTATGAGGAGCTGGGGCTCGACGGGATCATCGTGCTCGGCGGCGATGGCACCATGTCGATGTGCCACGCCATGTCGCAGAAGGGGATGCGCTTTGTGGGCGTCCCCAAGACCATTGATAATGACCTCATGGGCACCGAGCGCACCTTCGGCTTTGACACCGCTGTGGCGATCGCCACCGACGCGGTCGATCGGCTCCAGACCACGGGCCAGAGCCACGGGCGCGTGATGATCTTGGAGACGATGGGCCGCTACGCGGGCTGGATCGGGCTGCACGCGGGCATCGCGGGCGGCGCGGACGTGATCCTCATCCCCGAGATCCCCTATGACATCGAGGAGGTCGCCAGGGTGTGCCGCGAGCGCGAGCGTCATCAGCGCTTCACGGTGATCGTCGTCGCAGAAGGCGCGATGCCACAAGGCGGCTCGTTCACCGTGCGCGAGACCGATGAGAGCAGCCCCGATCCGATCCGCTTGGGCGGCATCGCCAACGCGCTCAAGCTGCAGCTGGAGGAGCGCGTCGACTCGGAGGTGCGCGCCACGATCTTAGGCCACATCCAGCGCGGCGGCACGCCCACCCCCTTTGATCGTGTGCTGGCCACCAACTTGGGCTGCTATGCGGCGTCGATGTTCGTGGCGGGGCGCTACAATCACATGGTCGCCGTGCAAGAGGATCGCCTCACCAGCGTGCCGCTGGAGGAGGTCGCCAATCAGACGCGCACGGTGCCGCGCGACTGCCTCTTGGTGGCGAGCGCCTTGGCGACGGGCACGTCGTTTGGCGATGTCAGCGTGAAGCGCTCGCTGGCGTCGCTGGCCGATCGGATGAGCCTGAGCGGGGTGGCTTGAGCGCCGCCTGCTGGGCGATAAACGCGCTCGGATCGCGGGCGAAGTCGAGCGTGTCGCGCCAGCAGGCGCGCGCGTCTTCGCGCCAGATGAAGGCGTGGAACGCGTGCGGGGCGCGGCCATAGAGCTTGATCGCGTGGGCCGCGCCGCGCCGCGTCAGCGCCGCGCCCAAGCGCTCCGTGTCTTGCGCGATCGGGTCGCCGCCGCCGCACGGGGCGAAGATCGGCGGCAAGGGCCGATCCATCGGCGCGTCGGACTCCAGCACGCACAGCGGATCTGCGAGCGCGCGCTGGCGCGCGCTCAAGCCGCTGGCGCCGCCTAAATAGCAGCGGCTGGCGTTGTGGATCAGATCGCGCATCATGGGCGCGATGGGTCGCTCATCATAGCGCTGCGGCTCAGACGTTTGCAGCAACCCGCACGCTGGGATCACGAGGTCTGGGGGGCGGCGCAGGTTGTAGACGCGCGCCGCCCAAGGCTCCTCGCGCTGCTGGCAGCAGGCCAGCGTCAGGGCCAGCGCCAGGTTGCCGCCTGCGCTCTCTCCCGCGACGATGAGGCGAGCGGGATCGCCGCCAAAGCGAGCGGCGTTGGCGAGCACCCACGCGTAGGCCTCGCCGACATCCTCCAGCGCGCCAGGGTAGGGGCAGCGCGGCGCGAGCCGGTAGTTCACGTTGAAGACCACATAGCCCGCGCGCGCGAACGTCAGCGCCATGATCCAGTGCGTGTCTTTGGAGAGGATGCGAAACGAGCCGCCGTGGATGTACATCACGACGGGGTGGGGGCCGGGCGCGATGGGGCGCCAGACGTCGAGCGTGTGCGCGGGGCCTGCGTGCTGGCGATAGGGCAGATCGCGCAGGCGCGTGAGGCCGTAGCGGGCGGGCTGCGCCTGCGGCGCGAGCCCCGCCACGCGTGAGATGCCCTCAAAGAAGGAGCGCGATGCGCCCGCTGCGGCCCTCGCGCGCAGCGTGGGGAGGTCGAGAGGCATAGGCGAAGATCCTGGGGGCGCGCTCAGGCAGCGCCTGCGGCGCGCTCAGACCGCAAGGGCGCGGCCTCCTCATGGGGGGCGCGCTGCTCGCAGCGGCGCAGGTTGTTCTTGAGCGCCTCGAAGAAGCGCGCCTCAAACCACAGCTTGATAAACAGCGCGATGGCGGGGCTGCTCAGGCGCAGGCGCAGCTCATAGTCAAAGCGCCAGCACAGCCGCGCGCCCGCGCCGACCGGCTCAATGCTCACGCGGCCGCCGCCTGACAGCGGGTGATCGGGGCCTGTCTCATAGCTCAGCACGCGCGCGCTGGGGTCCACGATAGGCAGCGTGTAGACTTGGCGCGCGCGCGCAGGCCCCATCTTATAGGTCGCCGCGAGCTGCGCGCCAGCGTGAACGCCATCAAGCGCGCGCAGCGTCTCCAGCCCCTCGGGCCATAGCGGGCTCTGCTTGGAGTCTTCAAACGCCTCCACCAGCAGCTGCCACAGCGCGTCGGCTGACAGCGAGGTGGGGATGCGCTCCTCATGGCGCAGCGCGAGGTCGGCTCGTCTCAACATCACATCAGCTCACTTGGCTACAGGGACATCATCGTCATCCTCACTGCTGGATGCGCGCTAGGACCGATTGAGTGCGGCGCGCAACGCTTGTGCGCGCTGATGATCGATCTTAAACGCCGCGCGCCTGACGGCGCGTGTCTTTTCTGGTGTGAGCCCCCCAGCGCGCTACACTGAGGGGGCGACGCGCCATGATGGCGCGCGCGATGCGTGACGCGGGCTGTCGCCCAAGGCGTGATGTGTTATAACGATCGCCACCTCGTCAGCGGCCGACATGGCGCGAGGTGTCCACGGACTGGTTGAGCGAGGTCATCGTCATGAACGCGCGTCGAGCGGCTGGTGCTGCGCTGATCTTGGCGCTCTTAGGGCTGAGCGCCTGTGCGGGCGTCGATGAGAAGCAAGATAAGATCGCCCAAGAGGCCGACTTTCATTACAAGCTGGGCGCGGGCTACTTTGAGAATCAGCAGATCTCACTGGCCATCCGCG
>CAYXWB010000336.1:0-5524 GCA_964468515.1 uncultured Bradymonadales bacterium | reverse complement strand
CTAGGGCGCGGCGGGAGACATCAGGGCCGGGGGCCGTGGCGGCGCCGCGTTGGCGCGTTGGGGCCTAGAGCCGCCGCGCGCGCGCGCTGGGTCGCCTCAGTCTCACTCACGATTCGGATCGCCAGTCGACCTTCGGCGAGACACGCGGAGGTTCCTGATGGAGATCCTTTATGGCGTTGGCGGCCTGCTCTTTGGCCTCATCGCCATGTTCTTAGTGATGCGCGTCAAGATCGAGGCGGAGAAAAACCGCCTCGACGCCGAGCTGACGCGCGCCCAGGCCGATGTGAAGCAGCGCGTTGATGAGCGCCTCGACGCCCTGCGCGATGAGACCGTGCTCAAGACCCGCACCCGCGTTGAGCGCGAGCTTCGTGAGGAGCTTGAGGTCGACGTGCGCCGCGAGCTCGAAGATCGCTTCCGCGATGAGGTCGAGCAGCAGGCGCGAGCGCGCGCTGAGGTCGAGGCCGAGCGCCTCATCGTCGAGGCCCGCGCCGAGCGTGAGAGCGCCGTCAAGGAGGCCAAGCTCAAGGCCCAAGAAATCCTGCTCCAAGCCCAAAAAGACGCCGAGGTCGAGCTGCGCGAGCGACGCGCCAGCGTCGAGAAGGTCGAGGAGCGCCTCACCCGGCGCGAGTCTACCCTCGACGAGCGCATTGAGAAGCTCGACAAGCGCGAGGCGCAGCTCAAGGCCGTGGAGGCCGACAACGAGCGCGCTCAAGACGCGCTCACCGCCCGCCAGCAAGCGATCGAGGTCCGCGCCAGCGGCGTCGACGCCGCCCTAGAGCGCGTCGCTGGCCTGACCCGCGACGAGGCCCGCCAGGAGGTCATGGACCGCATCATCGGTGAGGCCAAGATCGCCGCCGCCAAGAAGGCCCGCGCCGTCGAGGAGGAGGCCCTGGAGGAGGCCGATCGGCGCGCCAAGAAGGTCTTGAGCATCGCCGTGCAGCGCTACGCTGGCGAGTACGCCGCCGAGCGCTGCGTCAGCGTCGTCAGCCTGCCCACCGATGAGATGAAGGGCCGCATCATCGGCCGTGAGGGCCGCAACATCCGCGCCCTGGAGGCCGCCACCGGCGTCGACGTCATCATCGATGACACGCCCGAGGCCGTGATCGTCAGCGGCTTCGATCCGGTGCGCCGCGAGATCGCGCGCCTCACCCTAGAGAAGCTCATCAGCGACGGCCGCATCCACCCCTCGCGCATTGAGGAGGTCGTCGCCAAGACCGAGCAAGAGGTCGCCCGCACCATCAAGGAGGCTGGCGAGCAGGCCGCCTTTGAGCTTGGCATCCACGGCCTGCACCCCGAGCTGCTCAAGCTCTTGGGCCGGCTGCGCTATCGCACAAGCTACGGCCAGAACATGTGGGCCCACTCCATCGAGGTCGGCTTCTTGTGTGGCCTGATGGCGGCTGAGCTTGGCGTCAACGTCAAGATGGCGCGCCGCGCGGGCCTGTTGCATGACATCGGCAAGGCGCTGACCCACGAGCAGGAGGGCAGCCACGCCGTCATCGGCGCGGACCTCGCCAAGAAGTATGGCGAGCACGAGGTCGTGCGCAACGCCATCGGCGCGCACCACAATGACGAGCCTCAAAACTCCGTCATCGCCCACCTCGTCATCGCCGCCGACGCCCTCTCCGGCGCGCGCCCGGGCGCCCGTCGCGAGATCCTGGAGACGTACATCAAGCGCCTCGAAGACCTGGAGCGCATCTCCATGAGCTTCGATGGCGTCGAGAAGACCTACGCCATCCAGGCGGGCCGCGAGATCCGCGTCCTCGTGCAGAACTCGCGCGTGGACGACGACCAAGCCTTCGTCTTGAGCGGCGAGATCGCGCGCAAGATCGAGGACGAGCTGACCTATCCGGGGCAGATCAAGGTCACCGTGATCCGCGAGACGCGCGCCGTCGAGTACGCGCGCTGAGCGGGAGGCTCGCGTCCCCATCCAGCGTCTGCGCGGCCAAACCGAGGCGGTTTGGCCGCGCAGACGCTCATGGCGAGGCTGCCGCTCACCCGCCCAACGTGCGCCCCATCGACCTATCGCTTAGATTGATCCTAGCGAGGACACCCCCCATGACCACGACGCAGTTCACCAGCAGCATCCTCCAGGAGCTGTCTTGGCGCGGGCTCATCCACCAGCACACCCACGACGCGCTCGACGAGGCGCTGCACACCCCCACCACGCTCTACTGCGGCTTCGACCCCAGCGCCGACTCGCTGCATGTGGGCAACCTCATCCCGATGATGGGGCTGGCGTTCTTTCGCCGCCACGGCCACCGCCCGATGGCGCTGGTGGGCGGCGCCACGGGCATGATCGGCGATCCTTCTGGCAAGAGCGAGGAGCGCGTCTTGCAGACCGAGGCGCAGATCGCCCACAACTTGGCCGGCATCCGCGCGCAGCTCCAGACCATCCTCGATCGCGCCATGACGATGCACCCCGAGCTTGTCACCGACAGCGCCCAAGCGGGTGAGCCGATCCCGCTGCTCAACAACGCGGACTGGATCGCGCCTTGGTCCTTCATCGACTTCTTGCGCGATGTGGGTCAGCACTTTCGCGTCAACCAGATGCTCGCCAAGGACTCCGTGCGCACGCGCCTTGAGGAGCGCGAGCAGGGCTTGAGCTACACCGAGTTCAGCTACATGCTGATCCAGGGCTACGACTTCTATCATCTGCAATCACAGCACGGCTGCACGCTGCAGATCGGCGGCTCGGATCAGTGGGGCAACATCACGGCGGGCACGGAGCTTGTGCGTCGCAAGGGCGGGGCGCAGGCCTACGGCATGACGTTCCCGCTGCTGACCACGGCCGATGGCAAGAAGTTCGGCAAGAGCGAGCGAGGCGCCATCTGGCTCGACGCGGCGCGCACCTCCCCTTACCAGTTCTACCAGTACTGGGTCAGCCAGCAGGACGCCGACCTGCCTCGTCTGCTGCGCACCTACACCTTCATGGCGCGCGCCGAGGTCGAGGCGCTGATCGAGGATGTCGCGCAGGGCCGCAACCGAGGCCACGTCCAGCAGCGCCTAGCCTATGAGGTCACGTCGCTGGTGCACGGCGCCCCAGAGGCGGACCGCGCGGTGCGCGCGAGCAAGATGTTGTTCGGAGAGACGATCTCGGACTTAAGCGACGCGGAGCTGGCCTCGATCTTCGCGGACGTGCCCTCCACCACGCTGGAGCGCGCCAGACTGGACGGTGAGGGCGCCTCGATCGTGGAGCTTTTGGCCGAGGTGGGGCTTCAAAAGTCACGCGGTGAGGCGCGCCGCTTGCTCCAGCAGGGCGGCGTGTATGTGAACAATGTGCGCGTGGACGCAGAGCGCGCCGTCACCGTCGCAGACCTCGCCAGCGCCTCGTGCTTGGTGCTGCGCGCGGGCAAGAAGGCGTACCACGTCATCAGGCTCACCTGAGCCCTCAAGCGCGCGCTTTTTGCACCTCAAGCGAATAAAGCGCGCGCCTGCCTCGTTGAACATACCGAGGCGCGAGACACAAACGCTCGCGCTGGGCGCTCGGTCCAGGCCGCTCCCACAAAGAGCAGGCCGGCGCTACAAGAGGCGCGTCAACCCAATCTGACGCGCGTGGTCGGTGGGCGCCCCACACAAGAGAAGGAAGCATGTCACCATGCTTCCTTCTTCTTTGTCTGGCTTGTGATGAGGCTGGAGCAGGCTCACTAGGCCTCACTGCCAAACCTCACTCAAGCGATGCAGCGCGCTTGATGCGCGCAGGTGATGCAGCGCTCGCTCAGCTCATCAAGGCACGACACACGCCGCAAGCGCCACAGCGCAGAGGCCCTGATCGCAGCGAAGCGTGGTGCAGTCTTCCGCTTCGTTACAGGGTTGTCCGACGGGGCGAGGGGGTTCGCAGGTGCCTGGGGTGAGCACGCCTTGGTCGTCGCGTGAGCTGGTGCAGGAGAGGCCGCCCACACACTGCGCGCTGCGATCACAGGGCGCGCCTTGCTCGCCATGGGGGGCGCAGGTGCCCTCATAAGTCTCACGGTCGACGCTCTGGCAGGCCAAGCCGAGCCCGCAAGGGCGCTCGGGCAGGGGGCCACACGCGTCGCCATCGGCGCCTAGTGGCGAGGCGACCGGTGCGGCGCAGATGCGATCGGTGCAGAGCAGGCCCGCCACGCAGTCTTTGTGATAATCACAGGAGCTGCCTGCGGGCTGAGGTTGCGGCTGGGGTGGGTTTTGCACGCAGAGGTTCTGATCGCACCAGAAGCCCTCACCACACTGCTCGCTAAAATTATCACACGGCGCGCCCGCCGCCAGCGAGCCTTGGGCGATGCAAACGCCCTCGGCTGCTGTGCCCGCTGCGCCCTCATAGTAGCAGCTGAGCTCAAGCTCGCACGGGCTCTGCGCGCCGCACGACTCACCCAGGGCGCGCGTGGGCTTGCATGACGCCCCGATCGCATCAGATACGCAGGCTTGGCCAGCAGCGCATACGGTGTCGCCGCAGGGCTGGAGGCGACACACCCCCTCACAGGCGTCATCCGCGATCTCACAGAACAGCTCGCCAGAACACTCCTCACCGCTTGTACAGGCGCCCCCAGCGGCGACGTTCCCCACGAGCGCGTCTTTGCAGCTCAGCGGCAGCTCGTCGTTTAAGACCTCGCTAAGATCACTTCGGCACTTGGCTTGTGCGATCTCGGCGCGAGCGCCTTCAAGACAATTGGCGGCGAGCGCCGAGTCGAGGACCAGCCGCCCTGCGTTGATCTGAGCGAGCAAGGCCGTCCCCTCATCCGCATACAACATGGCGCGTGAGGCGGCCACACACTCAGCCTCACTGCCGTAGCGCGACGCGATCTCGACAATGTAAGGGTTATACTCGGGGCATTCCCACCCTGCACTACATCCGGCCTCGGCTATGAGCGTTAAAGCGTCTTCTACAAATTGTGCTGCGGCGGCAGGATCACCTGGTGTGGGATCATCCTCGCCGCTCGGTGTGTTGCCACAAGCGCTCAGCGTGAAAAACAGGGCGCTTATGAGCGCGCGGGTGCGACCTTGGGACAGATAACGCATAGCGATAAATCCTTGATGTGAGCCGCAGGGGCGCCCCCTAGCTGGAGCGGTGAGGGTGAGGTCGCAGATGAGGCCCTGAGGAGGCGCTGATGCGTCGCATCAGCGCCTCCGCTGGGAGCGAGATGTCAGGGCACCTCGCACACTTGGCGAGGGCCCGCGCAGAGGCCGTTGTCGCAGAATGCGCTCGCGCAGTTGTCATTGGTGGTGCACGCTTCGCCTGCGGGCTTCACCGCCGCGCAGGCGCCTGGGGTGCCGCCGGGGCCACCTTGCGCGCCCTCGCAGAAGAGCCCGATGGTGCACTGTGTGGTGACAATGCAGGGATCACCGCTCGTCGCGAGCGGGGCGCAGCTGCCTTGACCTGTCTCCGCGCTGACCTCTTGGCAGCTCAGGCCTGGGCCGCAGGGCATACCGGGCTGGAGGGTGCAGGGCTGGCCTGCTGTGCCGGGCTGGATGACGGGCGGCGAGGCGCAGACGAGCTCGCGACAGACGAGGTTGGCGCTGCACACCTCGCTCTGCTGGCAGCCGACGCCCG
>CAYXWB010000335.1:0-5545 GCA_964468515.1 uncultured Bradymonadales bacterium | reverse complement strand
TGGGATCACGCCGATGGTGAGGATGACATCACCTTCAGGCGCGAGGATGAGGGCGGCGACGCCGACGACGAGGAGGAGTGACCATGGCGCGCGAGCGCGCCACGGTCACCCCCTTCTAGCGCTGCAAGCGCCCCGCTCGCTTGGACGATCCCCGCTTAGAACCAAGGGCTGCGACGCGCTGTTCGGGAGGTTGTGTGTGAGCGAGGCGCGCTGATAAGGCGCGCCGCCTCGCTTGAGCTAGCGGTTGGCGAGGTTGAGGGTGCTGACGTGGGCGCGCACTTGCTGGCGAAGCGTCGCGATGTCTTCGAGGTAACGCTCGCGGCGCGCGCCCTGCGCTTGCTCCAGCTGGTGGTGGCGAAACGCGAGCAAGGTCGCGGCCTTGATGTAGGCCTCGCGGTGGGCGCTCGGCGCGAGCCAGCCGGCGCGCCTGCGGCGCGACCAGTAGGGGATGATCTCGGCGTGCTCCAAGGGTAAGACGCCGCGGCGCGCCTCCTCCAAGAGGTAGTGGCGCATGACGCGATGCTCCGCGTTGAGCGCGCTCTGGGTCAGCGCGAACATGAGCAGCGCCACCGCGACGACCTGACCCATCGCGATGAGCCAGGTGAGCGAGCGCATGGAGGTCGGCTCCATGGAGCCGACGAGGGTGGCGAGGCTGTTCCAGGCCGCGTGGTTGAACACCGCGCACAGGTAGCCCACCACCGGCAAGAACAGCCAGCGCATCATCCCCGCCCGGTGCTGCGCGTGACCAAGCGCCATGCCCAACATCGCGCTGGAGGAGCAGTGCACCAGCGCGGAGAACATGGTGCGCAGCCAGATCACCTGCATCGTCAGCTCCGCGCCGCCCTGCCCATAAGTGGCCACAAAATAGAGCAGGTTCTCCAAGGTGGCGAACCCTAAGCCCGTGGCCGCGCCGTAGATGAGGCCATCGGTGCGGTTGTCCACCTGATTGCCAAAGGCCAGCAGCGCGACGAACACCAGCCCCTTCATCAGCTCCTCGACCGTGGGCGCGATGACGACGGTGGCGAACACGTCCGCGACGCGGGCGCCGAGCAGCGGCGTGGCGCCTTGGGTGAGGATGACGCTGAACACGACGCTCAAGCAGGTGCCCCCAAGCGCGCCCCAGACGAAGGTGAGCAAGACGAGCCAGAACGGCTCGCGCTCATACCGATCGAGCCACCAGATGACGACCAAGTAGCCGAACACGACGCAGGTTGACAGGCCCGAGGCCAGCAGGACGATCAGCATATCCAAGCGAGCACCTCATACAGAGAAGCGCGCGTGGACCGTTCACGGTCCACGCGCGCAGATCGAACCTCAGCTCGCCGCGAGCATCACGCGCAGCGCATCAGCTCGCCTCGCCAGCGGCCTCGCCGCTTGATTGCAGCAAGGGGGCGATGTCTTGAACGCGCTCAAACTGGCGCTCCAGGCCGCGCACGACGTGGAGCAGGCCCTGGCCTGAGGGCTCATCGGGGTTATCACCGTAGAGCAAGACATAGCGCGCCGTGTTGAGCTGTCGAATGTACTGTCCTTTAATATCACGCACGGAGTTGAGCGCATACTCCATGACGCCGCCGAGCGCGAGCGAGCCGAGCACACCGCTTGCCCAGCCCACGGCGCCAAGCCACGAGGGGATCTCGAACTTGCCCAGGCGCGTCAGCAGGCGATGGTAGAGGTTGATCTGCTGCTTGTAGATCTTGCCTGCGGCCTCAGCGCCGAAGCTCCCCCCGGTGGTGAGCTTGCCAAACAGGACGAAGCCGAGCGTGGCGGGGATGCCGATCTTGACGCCCGAGCGGATCGCCTGGGCGAGCAGCGGATCATGGGCGATCTCTCGCTCCATCAGGGCCATGAGGCGCTCACGGACGCGCTCGGTGACGCGCTCACGCGCGTGAGCATCCAGCTCGCGCTCCTCCAGATAGGCGCGCGCGAGGCGATCCCACTGCTCATCCTCAAACTCGGAGAACAGGCGCGTCAGCAGGCTCTCCAGCTCCTCGGGGCTGACCACCTCGCGCTCAAACGACTCAGTGAGCTGATCGTGGGTGAAGGTGGTGGTGGAGAAGTCCTTGCCGCCAGCGGCGCGGACCGCGCCGGACATCATGTTGCGCATGCCGATGAGCACGTCGCCGAAGCCGGTCTTGGGGGAGATGCTGCGGCCCATCACGCGGCGAAAGCTGCGCAGGTGGCGATCGACGAAGCCCGGCACGCGCGCGATGGCCTCATCAAAGAAGGTGTTGATCTGGGCCTCAAAGCGCTCCTCCCACAGGCTCTGCGCCTCGCGCTCGGCGGTGTCGAGCGGCTGAGCGAGCACTTGGTCGATGGCGTGCGCGGCGGTCGGTGAGGGCAGCAAGGAGTCGAGCGCGCCTGCCTCATCAAGCGCCTCCAGCGGGACCTTCTCAACGGGCTCTTGCTCCACGGCGTCCTCAGGTGAGGGGACGATATAGGTCAAGTCAGCGGCGACGTCGGGATCAGGCCACCCATCATCACTGGCGACCTCACGCACGGGACCCTGGGAGGAGAGCATCGGGGGCTCATCATCGGGGATGGTCATCTGCTTCTTCTCATCGACCTCATCAGGGGTCAGGCCCAATGACTCATCCTTCAGCACATCCTCTGGCGAGGCATCGCGGGCTTCAGCGACCGTGGTATCAGGCACTTGCAAGCTCTGCTCTTCTTGCGCTTTCTTCTTATGCTGATTCTTAGCGGCCATAACAGGTGACTCCTTGATCCTTGAGGGCGCGTGAGCGGGGCGGCTCACGCGTGAGCTTTGAGGAAGGCGTCGAGGCGACCGAGCGCTTCGCGCAAGGTGTCCTCCTCGAGCGCATAAGCGACGCGAAGGTGACCTCGTCCAGCGAGGCCAAAACCCTCACCAGGGATAGTGATCACGTCGATCTCCTTGAGGATCGATCGCGCCATCACCAGCGAGGACTCAAACCGCGTCATGAAGCTACGCACGTCGAGCAGAAGGTAAAACGCCCCTTGCCCCGGCCAGCAGCGCACCCCAGGCAGCGCCTCACACAGGGACTGCGCGAGGTCGCGCCGCGCCTCAAAGCGCTTGAGCGTGGCGGGCATCAGCGCGTCATGGGCGGCGAGGGCCGCGACGCCCGCGCGCTGGCTCAGGGTGGGCGCGCTCGTCACCAGGTGCTGGTGCAGGGGCTTGAGCTGCGCCAACAGCGACGCGGGTCCAGTCATCCAGCCGAGGCGCCAGCCCATCATGTGATGATTCTTCGACAGGCCGCCCAGGCGCACCCCGCCCTCGCGATGATCTGCAAGTGAGGCGGGTGACACATGCGTGAGGCCGTCATAGACGTAGTCCTCATAGATCTCATCGCTGATCCAAGCGACGCCGCGCGCGGCGCACAGCGCCAGGGTTTGGGCGAGGTCGTCGGGGTCGTGCACCGCGCCCGTGGGGTTGGAGGGAGAGCACAAGATGATGGCGGCGGTGCGCGGTGAGAGCGCGTCTTGGACGCGCTGGGGGTCAAGGCGCCAGTGAGCTTGGGCGTCCAGCGCGTAAGGGACAGGCTCACCGCCGGCCATCCGCACGAGGTTCGCGTAGGCCGGGAAGCCAGGATCGGGCACCAGCACTTCTTGGCCCGGGTTGACCATGCCTAAGATCGCCAGCGCCAGCGCCTGCTGCACACCGCAGGTGATGAGCACCTGCTCGATGTCGCAGCCGTAGCGCGCGGCGACCGCCTCGCGACAGGCGGCATCACCCGCGTTAGGGCAGTAAGGCGCGAAGACCTCAGGCGCGGCCAGGTGGGCGCGCAGCGCGTCGAGCGCGGGGGCGCTGACGGGCAGATCGGTCTGCCCCAGGCCCAGATCGAGGCTTGAGGGGCGCGCGCCGTCGCGCAGGGTGCGGATCATGGAGGGGACGATCGCGGCGGCGCGACGCGAGGCGATGAGCGTCATGGGCGGTGCTCTCTTAGGGTTATTCGCGCCTGCGACCTCAGCGCAGGGCCTCCTCTAAGGCGGCGCGCGCGTCGGTGCGGGCGTCGCGATACTTCACGATGAGCGGCGTGGTGATGCTCAGCTTATGTTGCAAAGCAAAGTCACCCACGACCTCACGCGCCCCTGGCACCACCACGGCCCCCTCGGGGATGGTGAGCGGCTGGTCGGCGCTGGCGCGGTAGATCTGCTCGCGCACCAGATCATAGACGGGGGTGCTGGCGGTGATGACCACACCCGCGCCGATGATCGCGCGTTGACACACGCGCACCCCCTCATAGATGCCGGTGTTACCGCCCACCAAGACATCGTCTTCGATGATGACGGGGCGCTGACCGATGGGCTCCAGCACGCCGCCGATCTGGGCAGCTGCTGACAGGTGGACGTTCTTGCCGATCTGGGCGCAGCTGCCGACGAGCGCGTGGGAGTCGATCATGGTGCCCGCGCCGACATAAGCGCCGACGTTGACGAAGGCGGGGGGCATCATGGTGACGCGCTCGTCGATGAACGCGCCGCGCCGCACGGAGCTGCCGCCGGGCACGATGCGGATCTGGCGCGCGTGCACGGGCAGGCGCTGCGCGGGATAGGTGTCTTTATCGCTGAACTGGAGGGCGTCATCGCCCATCTCGACGAGCTGCCCCAAGCGAAAGCCCAGCAAGATCCCGCGCTTCACGGCAGGCTCAACCACCCAATCCCCGGCGCCATCAGGGCGCGCAGCGCGCAGCTCGCCGCGCTCCAGCGCGTCGAGCAGCGCGTCAAAGGCTTCGCGCGCTTGGTCGCGGTCGAGGCTTGCGAGGGGTTGGTCAAAGAGCGCGTCAATCTGCTGCAAGAGCTGCTGGTGCGAGGTCATGATCTCTCCGCGACGAGGTCCAAAGCGTGTGACTGTGTGGTGAGCGCCAAGGGCGGGTTGGTTTTAGCCGCAAGGCCGCCGTGAGCGCAAGCGCTCACGGCGGCCCAGAGCGGACGCGGCCCCCGCCCACAAGAGGTGGCGGGGCCCGGCGGTGTGGACCCCGAAAGGGGGGCGGCCGGGGGGCGGCCCGCCACCTCATGTGGTCGCGGGCCGCGTCTGTGAGCAGCGCTAAGCGGTCGCGTCAGGGGGCCGGATCAGCGGCGGGCGCCTCAGCGGGGATGGGCTGCGCGGTGGGCTGGGCGTCATCGGCCGCGGGGGCGATGTCATCCGCCGGGGGCAGCTCATTAGGATCGTCTTGCGCGGTCGGATCGGGCTCGAGCTTGGCGTCAGCGGCGGGGATGATCTCCACCGCGCCAGGCTTGGTCGGGTCTGAGGGGGCCGACAGGCCACCGGCCGGACCCGATCCTTGCAGGGCCTTCAGCGGGACATCAAGCGTGCCCTCTTCGAGGACGTCGTCCTCGGTGGAGGTGGCGGCGCCAGCGGTCGTCTCTAGGTCGAGCACGGACTGCGGCTTGCTGGAGAGGTAGGCGAGCAGCAAGCTCATCGACATGAAGATGGCCGCCGAGCCGATGGTGACGCGCGACAAGAAGCCGCCGGCGCCACGCCCGCCGAAGACCGCCGTGGAGGCGCTGCCGCCACCGCCGCCGCCGCCGCTTAAGCCAGCGCCCATGCCGCCACCTTTGCCCGACTGGAGCA
>CAYXWB010000334.1:0-5551 GCA_964468515.1 uncultured Bradymonadales bacterium | reverse complement strand
GGCTGGTCGATCGCGCCGTCGCCTGGGATCCTGATGATCGCTGGCAGAGCGCGCAAGACATGCTCGACCACCTCCATCAGCTCGCGCAACAGATCATCCAAGGCGCCCCCGCGCAGCCGCAGACGCCCCCCGCCATCACCTTCGACGCGCCGCTGCCCGATCACTCTATGGCCCCGTTCCTCCAACAAGCGCGCCACGCCCCTGACTTCGGCGCGCACCCCGCGCCCACCACGCGCCCGCGCGTCGACGCGCCGCTCATCGCCCCCCCAGCCGCCGCCCAAGCGCCGCCTGCCGCGCAGACGCCGCAAGCGGCGCCTGATAGGCCAAGCCAACAGGCCAGCCTGCTCACGGAGCTGTTCCGCGCGCTGGAGCGGATGCTCGACGCCATCAATCATTACGGCGGCGCGCACACGCTGGCGATGCAGCGCGCTCAAGAAGCCTTCGCCTGCGCCGAGCGCGCCCTGCGCGCCCAGCCTCAAGGCCTCGCGTGGCGCGTGCGCCCTTACGCGTTTGAGTCCATTGAGGGTGACACCTGCTGGGAGCCGCAGCCGCCCCATGACGCCATCCCTTACCGCCTGTTCATCCACGGCCTCCACCGCTTCACGCTGCTGCCCGGCCTCACGCGCCAAGCCTTTGATCAGCTCATCGCGCTGATGCGCGTCGACCCCGGGCGCCAGCTCGCCCCCGAAGACGACCTCGCCAGCGCCCTGTGGGATCTGCAGCTGCCCGGCGTTGACGTGCAGATCGTGTCCGCGCTCCAGCTCGAGGGGAGCGCCGATGAGCACGCCCGCTTAGCCGATCGCCAAGCCGCGCGACACCTCCAGCTGGGTCGCGAGATCGCCGCGCAGCGCCAAGCCGAGCGCGACCGCGTGCAGATGCTCATGGCGCTCGGCAAGGACGCCCTAGCCCAAGCCGAGGCGTTGATGGGCCGCGTCAGCGACAGCGGCGACGGCGCGCTCAGCGCGCCGCTTCGCGAAGAAGACCTCACGCTGCTGCGGCGCGTCCACCAGCGCCAGCGCGACGGGTGGCTCACCCGCGCGAGCCACACCCTGCGCGCCATCCTGAGCGACGCCGCGCGCGAGCAAGACCTCCCCCTCATGCTGCTCGCCAGCGGCGCGCTGCTGGCGCGCTTGGCCACGGGGGGCCACCCGCTCGACGCCCTCCAGCTGCTCGAACAAGCCTTGAGCGTCACCCCACAAGCGCAGCGCGACGCGCTGCTCGGGCCGCTCTACGAGCCAGACGCGCTGCGCGCGCTGCTCACACACCCGCACCCCGCACAAGCCACGCTCATCGACGCGCTGCCCGCACCCCTTGATGAGGCGCTTATCAGGCTGCTGCCCGCGCTGCACCTGCAACACAACCTCCAGCCCGCGCTGTCGCGCTGGCTCGACGCGCGCCTGCGCGCCGAGGGCGGCATCAGCGCGCTCACGCGCTTGACGCTCGCCACCAGCGCCGACGCCGCCTGCGCCCTCATCACACTCGCCGCCACACGCCAAGCCATCGCCCTCATCCACCCGCTGCTCGCTCACCCCGACCCGCAGGTGGTCTGGTGCGCCATCGACGCCATCGGCCCCAACCCCGCGCTGTGTAGCACCTTGGAGCGGCTGAGCTGGAGCGAGGAGGCCGCCGATCGCGCCCGCGCCCTGCCCGCGCTGGCGCGCGCGCTCGGCGCTGACGCGCCTCGCGCGCTGGCCGCGCGCGTGGAACAACCTCAGTTCCACGCCCTGCCCCGCGAGGAGCGCAGGCTCGTGTTCGCGCTCCTCGCTGAGCGCGACCCGGCAGCCGCCGAACAGCTCGCCAGCGCGCTCGCCAGCAGCCACACCATCTCGCGCCTGCCCGGCTGGATGGCCACCCGACAGATCGCCGTCGAACACCTCGCCAGACACGCCCGCAGCGATGAGGCCATCAAGGCGCTCGACGCCGCCACCAAGCTGCGCCCCTGGAACAGCCGCGAGCTGCAAGAGGCCGCGCAGCTGGCGCTGGATCAAGTCCACCTGCGCCTCAACGTCGATCGTCGCGGGGGCACCCCATGAGCGCTGCTACGCCGCTCGCCCACGAGCCGCTGATCCAGACGCTCGCGCGCCTGCTCAAGCTCCCCACGCTCTATGAGCTCAACAATCAAGCCATCCAGCGCGCCCTCCAGCAGAGCGCGCCGCTCTTGCAAGAGGCCTGCGCCCACGTCGAGGGCGGCTTATCACTGCTGTGCGCTGGCGAGCTGATCTTCTTGGGCGGCCAGCCGCTGCGCGCCAGCCGCCAGTGCTACCAGCTCGCGCATGAGCTTGGCGCGCTGCTGGAGCGCCTGGGCGTCAATGAGCTCACCTTCGCCCCGGGCCTGCAGCCGCAAGATCTGCTCGCGCTGTTGAGCCACGTCCAAGCCGTCACACAGCGCGGCCAGCCCGCCATGGAGGCCGATCTCAGCCCCCACGTCCGGCTGCGCCTCGTGCAGACCGGCCTGTTGCTCGGCCACGAGGACCGCGCGCAGAGCCCCGAAGAGCGCGTCGCGCACACCTGCGCCACCGCGCTCGTCATCATGGAGCGCCTGCACGAGCAGTCGCTGCGCGGTGACTTCTCGCTCGTGCGCCAGGCCAAACGCCTGGCCCGCGATCTGGTCGCGCTGGCCACCCAGACCCCTGAGGCGCTGCTCGACTTCATCGGCGCCTCCTCGCATCGCGGCGACGAGGCCATGCTCGCCGTCAAGGGCGCGGCGCTCGCTACCCTCACCGCGCGCCATCTCACGCGCGACTTGCGCAACCTCGCTGACCTCGCGCTCACCGCGCTGCTCTATGATACAGGCAAGCTGCGCGCGGCGGGCATGCTGCGCCACGCGCAGCGGCGCGGCCTGGAGGTCGCGCCTCAGCTCCATGACGACGCGCTTGACAGGCTGCCTGAGGCCACCGCCGCCATGATGGCCCGCTTCGGGCAGCTCAATGAGTCGTCGCTGGCGCGCAGCGTCTACAGCTATGAGGCGCACCTGCTCTTGCGGCGAGATACGCGGGCGCTGCCTTATGAGGGCGCGCTGGCGCCGACGATGGAGGCGCTCATCCTCGCCACCGTGCGCGATTATTTGGAGCGCGTCTCGCTGGATCTGCAGCGTAACGCTGTCGCCACCCCCGATGAGGCGATCGTGGCCATGGTCGAGCGCGCGCCATCGCGCTTGGAGCGCCTCGTCATCCAGCTGTTCACCCACGCCTTGCACCTCTACCCCGCCAGCACGCCGGTCGCGCTCAGCAGCGGCGCGCGCGCCGTCGTCACGGCCAATCACCGCCGCCCCAGCCAGTTCGCGCGCCCGCGCGTCTGCCTCGTCTATGATCCTCACGGCGTGGCGCTGACCCCCGTGCGCGAGCTTGATCTGAGCGCCGATGATCCTGAGTGCGTCGCCCTTGGCACCATCATCGGCAAGCTGCGCCAGCCCGATGCGCGCGTCGCTCAGGTCGTGCGCGCCATGCTCGTCGGGCGCGTCGGCGCGCCCTCGCATGATGTGCATGATGTGCATGAGCCGCCCGCGCCTATGCCAGCGCCCGTGCCAGCGCCTGTCACGCGCGCGCCGCACCGCCCCTCGCACCCGAGCTTTGGCGCGCAGCCCATCGCCGCGACGCCCTCGCCCTCGCCAAACTTTGCCCCGTTGCATCAGCCGCTCACGCCTCCCATCACCGCATCCCAAGCGGCTGAGGACGACGACGACGATCAAGACATTGAGACCTCTGTCACGCTCGGATCACAGCCCTCAGATCGTGTGGAGATGTTGCGCGCCTCGGATCTCGCGCATCTGTTCCCCGCGACCTTCTCGGAGCTAGACGCCCCGCTGCCCCAGCCGCGCGAAGACGAGGACGACGACGCTGACATCTTCACCAGCGTCTCGCACATCGCCGCCCCCGGCACCTGGGATCGCTCGCTGGAGGAGGCCGCGCCTGAGGCGCGCTCCGGCGGCGTGCAGATGCTCACCGCGTCGGCGCTTGATGAGATCAGCGACGGCTTCGAGGCCACCGCGCTGCTGCCGCGCGCCGTCATCGCCACCTTTCAGATCCATGACCAGCGCGACGACGACGCGCAGGAGCCAGACTCATGAGCGAGCGTCGCAGCCGCCCCCACAAGAAGCTCCTCGCCATCATCGCGCTCGCCACCATCCTCCTCGCCGCCGTGCTGATCGCGCGCGCCATGATGCCGCCGCCCGCCCTGCCCCCGCTCCCCCCCCAGCCCTCCCCCACGATCGATGCAGACGCTGCGGCGCAGCGCCTCTCAGCGGCCGTGCGCCTGCCCACCATCTCCACCCAAGCGGGCGATCACAACGCGACCTTCCTTGACCTGCACAGCCTGCTGGCGGAGCTGTACCCGCTCACCCACAGCGCGCTCAGTCGTGAGACCATCAACACCTACAGCCTGCTCTACACTTGGCAAGGCGCCGATCCCTCGCTGCCGCCCATCCTGTTGACCGGACACATGGACGTGGTGCCCGTCGATGACGCCCAGCGCACGCGCTGGAGCCATGACCCGTTCGGCGGCGTCATTGAGGGCGGCTTCGTCTGGGGGCGCGGCACGCTCGATGACAAGAACTGCGTCTTAGGCTTACTAGAGGCCGTCGAGCACCTGCTCGCCAGCGGCTTCAAGCCGCAGCGCACGATCCTCCTGGCGTTTGGCCACGACGAGGAGATCAGCGGCCAACAAGGCGCTATGAAGATCGCCGCCACGCTCAAAGCGCGCGGGGTGAAGGCCCAGCTTTTGCTCGATGAGGGGCACGCCATCACGCGCGGCATCATGCCCGGCATCGCCCAGCCCGTCGCCTTGATCGGCCTGTCCGAGAAGGGCTTCGTGAGCCTGGAGCTTGTGGTCAAAGCCAAGGGCGGCCACTCCTCCATGCCGCCGCCCACCACCGCGCTCGGCCAGCTCGCGCGCGCCATCACCCGCGTCGAGGACAACCCCATCCCCGGCGACCTTGATGGCCCCACCGGATTGATGTTCGAGCAGCTCTCCCCTCACATGGCCTTTGGCAACCGCATCGCGCTGCGCAACCTCTGGCTGCTCAAGCCCGTGGTCCTGCACATGCTGTCGCAGCAGCCCACCACCAACGCCGTGCTGCGCACCACCACCGCCGTCACGATGGCGTCGGCCAGCGAGCAAGATAATGTCTTGCCCGCGCAGGCGCGCGCGGTGATCAACCATCGTATTAGGCCCGGTGACACCGTCGCCACGGTGCAAGACCACATCCGCCGCGTGATCGATGATCCCGAGGTCGAGGTCCGCCTCTATAATCCGGACTTCGCCTCCGATCCGTCCCCCGTGGCGAGCCACACCTCGCCAGGGTTCATGGCCATCCGCGACGCCATCCGCCACACCTGGCCCGACACGCTCGTCTCACCCGCCCTCACCATCGCCGCCACCGACGCGCGCCACTACCGCGAGGTCGCCGACGACCTCTACCGCTTCGCCCCCATCATCCTCACCCCAGAAGACACCGCGCGCCTGCACGGCGTCGATGAGCGCATCGGCGTCAAAGACTACGCCGATGGCATCCGCTTCTACGTCCACCTGCTGCGCCAGAGCGCGGGCGCGCCTT
>CAYXWB010000333.1:0-5558 GCA_964468515.1 uncultured Bradymonadales bacterium | reverse complement strand
ACGATCAGCGCTTGGCCCTGGTGCACCTTCTGGTACAGGCGCGTGAGCATCACGACGATGCCGACGACGAGCAGGACGGCGACGCTGATGCCGACGATGGTGAAGATTTGCACAGCGTTCATGCTTGAGGCTCCTGGGGTAGCGCCGCTCAAAGCAGCGTGATCAGCGAGGCGCGTGGCGCGTGGTCATGATGAGAGGTTATCAGCAACGCGCTGCCATGCAGCGCGCCCAGCGCTCGCGCGGATGGCCTCGGCGTCGTGGATGTTCTTCGGGTCGAGCGCTTCAAGGGGCGTCTGCTCCAGATAATCAATGGCCACATCCTCCAGGGTGTAGCCGTTGAGGTCATCGCCGATCACGTTGATGATCTGGTCGCGGAGCACTTGGCGCGTCTGATACAGCTCCTCAAACTCGAGCTGCTCGCCAGCGCTCTTCAAGGCCTCGGAGAGCTTGGCGCCGAACAGCTCCTCGATCGTGTCTTGGTCTGAGGCGCGCGCGATGCCGACCAGCTTGGCCACGCGCAGCACGTCGGCCTCGGTCTCATTGACGCGCACGAAGCACGTGACGCGGATGTCCGCGCGGATGTTGTCCTTGCAGCTCAGGCCGTCACGCCCTTGGCGCGCGATCGTGATAGTCTTCAAGGCGATGTCCATCGTCTGCGCGCGGTGGATGACTGGGAGCACGAGCTGGCCGGTGAAGGAGACGCGAACGCCCGAGGGCTTATTGACGATCAGCGCTTGGCCTGGGGCGACCTGGCGATACATGCGCTTCAGCATCATCACGAGACAGCCAGCCAACATAAGGCTGATGATGATGATCAGCGCATGGCTCATACTTGAAACTTCTGAGGGTGCGCCGCGCTAGCGGCGCGGTCGGTCAAATCAGCGCGCCACGACGTGTTCATGAGGAGTGCTCTTGAGGCTCGGGGACGGTCTGCGCGCGCTCCGCGCGCTCAAGCGCGTCGAAGTCCAGCGCGACATCGCGCGAGGGGGCGTCCATCATCGCGTGCATCGGCTCCACCTGATAGACATGGCGCGCCTCATCGAAGCTGATGAGCAGCGCCTGATCGCCGCGCTTGAGGTGGTTCGGGCCGTCGCAGCGGATAGACAGCGTGAGGGTCGTGCCGTCGGGCTTGACGACCTCCGCGCGGCCGCTCGTGGCGCTGACGCTGCCCGAGCTGACCCGCACCGTGATGCCGAGCAAGCTGGCCGCGCCCTGATGCGCGGCCTGCGAGGTGAACACCGCTCGCAAGGGCCTCACCAAGATCGAGGTGCCGAGCAGCCCCAGCACGCCCGAGCCGAGCGCGATGCCGATCCCAGCCCCCACCCCCAGCGCCGCGCCCAGCGCCTGGGCGCCGTAGTAGCTGCCCAAGAAAGACAGCCCCCAACCCAAGAACACCAGGACGCTCAGCGACACCGTCAGCGGCACGCCCACCAAGCCGAGCGCGTTGAGCGCGGCCACCAGCGCGCCGTCCACGCCGTCTAAGCCGCCATCCACGTCCACGTCGAGGTCCACATCAGCGTCCACGTCGAGATCCAGATCGGCGTCCAGATCGAACAGGTCCAGATCCAGCGCCCCCACCATCACCATGATCCAGTAGAGCAAGGCTAAGGCCAGCGGCACGGTGAAGACCACCGTGGGCAAGCTCAAGATGATGCTCAAAAACTCTCTCATACGTCCTCTCTCACCACGCTCACAGAGGCGGCTCCCCTCGCTGGTGAGGGTGACGACTGCTCAAGCTTGAATCGTGCGCCAGGAAGCTACATCATCCCAGCGGTCACGGGCAAGCGCGTGTGGCGGCTCGTCGTGGGCGTGGGGGGAGGCGCGCGGTGAGCCTTGACAACCCAAAGTCAAAGCTCAGCCCATCCCTTAAACCTCGCGCGCCTCCCGCCATGACTCGCCCACCCCTTAAGCCTAGGTGAGATTATCGTTAGAAAAAATTACATAAAACACAACGAATCGTTTTGTTTTATAGAATAATTAGGCGCCCTCGTATCGTCCCGCGTCCCCCTGGCGCCGCTCCCACGCCCACGATGAGTCACCTGCTATGAGCACCCCAGACGCCTTCTCCCCCCCTCGCCCCCACCCCCTGCTGCTGCTCACGGGGCTCGCCATCCTGCTGGCCCTGCTCGCCCTCGGCTTCGCCTTCGGGCGCGAGGGCGCCCACTACGCCACCCTCGCCGCGCGCGCCAACACCTTCTCCCCCACCCCCGCCCTCATCACCGGCAACGGCCTGCGCCAAGAATCGCGCAATCACCTGCCCGATGTGCGCTTCAGCTACACCATCCAGGGTAAATCCTACGAGGGATCGAACTTCTATAACGCCCGCGCCTTTCGCGATAATAAGCTCGCCAGTCGCGAGTCCGGTCGCTACAAGATCAACCAAGAAGTCACCGTGTTCGTCGATCCTCAAGACCCCAAGACCGCCCTGCTCACGCGCGACGTCAACATGGTCGAGGGGGGCCTGCGCCTGGGCTTCGGCGCGCTGTGTTTAGGCGCCGCTATCGCCGCCGCCATCGGCATGTGGCGCGCGTACAAGCGCTCCATCGCCATGGCCTACGGACGCTACCTGCTCGCCCAAGGCAAGGCCACCCGCCAGGCCGAGCGCGAGCGCCACGCGCACAAGCGCCGTCAACCCGCCCCCAACAAGCCTGACTTGAGCGAGCCTGGCGAGCATGTGACCTCGTGACCCGCGCGCCGATGGCGCGCATATCAGGCGCCTCAAACGGCCGTAACCCGCCACGACGCGCGCTCAGTCGATGACGTTGAGCGTGTAGCTGACAGCGTCGCGGCTGGTCACGCGGAAGGTGTACCAGTCATCGTCCTCAAACTCGGTCAGCAGCGCGAGCTTGCCCTGCTCGGGGGCGGCGACCTCCAGCAGCTCACCGCCTGGGCCGTAGACCTCAAACGTCATGCCCGCGATGGCGCCGCCGCCCATGGCGCTGACCTCGCCGAGCACCACCGCGCTGTTGCCGCGATGGCGAAACCAGTCCTCACCGCCCGCGCACAGCTTCAGCGCGTAGGAGGTGTTCCACGCGAAGATCGACGCCTGCGCGCGCGTGTGATTGCACATGGCGCCGAACTCATCATCATCTTGGCAGGCGCCAGGCATCACGCGCGTGGTCAGGCCATAGGCTGCCGGGCCATCATTGGAGAACACCATGAGCTTGTGCTCCCCGCACTGGCGCGCCTCATAGCGCAGCGTCTCCTCGTCATCATCAAACGCGAACGTGAACGCCACACCCTCGCCCAGCTGGCCGATCTTCGCGGCGGGCTGCGCTGGCGAGTACAGCTCCAGATCGAGGTTGGCGGCGCTCGCGTCGTGGCGCAGCACGACCTCCACAAGCTCGCCCGCGCGCAGGGTCAACGCGTACATGTCGCGATCGGCGCCGCTGGGGCACAGCTCCAGGCTGTCTAGCATGGTGTTTGCGGCGAGCGGTGACGCTTGGCCGGGCAGATCATTGGGCTCCAAGGCGCTGTCGGTGCAGGCTGCGGCGCTGTCACCCACCGCCTGCGCGATGATCTGATAGGCGATCTCATCGCCGCTGACGCGCACATAAAATGAGCGCGACGCGCCACCCTCAGGCACGCTCAAGGTCGCCGTGGTGATCCCCGCGCAGTCTGAGCGGCGCAGCAGCGAGGAGACGTCCGCTTGGGCCTCATCAAGCAGGGCGACGTTGAGGGCGGCGCCAAGCGGCGCGGCCAGCGTCAGCTGGAGCGTCTGGCCCGCTCGCACGCTGAGCACATGAAAGTCCTCGCGCTCGGGGCACAGATAGAACCCATCCCAGCTGCCTAAGCCCGCGTTGAGGGAGCTGGCGCGATCGATCGCGTCGTTGGGGCTGGTCACGCGGCACATCGCAGACGTCGCCGGGTAGCTGCGCGCACCATAATAGAGCGCGTCGGCTGAGGGCACGCACACGAAGCTCGTGGGGTCGCTGTCTGGCGAGTCCACGTCGATCATGCAGATCTTATAGTAGAGCGTAGATTCTTGGCCTGAGACGACGCCCAGATTAGGCAAGCTCGCCCGCAGCGTCAGCCCCTCTAAGACCATGTCCTCCGTCTCGATCACGGCCGTCGGATCCGTGGTCGGATCACGATCGGCGGACCAGCTGATCGCGAACAGATCGTAGCGGCTGACGGCCGCCTGCGTGAGCGTCGCCTCGACGCTCAGCTCGCGGCGCGTGGCATCACGCGACACAGACAGCGGCACATGCGAGATCAGCCGCTCCCCCACGCACACATCCTGCGCCGGATTCACCGGCCGCGTCGGCTCGCCGCTGTAGATCACGATCGTCACGTCCTGCGGCACGGGCGGGTTCTGGCCATCATCGGCGATGAAGCGCGCGGTGTGGAGGCGCTGCATGCCTTGCGCGGCGCTGGGCTGCCAGCTAAAGCGCCCCTTCTTGTCACCCGTCTGCTCGAACATCGCGCCGTCGAGGCCGCCGAGCATCGACAGGTTCACGCGCGCGCTGTCATCATCGCGCACGCGCACCTCAAAGCTGAGCGGCTGATCGCAGCAGCCTCGATAGATCTGATTGGCGCTGCTCTCAAAGCGCGGGGTGCCGTTGCCGGGCACGATGGTGAGGTCCACGCGCCGCTGCGTCTGCGCGCCACGCGCGTCCTCGACCACGAAGATCAGCTCAAGCGGCGCGCCCTCGCCAGTGATGTCGCCGGAGTCGGGCGTCCAGCTCAGCGTCGCGCTCTGCGCGCTCGGGATCAGGCGCGCCGTCTCAATGGTCGTGAGGGTGTTCTCAGCGCGCCAGGTGTAGCTGAAGGTGAGCGCGTCACCGTCTGGATCTTGGGCCAGCACCGTGAAGAAGACCGTGTCGCCCACCGTGTAAGTGCGCGCGGCGACGTTGGGCTCAAGCACCACCTCAGGCGGCTGGTTCGGGGCGCTGGGCTCACCCCCACATGAGGACAACATGATGATGGCGAGGCCGCAGGGCAACAGCGCGCGCCCGAGCTTTGAGCTGAGCATGGGAGGGTTCTCACGACATGACGCCGCGCGGTGGGCGCGACGGGTGATCTGAGCAGCGAGGGGCCAACCCCGAGTGTAGCACAATGTCGGTGCTGACGCTCAACCTGCGCGATCCTGACGCGCCGCGTCAAGCCTTGACGCCCTCCCCGCTCACCACAACCTCACCCACACCTCGCGCCGTGCGCTTCAAAGGTCGAGCGCTTAGGCTGGGGACCTAGGTCGCTCCCTCTGTCGCTACCCCCAGTCACCATGTCGCAACTTTTAGCCAAAACGCAGACGCAAGAAAGCCAAGAACCTCGCTGATTCAGCGAGGTTCTTGGAAGCCGATAGCCGGACTTGAACCGGCGACCTACGCATTACGAATGCGTTGCTCTACCAGCTGAGCTATATCGGCCCGTCGATGACGGAGCATGGTTATTAGAGACTGTTGGCTTAGGCGTCAATCAAAAAATAAGCGCGACTGTTAATTGGCGCCTCGCCAAGCGGTGCCACGGGCGCGCTGTCTGAAGCCATCGCGCCTTGAGGGGGAGCGCGCCTGTCGGCGCGGCTCGCCCGGGACGCGGCCGCGCCTGTAGGCGCGGCC
>CAYXWB010000332.1:3157-5608 GCA_964468515.1 uncultured Bradymonadales bacterium | reverse complement strand
CCAGCTCCCCCAAGCAAGCGTCGATGAGCGCGATGGGGGCGTCGGCCACGAGCGTCGGGTGCTCGCTCTGCTCCCGCGTGGTGTCCCCCAAGGAGACAGACGCTTGCTGAGCGGCCGGCGTCGTCAGGCGCGCGACCTGCTCAAAGCGCGCGATGTGGGTGGCGAGCTCCGTGAGCTGCTCGCTGATCTTGGGGGCGCGGATGGCCGTGTATTGAAACGTGCTGCGTGTCACACGACAGGCACGACACAGGGCATCCAGCTCTTGAGACAGCGCGCTCGGTGTAGCGTGAGGGGAGGACATATCACTCATCAGCTCGCTCCAGCTGCAACGATCGCGTGAGGTTGTGAGAGGGAGGCGCGCTTTGAAGCAGACGCGCAGGGTGTGAAGAGCTTTATTGTCATTGAGGGGGTGTATCGCCAGACTGCCCCGGGTTGTACCCTCAGCGCTTGTAGGCTTATAGAGCGTGACGCCAGAGAGCGCTCCCCTTGACACTCGAGCCGATGAGCGCAGCGCGCTACACCTTCATCCATCATCGCGTGAGCTTTGGGCCGTGCGGCAGCTTCACCTCAACGCAGCATTTTCATCCAACATCCAATCCGCACACAAGCGACGCCCCAACAAGGCGCCTCATTCATGAAGCGTCACACCATCACCAGCCATTCTTCATTCACCTCAGGGGGGCGAGGGAGTCACCCCTCGCTGTCGCCCTGATCGTGTTGTGAGCGCGCGCTTTAATCAGTCAACATTTATTCCATCTCACAGCAGCGCTCACCAGCGCACTACGAATGCTGTTCACAAGCGCTGAGAAGTCAAACGGTTGCCACCGCAACGTGCGCTCATGAGGCCCCCGAATCAGCGCGGTCGATCAGGCGCACAGCGGCCTGGAATGCGCGTCCGCGATGAGCGTAGCTCTGAAACATGTCGAAGCTTGAGCAGGCCGGGCTCAAGGTGACGCTCGCGCCCTCGGGCTTGGCCAGCGCGAAGGCCTGCTGCACGGCGTCCTCCATCGAGGTGACCTCATGCATGCGGCCAGGATCGTAGCCCTGGGCCTCAAGCTGCGCGCGCCAGCGCGCGGCGATGGCGCCGATGAGGAGCACATGGCTCGCGCGCTCGCACAGCAGCGCGCTCATCGGCGCCAGATCGAGCCCCTTGTCGACACCGCCGACGATCGTCACGAGCGGCCCTGAGACGCCGCGCAAGCCGGCCATCGCGGCGTGGGCGTTGGTGGCTTTAGAGTCATCCCAGAAGGTGACCCCTTGGTGTTCGAGCACGCGCTGCATGCGATGTGGCAGCGGCTCAAACGCGCGCGTCGCGCGCGCGACCACCTCCAGCGACACGCCGCGCGCGCTGGCCAAGCCTGCCGCGCACAGCATGTTGAGCTGCTGATGAGGCCCCTGCAAGGGCAGCGACCCCAGCGCCTCAAGCCAGCACACCGCGGGCGCGCCATCAAGGCGCGCGAAGAAGCGCTCACCATCGCTCCAGAGCGCGTCGGGCGCGCTCGGGTCAGGATCAGCGCCCAAGCCGTAGCGGATCACACGCCCGGGATAACCTCTGCCCCACCCGCTGACCTCAGCGTCATGCGCGTTGAGCACGGCGCAGTCCTCTGAGGTGGCGTTGGCGAGCAGCAGCCGCTTGGCCTCAGCGTAGGCGCGCATGTCGCCTTGAAAGTAGTCCAGATGATCGGCGGCCACGTTGGTGATGCCCGCCGCGCGCGCGCGAAAGGGGCCTGCGCTCCAGAGCTGAAAGGCGCTGATCTCGGCCACGATGACGCCCTGGGCGGGCACCTGGGCGACGACCTCACACAGCGGCGTGCCGATGTTGCCGGCCACCACCGTGTGCACGCCCGCGGCGGCGAAGATGTCGCCAGTGAGCGAGGTCGTGGTGGTCTTGCCATCGGTGCCTGTGATGGCCACAAAGGGCGCGCGCGCGACCTCGTAAGCGAGCGCGACCTCGGCGCGGATGGGCACACGCGCCGCGCGCGCGGCGTCAAAGATGGGCAGCGAAGGCGGCAAGCCTGGAGAGCTGACGATGACATCACAGCCCTCAAAGCTGTTCTCCCCGAGGCGCACCTCCACCTGGGGGGAGAGCGCGCCGAGCTGGTCGGCGAGGGCTTGACGCGGATCGCTGGCGAGCACGCGGATGCCGTGTGAGGCCAGCAGGTTCGCCGCCGCCACGCCGCTTGTGCCTAAGCCAAACACCGCCACGCGCGAGGCGTCTAAGATGCGCATGGCTCAGCCCTCCTGCGGGACGCGCGGGCTGCCCACCTCGGGCAGCTCAGGCGCTTGTGGCGCGTGAGCTGCCCTGCGCGCGAGCTCCGCCGTGAACGCGTCGGCCATGCGGAAGAAGTCATCGCCCCCGAAGAAGATCACCTTGTCGCCCGGGCGCACCACCGACAAGAGGTGGGCGTTGATGTCGTCTTGATCGGGCAGGTGCGTCACGGGCAGGCCGTT
>CAYXWB010000332.1:0-3057 GCA_964468515.1 uncultured Bradymonadales bacterium | reverse complement strand
TAGTCCTTGACGATCGTGACGCCGCCGCCCTGCGCGATGGTGAAGCGGTTCTCTAAGCCTTGGTAGGTGGCGAGGCCCTGGACGATGGCCTCCACAGGCACGCCGATGCGGCGCGACACGGCGATCGCGGCGATCGCGTTCACCACATTATAGCGACCCGGCAGATCCAGCGAGAACTCGCCAATAGCCGTGCCACCGTCCGTGGCGGTGAACCGCAGCGGCAGCTGGCCCTCGCCCACCAAGGCCGCGTGGAACTCGGCGCGATGCTCGACCCCGTAGCCCGTGGGGCGCATGTCCAACGCCTCGACCAGCTGGCGGTTGCCCTGGCAGTCGAGGTTGAAGAAGGCGTCCTTGAGGCGCGGGTTCTCGACGATGAAGGCGCGCATGTTGCGCAGGATGTCCTCAAGGTCCTTGTAGTAGTTGAGGTGATCCAGCTCCAGGAAGTTGCACACGACATAGTCGAGCGCGAAGTTGCGATGGGTGCCGTCGCTCTCATCGACCTCAACGACCATCCAGTCGCCGCCGCAGTCGCGGGCGTTGATGCCGAAGTTGTTGAGGCGACCGCCGATCACAAAGCCTGGCTTCCAGCCCGCGCACTCCAAGATCCAGGCGATCATGCTGGAGACGGTGCCCTTGCCGTGGGTGCCCGTGACGCCGATGGTGTGATAGGGGGCGATGAGCGCGTTGAGCAGGACGGAGCGATGCACGATGGTCATGTCGCGCGCGCGCGCGGCCACCAGCTCCACGTTATGCTCAGGGATGGCGGTCGAGACGACGACCACGTCGACGCCGTCGAGGTGTCTGGGGTCGTGGCCGATGCGCACGTCGAGGCCTAGCTCGCGCAGCTCCAAGGTGAGCGCGCTCTCGCGCACGTCGCTGCCGCTGACGCGGCAGCCGCGCGCGTGCAGCAAGCGCGCCACGGCGCTGACGCCGATGCCGCCGATCCCCAACAAGTGATAGCGCTGCTCTGGCGAGATCTTCATGATGAACCTTCCCTGGCGCATGCGTGAGACGACGCCGCGCCAGCATGCGCGGCGTCAGCAGCCTTATCACACTCCTAGCGCGGCGCGAAGCGCCGGGTTGAGCGCTCAGCTTAGCCGCTCAAGCTTAGGGCGCGCGGCTTGCCCCGCGTCGCGCATCGCGCTAAGTTCGGCCCTGTCTGGACTGGCGATGCGTTGCAAGAGGAGTCGCGTGATGAGGCGTCTGAGCGTGTGTATAATGAGCGCGGGGGTGATGTTCACAGCGAGCGCGTGTCAAGAGGTCGAAGAGCCGCTGCCCGAGCTGACCTCGCATCAGCTCGTGAAGGTCAAGGCGAACCTCTTGACGCAGGCCCCCACCCCGCAGCATCCCATCGGCGCGCGCTTTGAGGATCAGATCGAGCTGATCGGACTCGACATCGACGGCCCCCTAGAGGCTGGCAAGCCGGTCACGCTGACGTGGACCTGGCGCGCGCTGAGCGACATCAAGCTCAACTGGAAGATCTTCGTGCACTTTGACGCGAGCGAGCAGCCGACGCGCCATGGGATGGACCATGACGCGATGGACGGCCTGTACCCCACGGCGCGCTGGCGTCAGGGTCAGATCATCGTCGATCGCCAAGAGGTCACGCTGCCGCCCACGTTCCCAGGCGGCGAGGCGACCTTCTATGTGGGGCTGTACCGTGGTGAGTCGCGGATGAAGATCACGCGAGGCGCCGCGACGCCAGACATGCGCGTGATCGGACCCAAGGTGCAGGTCAAGGGGGGCACCCCGAGCGCCACGCGCGCCAAGGCGCGCCCGCGCCATGCGCTGCGTCAGGTGGCAGATGACACCGCCTTCACGCTTGATGGCAAGCTGGATGAGCCCATCTGGCAGGCGCTTGAGCCGCTCGCGCTGCAGCCCTTGGGCGCGGCGCCCGCGCGTGAGAGCTGGGTCAAGATGATGCGCCACGGCGACGCGCTGATCGTGGGCGCTTGGATGCAAGATGAGCACGTCTGGGGCACGCTCGCCAAGCGCGACAGCAACACCTGGACGCAAGAAGTGCTGGAGCTGTTCATCGACACCAACGCCGATGAGCGCGACTATTTGGAGCTGCAGATCACGCCGCAGAACACCCTCTTTGACGCGCACTTTAAGACGCGCTTGGGGCGCGGTGAGGGCAGCCGCGAGGCGCAGATTGCGCGCGCGCGGGCGTGGGACATGGCGGGGCTGGAGAGCGCCGTCTGGATTGACGGCACGCTCAATGATGAGGCGCAGGTCGATCGCGGCTGGAGCGTGGAGCTGCGCTTGCCGCTGGCGAGCATCCCAGGCGTCACGGCGATGCCGCGCGCGGGTGAGACGTGGGCGATGAACCTCTACAGGTTCGATCGTCCCAAGCCCGATCAGCCGCACGCTTATGCGTGGAGCAAGGCCGCCTCGCGTGACTTCCATGAGATCGGCGCCTATGGTCAGCTGATCTTCGCCGCGCCGCCTGCGCCCGATGCGCCAACGGCCAACGCGCAAGCCGCGCCTCGCGGCCTCAGCGCCAGCGACGAGGGCGCCGCCAGCGACCCCTGACGCGCTGAGCGGCGCCAAAGCGACACCTCGCGCGGCTAAGAGAGCGGCCGCGCCTTGAAGGTCCACGCCAGGCGCTCAGAGCGACAAAACCCTGACGCTCGCGTTGAATCTACGTGCGTGAGAGGTCAAAAGGGATTACATTTGCACACACGGTGTGACCCGCGCGCACCGCTCGCCACGCCCGCGCCGCTGCGCTGCTAGCGGCGCCCACCCGATCGCCTAAGAGATATCAGCCCATGCCAAGCGACAAGCGTAAGCAGAGCCTGTATTTCCCTGAAGACTACCTCGACGAGATCCGCGCCGAGTCCATCCGACAAGATCGTTCCATGTCGTGGCTGGTACAGAAGGCGTGGGAGATCTCCCGTGAGACGATCCGCGCCTTCCCGTCGGCCAATGACTACATGCCTGGCGAGCTTGAGGAAGACGAGCGCGGCCGCCAAGAGTGAGGGCGCGTTTTGGGGCGCGTCGCTGACGCGGCCCCAGAGGTGATGATGGCGAGCGCGGTTTAACCGCGCTCGCCAT
>CAYXWB010000331.1:0-5612 GCA_964468515.1 uncultured Bradymonadales bacterium | reverse complement strand
CACGACAACGGCTATCGCAAGCTGTTCGGCAACCCGCAGATCGTGCGCGATCTGCGGGAGCCCTACCTCTTAGCGTGGCTCACCCCGCTGCTCGTGGATCAAGACGCCTGCTTCGCCTGGATGGAGCGCATCACGCTCGCCACCTCTTATGAAGCGCTGCGCGCGTCAGCCTGAACGCTCGCTCAGACGACGCCCGCATCAGCGTACTGTGTGACGCCGACCAAGAACAGCGTCCCGCGCGCGGGGCGATCGCGCAAGAGGCGGCGCAGCTCGCCCGCGATGCCATGGTGGCGTCGCACCAGCGCGCGAAACTGACGCGCGGGCAAGCACAGCAGCGAGGTCTCCCGCGTGGCCACCACATCCGCACGGCAAGGCTCATCGGACAAGCTCGCCAAGAACCCAAAGAACTCGCCCTCACGCACCAGCCGGTCCGGCTCATCGACCTGTTGCGGGCGCAGCGCGACCGCGCCAAAGAGCACCAAGCACACGAACGCGCAGGGCTCGTCATGGCGGATTAAGAGCTCGCCATCGGCGAGCTCTCGCAGCTCGAAACCATCGGCTAACTCCTCGCGCTCGTCGTCATCGAGCTTGCCCAAGATCGTGTTGGAGCACATGAGGTTGTTGAGCATGCGCGTGTGATAGTAGAGCCACAGGGTGTCCCAGATGTCGGGATCATGCTCAGCGGCGCGATGCAGCGCCTCCTCATCCAGGACCAGCAGCGTCGCGTCGCGCTCAGCGAGCACGGTGGCGCTCTGATCGCGCCCTGTCAGCAAGCCAAACTCGCCAAAGAAGTCACCCTCGACCATGCGCGCCAGCACGCGCGGCTCGCCATCAAGCTGCTTGCTGACGACCACCTCACCGCGCACCACGATATAGAGGCTGCGCTTAGACGCCCCTGGCGCGAGCACCACGTCACCCTCAATCACATGAGTCACGCGCGTCATGCGCAGCAGCTCGACGAAGGCATCCGAGTTGAGGTGGCTGAACAGGGGGATGTCGGGCAGCTCCTCGCGCCGGATCGTCATGCGCGCGGGCTCTAAACGACCTGTGGGCGGATCATAGGCGCTCGGATCGCTGTCCATCTCATCGAACATGGACATATCGGGCAGCTGCGCCTCATCAATGGCCACGCGCGTATGATCAAAAACGCTCACCTCAAACGACTCTTCAGCCATCGGCGCGCGTGAGGTGACGGTGCCTAGCTGAACCTCTTGAGCGAGGGTAGCCCAAGCGGGCGCTTGGGCGTGGGTGGCGTCCTCGACGATCACCTTGGGGGAGCGCAGCAGGGGATTCGAGCGCTCGACCCCGCGCTGGAGGCTGCGCCGCACCTCCTCGGGGTGGATCGCCTGGGTCTGGCGAAAGTCCTCGAAGTAGTCGCTCATGCGCAGCTGGGCGGGGTCCATCTCGACGGTCTGGCGAAGCTCCTCCAGCGGCGCATCCGCGACGCCGGTGGCCTCCCCAGCGCTCGCCAGGTGCGGGGCATCGGCGCGCGGCGCGGGTGGTGCGGCGAGCGGCGCGGGTGTGATGGGCTTCGGCCGCTCCAGCGTGATCGGGGCCACACGTTGCGCCGCGCCGCTCGCCGCACCACCCGTCGCCTGCGCGGCCACGGGCGCGCGCCCAAGCTCCACCGGCCGCGCCACGCGCGCGCCTGCAGCGTCGGGCGCTTGGGCGAACAGCCGCGCTAAGAACAGCTGCACCTCGGTGTGCATCGGATCAAGCTCTAGCACCGCCTTGCATGCCGCGATCGCCTCAAGCGGCAAGCCCTGCGCGGCCAAGAGCTTTGAGGCCGTCACATACTCCTCGATCGCATGCGAGCGCTGGCCCATCTCCTTGAGCAGCGCCGCCAGACGCAAGCGCGCCTCAATGTTCTCCGGCTCCTCGCGCAGCACCTTCTGGTAATACGCGAGATATTTTCGCAGCTTCTCCGAAGACATGGGTGCTTCAACGGTGAGGAGGTCGCGTCTGATGCAGCGCGCGCGTGCGTCATTCAAGCACGCGCGCGCTGCGGCGAACATGCCCAGAGTTGGGGTCGTATCCTGAGACAGGATTCGCTTGCATCATAGGGCCGTTATCCACGCGCGAGCAAGCGACTTCACGCGCGAACAAGCGCCTCACGCACCCGGCCCCTCATCAGGGCGAGCCCTCGCGCTGCGAGGGCTCGCGACGCTCGCACAGCGAGGCCTGGTCCATAGGCTGCCCCAGCTGGCGCGCCTCTACGAAGCGCAGCAGCTCAGGCAGCGCCCACGCCGTCGTCGCCGTGTGGCTCGCGCCCTCACACGCCAAGAATGGCATCGGCAGCTGCTGGGCCCCGCGCAGCGCGTCAAGGCCCGACCAGCACCATCACCAAGCCCACCAGCTCACCCTCATCCACATCAAGGCGCGCCGCGCTCACCGCCTTGGTGACCTGGCGACGCATGGAGGACGCCAGCTCGCGACCGTGCGCGAGACCCATCAGCAGCGCCTCAGCCTGCGCCATGTCCAGCGTGAGCGCTTCGTCAGCTCGCGCCCCTGCGACCCCGAACAACCGCAGCGTCGGCGCGCGCGACTCGCCGCCCTCGATGGCGAGCGCGTAGAGCCCGCGCCCGCGCCAGCCTGAAGGCGCCACCTCATCCCAGCGCCCAGGATCAAGCAGCATGCCGCCTAAGCGACCCTGCGCGCTGTCCTCCAGCTCGTCGATCAGCCCCTCCACCAGCGGATGTCCGCTGGAGAACAGATCAAGCTCATCATGCGCGATCGCCTCCTGACGATCGAAGGTGCCCAAGTAGTGCGCCTCCGGCGTCAGGCCAGGGATCGCGTCGACCACCACGCGCGAGCCATACTCAAAGGAGTAGGACGCTTGGCCCTCCTTCTCCACGACGTCGAGCCCCACGCGCTCGGCGGCGTCCACGCAGAAGCGCTCCATGAGCGCCTCCAGATCCTGAGGCAGCGCGGCCAAGACCTCGTCGCTGTCCTCGCGCTGGTGGGAGTCGGGGAAGATCCAGAGCGCCTCATGGCCCTCAAGCGCAGCCTTCACTTGGGCCACGACCTCAGGCAGCTTCGCGCGATCGCGCTTCTTGTCGCGCAAGTGCTCACGCAAGATCGACATCGCGGGCGAGGCGCCCACCGCCGCATCCGCGAACACGCCCACCGCCTCATAAGCCGCCGCGAGCTCGCCGCTTGGCCCCTCACTCGTGAAGTAGATCACCGGGATATCGCCCACGCGCCCGATGCGATCCAGGCGCCCGATGCGCTGCTCCAGCACGGTGGGATCATCGGGCAGCTCGACGTGGACCAGCACATCACAGAACTGGAAGTTTCGCCCCTCACTGCCCGCCCCTGAGGTCACCATGGCGGGGCTTGAGGAGAGGCGAAAGCGCGACAGCTCAATGTCACGCTGGCGCGGGTCCATCGCCTCGTGGAAGGCGAACAAGGTCTGGTGGGTGAGCTGGCCGAGGTTCGCGGCGAGCTTCTGGGCGCTGCGGGCGTCATTGACAAAGATGAGGGCGCGCTTGCCCTCGCGGCGCCACATGGGGATGGCGTCAGCCAGCCAGCGCACGCGCGGGTCGGCGGCGTCGAGCTTACCAGGGGCAGCGATCGGCACCGCCTCGGGGCGACGCGCGGGCATCGTGGCCACGTCCTCGCGCGTGACCGCGCTCACGCAGCGCACGATGTGACGGCCCCCCGCGCCCTCGGTGTGAGGCAGGCGCAGGGCTGACACCAGCGCCAAGAAGCCCGGGGCGCCGAGCTGAAATGGCGTCGCTGTGAGCGCCAGCGCGTGGGGGGTGCGGGCGATGAGCGGTGGCACGATGCGGCTGAGCGCGCCTTGCAACACGCGGTGCGCCTCATCGCTGATGAGCAGATCAGGTTGTGATTGTGCCAGCGCCGACAGCAGCCACGGCTGGCGCTCCAGCAGCTCATAGCTCACCACCGACAGCGGGTAGACCTCGAACGGGTTGATCGCGTCGCCATAGTCCACGCGCGCGCATTCGGCGCGCTCCTCGTCGAGGTAGACGAAGACCTGATGGAACTTGCGATACAGCTCCCCCAGCCACTGCACCGTGAGCGCCTCAGGGGCCAGGATGATGACCCGCTCCACGCGACGCATGCGCAGCATGGCGGAGGTGATCATGTGCGCGATGATGGTCTTGCCGAGGCCGACCTCATCGGCCAACAGCCAGCGCACCTGCTCAAGCTTGATCGCGCGCGCTGCGGCGTCGAGCTGATGCGGGAACAGCTCGATGGCGCCGCCCAAGAGGCTTGGCAGCGCGCCGCTGCGACGCCACAGCGCCAAGCGCAGCCCGTCGAGCCGATTGCGCACATGCTCCAGCTCATCCAGCTCCCCGGCGTCGAGCCGGTCCATGACCCCGCGCGTGGCGATCACGGGCCACAGCTGCTCCATCGGGACCACGCGCCCATCGGCCAAGCGCGCCTTGTCGCGTGTGATGGCCACGATCTCGGAGATGGCCTCATCGGGGGTGCGCACGATGGCGCCGACCTCCAGCACGACCACCCGCACCGACTCTGGCTCAGGCGACAAGCGCAAGCGCTCCATCGTGTCAGGGAAGAACACGTCGAGGAAGCGATCCTCCACGCCGACCACCACGCCTACGCCCGACTCCGGGCTGTAAGGGCGCACCACCTTAAGACCTGGGCTCCACATCGCCTCGCTCCCTTCGCACCAGCTTGATCGATCCTGCGCGCGCGACGCCCGATGCATCGCATGATGCCCCCTCACCTACACGCCCTCGCGCGCGGTTGCATCCTGTTTTTTGCGTCACCCCGCTCGCCGACTGAGCGCGAGCGCGCCGCTTCTCGCGTGACTGCGGCGCGCCCTACGCGCAAGATCAGCGCTAAACTTGCGCGCCGCGTGCGCGCCCACAACCGCTCGGAGTAGCCCATGACCCAGGAGCTCATCCGCGCCGCGGGCGCGCAGCTAGACGCGGGCGATCTGAGCGGCTTCGCCGCCTCTTTCTTAGCGCAAGGCGCGCTCACGCTGGGCGCCACAGCGACCGCGCGTGGCCCCGAGGCGATCGAGGCCGCGCTTCGCGCGATGCTCACCAACACGCAGTCTATCGCTCACACGATCCTCGGGCTGTGGCCCATTGAGGGCGGGTTCGCGATGCAGGCTGACGTGACCCACACGCTCTCAGGCGGCGCAGCGGTCGTGATCCCCACGGCCATCTTCTGGCGCACGCATCAAGACAGGCTCGCTGAGGTGCGCGTCTACCACGACCTCGCCCCTGTCAATCGCGCGGTCGAGGCGCAGGCGCGCCCCTTTGAGGTTCGCACCATCGCGGTGCATCGCGAGCCCGAGCAGCAGCAGAAGGGCCGCTTCGTGTTGACGGTCGATGGTGAAGCGTTCGGGCAGATGACCTACTCGCGCGCTGGCGAGCGGCTGATCATCGTGGACCACACGCATGTGGATCCCGCGATGGAGGGGCGCGGCCTGGCGAGCAAGCTCGCCAAGGCCGCGATCGCTTGGGCGCGCGAGACGCAGGCGCAGGTGATCCCGCTGTGCCCTTACTTGAGCGGCTACCTCAAGCGCCACCCGGAGGATCACGACATCATCGCCCCCGGCCACACGCTGTGAGCGACGCGCGCCGAGGCGGCTGGTGTGTCACACCAGCCGCCTC
>CAYXWB010000330.1:0-5614 GCA_964468515.1 uncultured Bradymonadales bacterium | reverse complement strand
GGCAACGCTTAAGCGTTGCCCCGCCCCTCGCTCGTCTTCGCCGACCGCGCCAAGCGCGTCAGCCTTGCTTGACCTCAAACAGCGCGTCGAGCTTGGCCAGCACCTCAGCGTCGAGCTTGAGCGAGGCGGCGGCCACGTTCTCCTTGAGCTGTGAGGTGCGCGACGCGCCCGTGATCACGCTCGTGAGGTGAGGCTGATGCAGGCACCAGGCGAGCGCGAGCTGGCCGGGCTTCGCGCCCATGGCGTTGGCGATGTCGCAGAGCTCGCGCACGCGCGCGAGGTTCTGCGCGTTCAGATCGCCCTCCAGCCAGTCGCCCGTGGCGCCGCGGCTGCCCTCAGGCACGCCATCATTGTACTTGCCCGTCAGCAGCCCCTGCGCCAGCGGGCTCCACACCGTCAGCCCCATGCCCAGCTCGCCGCAGGTCGGGGCGACCGCCGCCTCGATCTCGCGGTGGATGAGGTTGTAGCGCGGCTGCTCCACCACGGGCGCATAGCCATTGCGGCGATCGGCCACATGGGTCGCCAGCCGCAGCTGCTCGGCCGACCACATGCTCGTACCCCAATAGAGGAGCTTGCCCTGACGGATCAGATCCTCCATCGCGCGCACGGTCTCCTCCACGGGTGTGTGGGGATCCCAGCGGTGGCAGAAGTAGATGTCGAGGTAGTCGGTCTTCAAGCGACGCAGCGACGCCTCGACGCTCTCCATGATGTGCTTGCGGCTCAACCCCTTGTCATTGGGGTTGTCGCTCATGGGCCAGAAGACCTTGCTTGAGATCACCAGGTCGCTGCGCTTGAGGTCACTGAGCAGCTCGCCCACGACGCGCTCCGACTCACCGCGCGCGTAGATGTCGGCCACGTCGATGAAGTTGACGCCCTCATCAAGCGCGGCGCGCAAGATGTCGTGGGCGGTCTCATCCTCGACGCTCTTGCCAAAGGTCAGCCAGCCGCCGATCGCGATCGTGCTCACCTTCAAGCCCGTGCGGCCTACGTTTCTGTACTCCATCACCCTCGCTCCTGGCGCGACGCGCGCGCGGTGTGTGTTCTTGGCGCGCGAAGTGATAAGCCCCGCAGGCCAGAGCGCAAGGCGTCAAGGGTGCTCAGGGGGTGTCATCGGAGGCCATCATCACGCGCGCCTCACAGCGCCCAGCGCGACATTGCGCGACGACCTCATCGCCCGTGGGCAGGCAGCTCGGCTGACCCGCGCAGCGATGAAACGCCTCGCGGCTGTCGCGCTGATAATCCCCCAAGCCGTCGCGATGAATGGCCGCTGGATAACCGCACGCGCAGATGTCCCCTGCCACGATGACGGCGCACTCGGCGTCTTGGTCGCAATCACGCGGGTAGTTGTCGGGTGCGATCTCGGTGCCATCGAGCAGGCCGCAGCTGATGGCGAGCGCGGCCAGGGTGAGCGACATCGCGAGCACACGCAGCTTCAAGATCATGGCGCTCCTTCATACTCGGGAGGGTCAAGGCGTCGCATCGCTAGGCAACGCATAGGGCTCAAAGCGCACCTCGCAGCGGTTCACCTGACACACAGCGACGGGTCGCTCCTCGCCGGGCGGACACTCAGGGCGCGCGTCGGAGCATCGGCTCAAGAGGGTGTCGCGGTCGCTGTCATAGCGCGCGCGATCGCGGCGGTTGATCGCCGCGTAGGTGGCAGGACAGGTGCAGGCATCCCCAGTGGCGATGACCACACAGTCCGCCTCCTCCAAGCAGTCTTGATTGTAGAGCCCCCCATCCAGGTCCGTGCTGACCGGACCGCAGGCGCTCATCATGATGAGCGCGACGGCCAAGAGGCTGAGCTGTGGAGAGGGTAAGATCACGTATCACCATCGTGAGAGAGCGCGACGAGCGCGGCGCACCTCAAACCTCGACCCCAGCGACGCAGCTGCCAGCGCGACCTCCACATCACGGCGCTCACGTCGCGCGCTGAAATGCGCTTGCGCGCAGGCGCGCTGTCCGCACATTCAGAGGTGTCGACGCCGCCAACGCTGGCCCGCAGCGTGAACAAGCCACCCCCTCCCCACGAGTGATATGACCACGCCAAGAGCTGCCCATGTGATGGACTTCCCACCCCATGAGACGTTGGACTGGCCCGCAGACGCGCGCCCGCGCGAGGCGCTGGTGCGCGCCTTTGGGGGCGTGCTGTCGCACGCGAGCTGGGCGGCGCATGAGCTGTATCCGCGCGATCCTGTGGAGGGGGTGCGCGCCTATCGTAAGGCGCTGCGTCGGGCGCGGGCGCTGCTGGACTTAACGCGCGCGTTGGCGCCGCAGGCCTCAAGCGCGCTCAACACCCAGCTGCGCGACCTGGGCCGCGAGGTGAGCGCGCAGCGCGACGCGGACGTGCTGATCAAGACCTTGGACAAGCTGCCCGACGCGCTGCACCCGCGCGAGCAAGACGCGCGCGACGCGTGGCGCGCGCTGCTCACGCGTGATCAGGCGACCCATGAGGCCGACCTCACCATGACGCTTCGCCACGGCGCGGCGTGCCTCGCGCCGATGCCCTACGATCTGATCGAGGCGCTGCCGCGCCCCGTCACCACGCCCGCCTTGGAGCGCCAGCTGCGGCGCGCCTACAAGCGCACACGGCGCGCCAGGCAGCAGGCGCTGCCTGGCGCGCCGCACGACCACACCCACGACTGGCGCAAGCGCGCCAAGACGCTGCGCCACCTCTTAGAGTTCTTGCACCCCAAGCATGAGGATCATCAGGCGATGGCGCGCGTGGTGAGCGCGCTCGGTGAGGTCACCGATCGCATGGTGCTGCACGATCATATCGTCGCGCTCGACAGCGCCACGCTCGGCGTCAAGACGGGCAAGCTGCGTCGCCACGTTGAGTCGCTCATCACGCAGGGGATCGAGGCCTGTCAGATCGAGAGCGCCGCGCTGTTTGAGCCAAGCCCCGACGCCTTCGAAGCGCGCCACCAGCTGCCCCGCTATCACGCCACCTCCCCCGAGGAGGAGTGAGCGCGCCTTGACGCAACATCACGCCTAGCTGCGTCGATAACCTCCCCATGAGCGGCGCGTCGCGTGGTGTGATGCGCGCTCCAACAGCGCGGGGGAGGCATCCGATGGCGCGACGAACCACCACGCGCGCTTCGCGCGAGCGCGCAGATAACGCAGATGACACGCGCTCGCATGACGCGAGCTATCGCCAGCTGTTCGCCCACAAGGTGACCGCGCAGGCGCTGATCGAGGGCTTCGCGCCTGAGCTGCCGCTGGAGCAGCTGAACTTCGCGAAGATGCAGCGCGTACCTGTGACATTCTTGAGCGAGTCGCTGGCGCGGCGCGAGGGTGACATGCTGTGGAAGATCCCGCGCAAGGCCCGTCGCGCCCCAGCGCTCTATGTCTATGTGTTGATGGAGTTTCAGTCTTATGTCGATCCGACGATGGCTGTGCGGATGCTGGTCTATGGGGGCCTGCTCTATCAATACTTGCTCAAAGAGCACCCCAAGCTGAGCCGAAGCGGGCTGCCGCAGGTGTTCCCGATGGTGTTGTACAATGGCGAGCGACTGTGGAACGCCAAGCGCAGCGTCCAAGAGCTGGTCGCGCTGACCCCACCCAGCGCGCTGCTGCCTTTTCAACCCGCGATGAAGTATTATCTTTTGGATGAGCGGCGCGTCAGGCTGCCTGAGGGGGAGTCGCTGGCAGGGCTGCTGTTTGAGTTTGAGCGCGCGCAGACGCCCGCGCAGCTGGCGCCGCTGGTCGCGCGCTTCGCCGCGCTGTTAGAGCAGCCTGCTTATCGCGGCCTCAAGCGCGACGCGCTCGCTTGGCTCGTCAGCTTGCTCGTCGCGCACGATGCGCCGCTTGATCCTGAGCAGGTCCAATCTATCACCGAGGTGCATCGCATGTTGGCCAAGAATCTAGATCGCTGGGTGGAGAAGATCCACAAGAAGGGCCGCTTGAAAGGGCTCGACCAGGGCCGCGAAGAAGGCCGTGAAGAAGGCCGCGAAGAGGGGCGTGAAGAGGGTCTGCGCGCGAGCTTAGCGCTGCTGCTCGCCAAGCGGTTCGGAGAGGATGACAGGCGTCATGCGCGCTTGAGCGCGCTCAGCTATGAGGAGCTTGAGCGCGCGCTGCAGCACATCCTGAGCGCGGCGAGTGAGGATGAGGTCTTCGCCAGCTGAGGTCGCGCTCGCGCCACCTCGCCGTCTTCGTCATGTCACAACTGTGAGATAATCGACGTGGGGTTGTTGCAACTGAGTCGCGTGATGATTAAGGAGGAGGCGCGCGCTGTGATACACGCGGCGCCCATCCTGCGCCGGGGGACGCCGCACCCAGACCTCTCTCTCACCGAGACGACGCATCATGGCTGGCGAACTGATCCTGATCGTTGAAGATGAGCGCGACCTGGCGAGCACGCTGTCCTACAGCTTGGAGCGCAGCGGCTATCTGACCCGCGTCGCCCACAGCGGCAAAGAGGCGCTAGAGGCCACCCAACATGAGCAGGTGCCGGATCTGATCTTGCTCGACCTGATGCTGCCCGATCTGTCAGGCACGGAGGTCTGCCGCAGGTTGCGTCAGCATGAGCGCACGCGCGAGATCCCGATCATCATGGTGACCGCGCGTGGTGAGGAGATCGACCGCGTGGTGGGCTTCGAGGTAGGGGCGGATGATTACGTCACCAAACCTTACAGCGTGCGCGAGCTTGAGCTGCGAGTGCGCGCCATCTTGCGACGCGCGCGCGGCGATGAGGAGGCCGTCGCGCCCGGCGCAGAGGTCGTGTTCGGGGTGCTGCGCCTTGACCCGAGCGCGCACCGCGTCACGCTGCATGATGAGCCGTTGACGTTGACCGCGCTGGAGTTCAAGCTCTTGAGCACGTTCATGATGCGCAAGGGGCGCGTGCAACCGCGCGAGGTCTTGCTCAAGGACGTGTGGGGCATCCACGCCAACATCATGACGCGCACCGTGGACACGCACGTCAAGCGGCTGCGCGAGAAGCTGGGCGACGCGGCCGACTACATTGAGACCCTGCGCGGGGTGGGCTACCGGTTTAAGGCCAGCCCCGAGGAGTCCTCTAGCCCTACAAGTGAGGACGAGGCGCCGTGACGTTAGGCTACCGCACGCGACTGCTGCTCATCTCGCTGGCGCTCTTGCTGGTGGGCGCGCTGCTGAGCGGGTGGTACCTGGAGCGCGCGCTGGGGCAGTGGCTCATCGCGCGCACGCGCCACGAGCTAGAGGCCCACGCCCACACCTGCGCCTTGGTGTTGCGCCAAGCCTCGCCAAGCCAGGACCTCGACCAGCTGGCCGTCCAGCTGGGCGAGGCGACCGGCGCGCGGGTGACGGTGATCGGGGTGGGCGGGGTGCTGTGGGGTGACTCCGTGATCGCGCGCGAGCAGCTCAGCGCCGCCGCGCCCATCGCCATTCACACGCCCGCGCTTGAGGGGTTGAGCGCGCTCGACGCGCTGCCCGCCTTTGAGGCTGTGACGCTGGCTGATGGCCGACCCGCTCATGTGCGCGTGATGATGCCGCTGGATGAGCTGGAGCATGTGGTCGAGCGCGTGCGGCTGCTGATGGTGTGCGCGGTGCTGATGGGGCTGGTGGCGGCGGTGCTGATGAGCGGGCTGGCCTCGCACTTCACCACCCGCACGCTGCGCGCGCTGGTGCGCCAGACGCAGCA
>CAYXWB010000329.1:0-5628 GCA_964468515.1 uncultured Bradymonadales bacterium | reverse complement strand
GCGTGGACCTGTCTTGGCCGATGCTTGAGCACGCGCAGCAGTACCTCAAGCGTGATGGGCTCAGCGACGGGGTCTTCTTGGTGCGCGGTGATGCGTCGCGGCTGCCGCTTGGGCGCGCCACATTTGATCGGCTGCACTGCGCGGGCGCGCTGCACCTGATGAGCGAGCCTGATGAGGCGTTGCGCAACTTCGCGCGCGTGCTCAAGCCTGGCGGCCTGTGCGTGATCGGCACGTTCATCCGAGGGCGCGGCGTGTTGCGTCAGCTCCTCAAGCGCGTCAGCGAGCCGATCTCACAGTTTCGCTGGTTCAGCGAGCGTGATCTCCACGAGCGGCTGTCGCGTGCAGGGTTCGTGTTAGAGGATCAGAGCATCCAAGGCGACGCGTTGACGCTGCGCGCGCGGCGCGCCTGAGCCTTCATGGCGCGTTGAGCGCGGCGCGCGCGAGCTCTGAGGCGCGCTTAGGGTCACAGCGCGCCGCTTCTAAGAAGATCGCGCGTGTGGTCACGCCAGCCTGCTCCAGCTCGCGCTTGAGCTGGTCAGGCGCCGCGCTCAGCAGCGAGGTTTGCACGATCAGCAGCTCGGGCTTCCACTGGCCTAGCTGGACCAGCGCGCAGGTCTGATGCTCGACCTGGCGCAGCTCCGCTTGCTCACCTAAGCCCTCGCTCAAGCCGCTCACCAGCTCAGGGGAGGTTGACCACAGCAGGACGCGAGGCCGCCTCAGGAGGGGGTTGGCCATGCCATGACGGCTCAAAAAGTCGCTCATCGTCGCGCGTGGGATACGCCAGTGGCCCCCGGGTGTGCGAAACGCGCTCAGCTCGCCGCGCTCGATCCAGTTCTTGATTGACGTGACATTCGCGTGGCACAGGTGCGCCGCCTCAAAGGTCGTAAAGAGCGCTTTATCTAACTTCATCAACGCGAGCTCCCTCATTTGTCTGAGCCGACGCCACGCGCCTCATGCGCAGGTATGGTGGTGTCGCCCCTCCCTCACCTGTCATAGAGCGGCTGGGTTCGACCCAAGACACAAAAAACGCGCGGTCTCAGTGACCGCGCGTCATTGAGAGGGCAGCCGGGGAGGATCAGCGCGGCCGATCTTCGTCTGCCCTATGCTCCCCATCGAGGCGCTCGGCCTCTAGCTCAGCGAGCAATTCTTGGGCGAGCTCAGAGGGCTCGTCCTCATGGCCGAAGATGTGGCGTGTCAGATCGATCAGGCCGCCCCCCAGGCCGATGACGATGTAGAGCATCATGGCGACGACGAGCGCGGTGCTCGGCTTAAAGAGCAGGCCGATGAGCGCGAGCGCGGCGATGAGGCCCATGACGATCAAGCCCGCGCGACCGCGCAGCCGCACGTCTTTGAAGGTGCGATAGCGCACGCTGCTGACCATCAGGCCGCCCAGCAACAACGCGGCCAAGGCGACCGCGCCGTAGGCGGGTGTGGTGTGCTGCTCCGTCTGCGCGATGGCGGCCAGCACCAGCGCGACGACGCCGCCTGCTGCCAGCGGTGAGGGCAGACCTTGGAAGTAGCGCGAGCAGCCGTTGTCCTCGCTCGCGGCCACGTTAAAGCGCGCTAAGCGGACGAGCGTCGCCGCAGCATAGCAGAACGCGATCACCACGCCTGCAGGGCCTAGCGGCGTCAGCCCCCAGTGAAACAGCAGCCACGCGGGCGCCACCCCGAAGCTCACCGCGTCGGCTAAGCTGTCGAGCTGCACGCCAAACGCGCTCTCCGTATGGGTCATGCGCGCCACGCGCCCGTCACACGCGTCACACAGCATGGAGACGACGATCAGCCACGCCGCCAGCGCCATCTCCGTGGTGGAGGTCGCGCGCTGCGACAAGTGCATGCTGAACATTCCTGACAGCACGCTTGCCAGCGTGAACAGGTTTGGCAAGATGTAGCGGGTCTTTTGCCAGTCCAAAGGCATCCTCCTCCTCATGAGCGCGCTGGTGGGATATGTCGCTCCCCAGAGAGCGGTATGATAACCAGACTCTTCATGGAGGTTCAACCGCTTTGAGATCGCCTCCCCCAGCGCCGATGCAAACTCTGAGCTTCGACCAGCTAGCCGCGCGCGCTGCCGAGTATGATGACTTGGTGGCGCGCACGCCCGAGATCGACCGCTTCTGCTCGTCGGCGGCGTGGGTGCTCTCGGCCTATGAGGCGTTCAGCCCCGGCTACACCACCTGGATCACAGACTTCGACGGCGAGGGTTTCGCCGCCTTGGTGCAGAGCGAGCATGAGCGACTGGGTCGCTTTCGTCAGCCGCTTGAGGCCTCGTGGTGTCTGGCCAGCCCCATCGTCGGCGCTGACCTGCCCACCCTCGCGCGCCGCTTCGCACAAGCCTGTCGCCACGATCAGCGCGACTGGGATCTGCTCTTTCTCTCCGGCGTGACCCGCCACTCGCCGCTGTATCATGGCCTCGTGGAGGGCTTCGCGGGCGCTTATTTTGTCGGCGTCGGTCCACCGGTATCACGCTATATCGCCAGCCTTGAAGGCGGCGTGGACGGCTTCTTGTCGCGCCGCGCGCCGAAGTTTCGCGCCAACCTGCGCCGCCTCGATCGACGCGCACGTGAGCAGGGTTTGGGCATGGAGTGGCTCGCCACCCCCGCGCAGACCGCCGACTGGCAGGCCATCTACGCGCGCATCCTGGAGATCGAGTCGCGCAGCTGGAAGGGCCAGCAGAGCACCGGCATCGCCGACGCTCACATGCACACCTTTTACAGCAAGATGCTCCCCAGGCTCGCCGCCACAGGCCGCCTGCGCGCCCTGTTCATCACCCATGAGGGCCGCGATCTGGCCTTCGTGTTTGGCGGCGTCTGGCTTGGCATGTATCGCGGCTTGCAGCTCAGCTTCGATGACCACTACCGCGCCCTCTCTTTAGGCAACCTCGCCCAGCTCTGGATCATCGAGCGCCTGTGCGCTGAGGGCGTCTCAGCTTATGATCTGGGCAGCGAGCTGGACTACAAGAAGGGCTGGGCTGAGCAGCGCCACGACACCATCTCGCTGGTCATCCGCCCCTGGTGAAGCGGCGCAGCTGCGCGCGCACCCGCTCCTCGGGCCGCGCCTCCACCACCAGCGCGCTGGCATAACCTGGCGCCACGTCGAGGCTGAGCATCCTCCAGCGTGCGTGCTGGCCGCCCGCGTGGCGGGCGGCCAGCAGGCGCGCGCCATCCATGTCGGCGCTCACGTCAAAGCTGTCGAGCGCCAAGCTCAAGCCCAACCCCAGCGCCTTGATGTACGCCTCCTTGCGCGACCAAATACGAAAGAAGGCCGCCTCGCGCTCCGCCTCAGGCAGCGCGGCCAGCTGCGCGCGCTCGTGGGGAGAGAAGGCCGTGCGCGCGATCGCGGGGAGGTCGCGGCTGAGCTCTTCGCGCTCAAGATCGACGCCGAGCTCGCGCCCTAAGCCCACGGCCAGCAGCGCGAGCTCACCGCTATGCGAGAGGTTAAAGCTGAGGCCGCTGCGCGCCCCAGGCACGTCAAGCGCGGGCTTACCATGGCTGCATCGGCGCAACCTCACCTCAGCAGGGGCGCATGTGAGGCCGCGCTCAACGAGGTGAGATGCGAGGATCTGTCGGGTGGCCGCGTGCGCTGCGGCGAGCCGCCAGCCGTGCAAGGGGCGCAAGAGTCGGCGCGCGCGCGCGACCTCGTCGGGTGAGAGCGTGGCGAGGTCACTGGCGAAGTGGCGCTCATCATGGGGCAGCGCGATCTGCCAGATGATCAGCGTGTCAGGGGTGAGGGGCAGAGGCGGGGAGGGCGGGGCAAGCTCAATCGTCGCCGCCGTCATCGTGCTCCTCGCCCTCGTCGTCGTCCTCATCGCCCTCGTCGTCGCCCTCCTCATCAAGCTCATCGCCGAAGTCCCAGCCATCAAGCCACTCGCCGACGCGGACCATGAGCGAGAAGCCGCCCTCCCAGAGCGCGTCGCAGGGGCCCAAGGTGGCGCGCGCGTGGCCGCGATCGATGGGGGTGACGGTGACGCCTTGGCCATCGACGATGACGATGACGTCTTCGAGCTGGGTGAGGTCAGCGCCTTGAGGGGAGGTGGTCAGCTCCAGGTGAGCGACGTCGCCCTCGTCGATGACGAGGGCGACGCTCAGCTCAGGGCTGTGATGCAGGACGTCGCGCTCCATGCTCTGGCTCACGCTTGGGGCTGCTGCGCGTTGGCGTTGTTGCGGCCGACCTGGATGACCAGGTTCTGCGCGCCGCCGCGCATGCCATCGACCTGAGGTAGCTCGATCTGGATGCGCTCGACGTTGGGGTTCTGCGCGACGATCTCGGGGATCTTGTCGATCACCTCGCGAAGCGCGTCCTCGTAGCCCTTGGGCGCGCGCGAGGCGTCACCGAACAGGTCGCCCAGGATGGCGCGCACGTCGATGGGGCGATCAGGGTTGATGGGGACGTTGCGCGCGGGGTTAAGGAGAGGACCATAGACGATGGCGGGCAGGCGCGGCGCGCCCTCGGCCTTCTGACGCTCGCGCTGCGCTTGCTCAGGCTTGTCTTGCTGATCGTAGGCGGTGGCGCGCAGACCGAAGATGTCGGGCACATCGCGCGCGTCCTTGACGAACTTCTCGGCCTCTTTGAGCGACTTGATGGCGCCATCGGCGTCCATGCCGGCGAGCTGACAGGCGGCGCGCTGGAGGTAGCCCCAGGGCAGGCTCGGCCAGCGCGCGATGGTGATGGCGGCGTCTTCGAGCGCGGCTTGGGTGCTGCCCAAGGTCAGCGACAGCTGGCTGCGCAAGAGCGCGCCTGCGGCGACCTTGTCATCATCCTCGCCATGCTCGACGAGCCGCTCCAGCGCCTCAATGGCAGCCCCTGCGTCACCTTGCAGCGCCTGCAAGCGCGCGAACTGGAGGCTCGCCTCCTCCTCGAAAGGATCGCTCTCAAGCGCGTAGCCGAAGTCGCGCAGCGCCTCAGCGAGCTGGCCGCGATGCAGGTACACGCGCCCGCGCTGAACGAATGGCGGCGCCTCTTGATCGTCGATGGCCACCGCGTGATCGAGGTCCAGCAGCGCGGCGACGCGAAAGCCCATGCGCTCGTGAACCAGCGCGCGCCCGAGCAGCGCGGTCCAGTCCTCGGGGTCCAAGCGGACAGACTCATTGAAGGTGCGGCGCGCCTCATCCAGATCGCCGCGATAGAACAGCGCGTGCGCCTTGAGGCTGAGCAGCCCGGCGCGCGTCTCGTCGTCGAGGTCAGCGGCCTCGTCGCCCTCGGCCTCGCCATCCTCGTCGCCCTCAACCTGCGCGGGCTTGCCCTCGACCTGCGCGATCAGGGCGATCGCGTCATCAAAGCGCTCCTGCTCAATGGCGACCTCGGCGGCGGCGGCCACCAGGTCCACATCGCCGGGGTGCTGCGCGAGCGCGGCGTTGGCCAGCGCGGTCGCCTCGTCGAGCTTGCCCTCTTCGACGAGCGTGTCGAGCTGCGCCACGATCACGTCGATGTCCTCACCAATCTCGAAAGTCGTCATGCCAAAGCCTCAAACACCCAGGAGGGGTCATGCCAAGATCAACATCGCGGGCGCGCCCGTGCATCAGGGGGCGTAATCTGTCACGGGCGCGCCCACACGTCAAGGACTGCGACTGGCGCAACAGGACCGCTTCACGAAGGACCAGTCGCACTGAGGCAAAGCGAGGCGGGAGTAAA
>CAYXWB010000328.1:0-5639 GCA_964468515.1 uncultured Bradymonadales bacterium | reverse complement strand
CGCTGGGATCATCGCGCGTGCGATGGCGCCGTGCCCTTGCTGGTGGAGCAGCTCATCATGACGGGCCCCAAGGCGCGGGCGCGCGCGTGTGAGCACCTGAGCGCGGATCTGCTGGATCATTGGCTCGTGCCAGCGGGCGTGGCGCACAGGATGCAGGATCACACCTTCGCGCTGGTGCGCGACGTGCTGCCCGGCGCGCTGCGGTTGCACGGCTTGGGGCGGCTCGACACGCTCGACTGGCTCGACAGGCTCCTGCGCGATGCGCGCGCCTCACGGGTCGCGTGAGCTGAACGCACGAGAGGCGCGCGAGCCTTCAAGCTCGCGCGCCTCTCGTGCGGATCACATCGCGTCGCGTGCGATGGGTTTAGCCGATCACGCCGCCGTTGTTCGCGGCGTGTCGCGCGGCCGCTTTTTTGGCGAAGCTGCGCTTGATCATCAGCTGCTGGAAGATGCCCAGCAGCAGGTTCAGGAAGTAGTAGAGGACCAGGCCCGAGGGGAGGAAGAGCATGAACGCCGTGAACATCACGGGCATGATCTTCATCATGCTCTGCATCTGTTGGTTGGGGCCATTGGCGCTCGGGGGCGGCGTCATCATGGACTGCTGGATGAACATCACCACGCCCATCAGGATCGGCAGCACGAAGAACGGATCGCGCTCGGAGAGGTCCACATACCAGAGGAAGAACTCGGCGTGGTACAGCTCCACGGAGTTCACGATCATGACGTAGAGCGCATAGAGGATGGGCATCTGCACGAGCATGGGCAAGCAGCCACCCAGCGGGTTGAACTTGTGCTCCTTGAACAGCTTCATGGTCTCTTCGGCCAAGCGCTGCTGATCGTTCTCGTACTTCTTGCGCACGTCATCCAGCAGCGGCTGGATCTCCTTCATGCGCTCGGTGTTCGCGTAGCTCTTCTGGTTAAACGGCCAGGTGAGCAGCTTGATCACGAGCGTGAGCAGGATGATGGCCAGGCCCCAGTTGCCCACGTAATTATAGAAGAAGTTGAGCAGCCAGCGCAGCGGCTTGGCCAGCACCGTCAAGATGCCATAGTCCACGCTCGCCGTGAGGTCATGGCCGATGGCGTCGAGCACGTCGACGTCCTTTGGCCCCATGTACACCAAGCCGCTCTGCCCATAGGACTCGCCAGGGTTGATGGCGAACTTGGTCCAGGTGAGCTGGGTGCGCATGAAGCTGTCGCCGACCTGCGACATCTGACAGGCGCTGGGGTTGTCGCGCTCAGGCACGAACCCATAGAAGAAGTAGCGCAGGCTGACGCCGCCCCAGGTGACGGCCTTGCTGTAGTCGCGGATCTTGTCGAGGCTGCTGTAAGGATAGCGCTCTAGGCCGCCGTCGGTGTAGCAGAGGGTGGCCTCGGGGTCGGGGCGAAAGTCAAAGAAGCTCTTCTCGACGGACTTGTCATGGTAGCCGTAGAGGTTCAGGCGCAGCTGATCGGACAGCGTGGCAGAGCCTGTGTTGGTGAGCTTGACGCTCATGTCGAGGCTGTAGGGGTGCTTGGGGTGGATCGCGTAGGTCTTCTCCAAGCTCCAGACGCCGCCGGGCGCGGTGTAGCGCAACACCACAGAGGTGTAGTTGCCGGTGGCGTCGCGCACGCTGCGTTCTTGATCGATGGCGTAGACGAGCTGATCGGGCAGCGCGACGTTACCCTGGGTGAACTCCAGCCCGAACGGGAAGTAGTCGCTGTCCTTGGGGATGTTCCCGAGCAGGTCACCGGCTTTTTGGTACTGCTCAGGCTTGAGCAGGGTGAAGCCGGTGACGCGACCGCCGCGATTGCTCAAGGTGACGGCGACGCGCTCCGTGGCGAGCTTGATCTGCTCGACGGGGACCTGAGGGGTCGGCTCGGCCTTTGGCTGAGGGGTGAGCTCAGGGGCAGGCGTGGTGGTGGTCTGCGCGGTCTTGGCGTCGTTCTTGAGCTCCAGCTGTGTCTCCGCGGGCGCGGTCTGCACAGGAGGGGCGAAGAAGATCTGCCAAGTGGCGAGCACCAGCCCGCTGAGCACGAGCGCGAGCAAGAATCGTTTTTGCTGTTCCATGGATGGTGGCACTCACAGTCGCGCAGCCAAGTGGGCCTTGAGGCGGCGCCTGAAAGAAGGTCAAGGGACGTGGTCAATCCCGCCGGGATGAAACGGGTGACAGCGCGCGATGCGCTTAGCACCGAGCCAGCAGCCTCGCCAGAGGCCGTAGCGTTTTATCGCGATGAGGGTGTACTCGGAGCATGAGGGATAGAAGCGACAAGAGGGCGGCAGCACGCGAGACAGCGTGCGCTGATAGCCCCGTATCATGAGGACACCCGATCGCGCTAGCAGCCCGACCTCTTGTGAGGAGGCGACAAGCCCTTGAGGGTCATCAGGCGCTGGCGATTGAGGGGAACACATGCGCTCATCCCGAGGGGCGCGCTCGCGTGCAGTCTTCGGAGGCGCGTCGCGCGAGCGCGAGCAGCTCTTGAGTCAGCACATCGAGGGCGGGCGCCTGCTGCTGAGGTTTGACGATGACGACCAGATCAAAGCTCAAGGGCAGCGCGGCCTTGTGAGTGCGAAACGCCTCGCGCAGCAGGCGTCGCCAGCGGTTACGGCAGACAGCGTTGCCGACCTTCCTGCTCGTCGTCAACCCCAAGCGGGGCCAACCCAAGCCGTTGGGCCTGGCATAGACGACCAGATGAAGGCCCGCGCGACGGCGGCCTTGGCGCTGCGCCTCTAGAAAATGGGCACGCTTGGTCAGACGTTCAACCTTGCGTAAGCGTTGATCTTCTAAAAAGATCTGGGGCTCGCTGGGCGCGGGTGAGGGCGTCATCGCCAGCCTCCGGTTGTGGCGAACGCGCGAGGCCGCGCGTCACGCTCAAAGCGAGCGCGACGCGCGGCCCACAGGCGACGCACGCTTTGGCGGCGAGCGCTCAACCCTTGCTGTGCACCGTCTTGGCGATCTGGTGGCGGCCCTTGTCGCGGCGACGCTTGAGCACCATGCGACCGCCGCGCGTCTTCATGCGCTCGCGGAAGCCGTGGTTGCGCAGGCGCTTGATCTTGGTCGGGGTGGTGTGGTTCTTCGACATGATCGCTCCTCTTCGAGTATGGCTGGGCTTTTGCCAGAGTGTCGCCCTATCGGCGAGTGATTTTCTGGGGCATTTGAGGCGCTTGTTGGGGCGTTGAGGCGCCAGATAGGCCCCAAATGAGCGCCGAATCTAAGCACGCCTCCCCCCATCATGTCAAGCGCGCAGGCTCACATGCGCTCACCTTCTGTGTGGGTGAGCTGATCTTGGGGGGCGATGGCGAGCTGACGCAGCGCCCAAAGCCCCAAGAGCACCGCCTCGGCGGCGTCATGGCGCAAGGCAGTGGGCCCCTTGCTCGCGCCGTGGTCGCGCCACGCTTCTCGGGCCAGCTGGCCGGCCAGCGCCTTGAGCTTAGCGCTGGTGAGGCTCAGCTGTGAGGGCGTCATCATCGCCTCGCGCCAGCCGCGCGCGCCGGTCTTGAGCACGATCACCTGCGGCCACTGCTTGCGCGCGGCGCGCTCCCACACCTCCCCCAGCGCGCGGTCGCCCTCCAGCGCTAAGGCGGTGAGCGGGCCCGCGTCGCGGATGATCGCCCACGCGCCGCGTCGCATCGCGTCGCGCGAGCCGAAGTGTTGAGAGCGCGCCCAGTGCAGCGCGCCTTGATCATCCCAAAGCGCGAGCCCGAGCCGAAGCCCAAGATCGACCGCCAGCACGCCCCCTGGCGAGCGCGCCGGCGCGTGATCCTCATCTGCTGATCGCCATTCCATGATTCTCCTCGGATCTGTGCGCGATCGGGGCGCTCACGAGGCCCTGCGCGCGCTGATAAGCTCTCACACTTGTTGCGCTTATGCGAGCTGGAGCGCCCTCAGTCGCCCGCGCGCGCTGAAGAACCTTCGATGCGCCATGCACTTGTGCTACAAGATGCCAGCGCGGCAGCCGCCCCTGAGGTTCATCGCACTTGGCGAACGAGCCGATCCTTGCCAACACCTAGGGCTGGTGTTTAGCCTGTCTGTCCTGCGCCGCCTCGCCATCACGCGCTCTGAGCGTGATCATGGCGACGGCCGCATCTCCTGCTCCGCTCCCGTGCGCCGCATCAGCAAGGACCGCTGTAATGACCGACCTCTGGCAGGCCGCTCTGACCGATCTCAAGAACAAGGTCAGCCCCCATAACTTTGAGACATGGTTTCAGCACATTCAGCTGCACCATCAAGAGGGCGCCATCGCCCACTTGGAGGTGGCTGATGAGTTCGTCAAGGTCTGGGTGGAGGACAACTATCGCGATCTGATCGAGGAGTCGTTGCTGGTGGCCACCGGGATGCGCATGCAGGCGGTCATCCATGTGCGCGGCGAGCTGCCCGCGCCGGTGTGGAGCGAGCCCGAGGTGCGCAGGTTGGATCTGCCCGCGGCTGCGCCGCGCGCGGGTCGTGTGCTGGCGAGCACGCCCACGCCGCCGCCTCAGGGGGGCTCGCATTTCCCGGGCGCGCTGCCTCAGGCGCCCGCGCGCCCGCAAGACGTCGCGCGCCTTGGCCTGCCCATGGCCCAGGCCAACCGCACCACCGCGCGTCAGACCGACTTCTTTGAGGCGCTGGCGCCGCGCGAGCAGATCCAGATCCACTCCGAGGCCCAGTTTCAGCAGATCGTTCAGGCCGCTGGCCTCAACCCGCGCTACACCTTCGAGGAGTTCGTCGTCGGGCCCTCCAATCAGTTCACGCACGCCGCCTGCCAAGCCATCGCGCACAACCCGGGCCAGACCTACAACCCGCTGTTTATCTTTGGCGGCGTGGGGCTGGGCAAGACGCACCTGTTGCAAGCGGTCGGCATTCAGATCCTGCGCCATAACCCGTCGGCGCGCGTCATGAACCTCTCCTCGGAGGAGTTCATGAACCAGCTCATCACCAGCCTGCGCCAGAAGGACATGAACTCCTTTCGCGCGCAGTTTCGCGATCGCTGCGACGTGCTGCTCATCGATGACATCCAGTTCATCGGCGGCAAGGACTCGACCCAAGAGGAGTTCTTCCACACGTTCAACGCGCTGTATCACAGCGGCAAGCAGATCGTGATGACCAGCGACAAGTCGCCCAAGGAGCTGCCCGGCCTAGAGGAGCGTTTGCAGAGCCGCTTCTCGTGGGGGCTCATCGCGGACGTGCAGCCGCCCGAGATGGAGACGCGCGTGGCGATCTTGGAGCGCAAGGCCGAGGTGGATGGCCTGCCGCTCGACAAGGACGTGGCGCTGCTCTTGGCCAGCAGCATCCGCTCCAACGTGCGCGAGCTGGAGGGCGTGCTGGTGCGCTTGGGCGCGCAGGCGTCGTTCATGAACAAGACCGTGTCGCTTGAGATGGCGCGCGAGCACCTCAAGCGCATGCACCTCGATCACGGCCACAAGCTGTCCGTGGAGCGCATCATCCGCGTGACCGCCGATCACTTCGGCATCAGCGCCGCCGACATCTGCGGCGCGCGCCGCACGCGCCACATCAGCGAGCCGCGCCAGCTCGCGATGTTCTTGGCGCGAAAGCACACCGATCACTCGTTCCCCGAGCTTGGGCGCATGTTCGGCGGCAAGGATCACACGACCGTGATGGCAGCCTGCCGCAAGCTCGAAGCGCTCGACAAGGGCGGCGACGTGACGCTGCGCGCGCAGATCG
>CAYXWB010000327.1:0-5665 GCA_964468515.1 uncultured Bradymonadales bacterium | reverse complement strand
ATGCTGAAAGTACGCTCGATCGCCATCGCAGGCTCCTTAAAGTAAGCGGTGAGGTCTAGTGTGACCTGAAGGGACTTGGCACGATGTGCGCGCCCAGACGCGGCGCGTATAGCGCTATACGCGCCGCTTGTCCACCGCTTTGGCGACGCGCCACTATCGCTCAGAGGTTGGTGGGGGAACGATCGACGCGCGCCTCATCAAACTCGCGCCCTGTCAGCTCCTCATAAGCCTCACGCAGACGCGCCTCATCACGCTCTGAGTGGGCGAAGGGATAGGCTTGATAGAAGTAAGCCTCAAAGCTCGCTCGCCCCCGCTCACCGACAAACCGAGCGTAGAGGCGAACGCAGTCTTGATAGTCTTTGTCTTTCCCACAAAGGAGCTTTGAGAAGCTCAGATCGACCGGATGGAGGAGCGTGATCTGAAGCTGACTGAGAGACAGGTGAGCCGAGACATCGACGAGGTTCTGCTCCCAGTCAGGCCCCACAAAGAACCGCTGCACAGACGTAAAATCAAGCCACAGGTAGGTCCGCGACATGCGCACCATCAAGGGCTTGCTTGACGCGAGCGCGCACCTCGTCAAGCGCCCTCATCGTGTCAGGTGGCCCGGTCACATCAATGTCGCGAGTCACAGCCAAGATGCCAGGATCATCAGCCAGATAGAGCGACACGGCCACCGCCCCATAGAGGGTCAATGACAGGGGCGCATCAAGGCGTCGATCGAGCGCTTGCAGATAGTCACGAACCTGTAGCGCCTGCTCAGAGCGCCACACTTGAGGCAGCGCGGGCAGATCAAGCCTCACTCTGGCCATCCCCCCTCTCCTCACCGATGAGGACGCGTCAACGACGCGTCACGACTCGCAGAAAGCTGTCCAAACGTCCGGATCCGAGAGGACCTTCCAGCGATGATGAACAGCATCGCGCGGGCGCGACACATCACGACGACGCATCAGCCCAGAGAGCGCCAGCTCGCTATCCTCTGGCGAGGCTTGAGCGAAGGCGAGCTGGTGAGCCAGCTCCTGAAGGGGCGATGCAGCATCCTCTGTACGGTCATCTAGCCGCTCGGCCAGATAACCCAGGCGACGCGCTGCGACCTGATTTGGAGGAGACGCTTGAAGGAGAGAGGCCCACGAGGTTCGCTCATCAGCGGCGAGCTTGCGCAGCACATGAGCTGCCGCCGCCACGAGGCGCGCGTTGGGCTCGCTGAGCGCTTGATGAAGCGCCTCAAACGCATCTTCCGGTGAGGGAGATTCCGTGTAGTTCGGCTGACGAGCAACCTCAGCCCCCCACGCCGCCATGACGTTCAAGTGTTCTGTTGTAAAAGTCATCCTAAACCTCCTTAACCAATCCTCCCCTGTAACCCAGGATAAATTAAAGGACGTTCCAATACAATAACCTGCTCTCATCACAGCGATCAGAAGCAAGCTCTAACGATCCAAAAAAGCTAACTTTTATAAAGTTAAGCACAACACGCGGGCCATACAACTCGTGGCTCCAGCGCCCTCAAGGCGCGAGCATCAGGCCGACGCTGACGGTGTGTTGGGGGGCTCGATCCAGGTAGACGCGATCTGCCTCATTGAGCCCGTAGAGCTGGGCTGCGGGCTGTTGACGCTGCGCGCTCAAGCGCAGCCACAGGCTCTCCGCGACGGGCAGATCAAGCGCCGCGCCCCACGCATCGCGCGCTGACGCGCTCAGGTCGCCGTACCACGCCTCCACGATGAGCGGATAACGATCGCGATGGCGGACCTCGACGCGGCCCATCATCGGGATGGCGCCTCCTTGCGAGCGGTAATACCCCATCAGCCCGAGCGTGAAGGTCGGCTTGAGGCCCGCGAACAGGCCGAAGCGGCGATGACGAAACCCCACCATCGCGGCCGCGCCGAGCTGCGCGCCGACCGCGTAGCGCGTCTCGGACTCATCGCGCGCATAGATGGGCAGCGGCTCAACGCGCTGATAATCATCGCCGAAGCGTCGCCCCATGCCTGCGGCGAGGTCACCTCCGATCATGAGGCCGAGGCCTTGGTGATGGTCGCCAGTGGCGAAGGTCCAGCGCAAGGACTGCTCAAAGCCGATCATCAGCCCCGAGCGCGCGGGTTGCCCGACGAGCTGCTGCGGGGGGAGCTGATAAGAGGCGGCGACGCCGGACATCATGAACGGATAACCTCGCGCGAGCAGGCCACCGAAGGCGATGAGGTCGGGCTCGTGGGCGAAGAAGTCATCGCGCAGCGCCGTATCAAGCCACGCGAAGGCGGGCGCGCTCGGGAGCGCGTCGGGGGACCACGGTCCGCTGAGCTGCAAGCCCAGCGCCTCGGACAGCGGCGCGAGCTGCTCAGGCGTCAGCGCGGCGCCGCCGAGCCAGAGCGCGGCGATCAGCTCCACCAGCGGCGCCCTGTCACCGACCGCGCGCGCGTAGTCCAGCTCACCCGCGAGGACGACCATGCGCGCGCCTCGCGCCGCACGCAGCGCGGCGCTCGACAGCGAGGCGGCGATCGCTTGGCCGAGCGCCGCTTGTCCCGGCGCGGTGGTGACGCTGGGGATGAGCTGGGCGTCGGGGGAGTCCAGCGGGTACGTCCCCACCGTCACGCTCACCGTCGCCTCCACCGGCTGTCGCACCAGCTCCCCGCTGACCGAGGCGCTGACCCAGCCATGCGCAGACAGCGTCTGCGTCACCTGCTTGAGCTTGCGCGTCTGCACGACCGGGACTTGGACCTCTTTCTTGACCGTCACATACTCCTCGCGCGTGACGGTCTGCGTCGCGTAGGTGGTCTTGGTGGCCACGGTGCGACAACCGCTGAAGCCCATCGCGGTCTGACCGCAAGCGCGGGTGACGGTGGTGTTGGCGGTGCGCACGGGGATCTTGGTGATGACCTTCTCTTTGACCTCACGAAGCTCGGTGCGATAGGTCGTGAACGTCTCAGCGATGACATCGACGCTGTGGGAGATGGAGCAGCCCGTGAGCGCGCCCGCCTCGACGCGATAGAGCGCGCCCTGAGGTGTGCTGCTTGAGGTGTGAAAGCTCACCGCGTCGCCCAGCAGCGCGCCACACGCGCCCTCCACGCTCACGCGGGCCTGAGGTTGCTCCGGGCGCACGCCGACGACGGCCTCAGCGCGCGGCGCGAGCGCGGCGAGCTCAGGGCGCTGCGCGCGTGCCAAGCTGATGAGCGTGAGCAGCACGCTGTGAGCGAGCGAGCCCTCGGGCAGCTGCGCCGCGCGCGCTTGATAGGCGGTGATGATCCGGGCGCGCACCTCCTGCTCAAGCCATGAGGCGCGCGGGTGGGAGGCGGGCAGATGAGGCGTGAGCGCAGCGGCCTCATGCAGCGCCTCATACAGCGCGCCAGCCTCCACCAAGGGCACGACCTTGGCGTTAAAGGTGCGCTGCGCGAGGTCGATCTCAAGCGCGGTCAGCGCCTCCTCAGTCGCCTCAAAGCCTGGGCACTTGCGCGCATAAGCGCGCAAGCTGGCGATCGCCTCGAACGTCACCGCGCTGGGTGCCAGCGCGGCGAGCTGCTGGGAGGTGAGCTGACGGCGCGCATGGCAGCGCTGGGCGACGATGTAGTCAAACTCATCGAAGGACAGCGGCTTGGCCATGGCGCTGGCGTAGTCAGCGTCTGCATCCTCCCAAGCGGCGCGCGCGAGCGCTGCGTCACCGCGCGATGCTTGCTCCGGGATCGTGCCAAAGCAGCCGGACAGCGCCAGCGCGCAGCTCATCCCCACGATCGCGCGACGCGTCATCATCAGGCTCACTCGAAGATGTACGTGGTCTGTTGCTGCGTCACAGTGACCTCCCCGAGCGTCTGACCTGCGGTCTCATCGACCAAGCGCCAGACGTGGCGCGTGAAGGTGCCCTGCGCGACGCTCGACCCAGCACCAACGCGCGCATAGGGCCTGGGGATGCACTGAGAGTCGACCCAGACCATGCGCCCCGCCCTGCCCGTCTGGTTGACGAAGGTGACGTTGATCGGCGTACCAGCCGCGCCAGAGCACTGCTGCTGCGCCATGTCAGCGGGCGGCATATCGGGGGGCGGCATGTCAGGCGGTAGATCGACAGGTGCATCGGGCGCGCCCATGTCATCAAACGCGCCAAGATCAGGGTTGAGCGCGCGCTGATAATCCGCCACAAACGCGTCGTAGGGGCGCGCGTTATCAGCGTCTACACAGCTCACGAGCGCGAGCGATGCAGCGATGCTGAGCAAGATCATGAGGCGCGCTAGATGGGTTTGCATCATGTCAGCATAGCATGACCATGCGAAGTGGCGTCAAGTGGTGTGTCAGGGCAATCGCACTCCTAAACGGCACGGGGTTTGCTAGGATGCCACAGCGAACCTTGCCCTGAGCTAGGAGAAGCCACATGGAGCTTTTGGAGAGCATGACGATACACTTCGCTGAGTTACCCGATCCTCGTAAGACTCGCTCCAGCGATCATCCTTTGCTCAATATCCTGTTCATCGCGCTGTGCGCTGCGCTTGGCGGCGCTGATGACTGGGTCGCCGCTGAGCAGCGGTGGGAGCAATCCTGATAGCGCGAGGACGCGCGCCTCACGCTAACGCTGAGCCGACGAGCGCTAACCCAAGATAGAGCGCCAAGAACCCGAACGACACGATGAGCGCGTAGCGGCCTTGATGGTGGCGCAGGCGTGTGCGCTCGAACACGAGCGTTGAGACAGCGGACACGAGGAGCAACGGGAGCAGCAGCAGCCGCTGAGTGAGGCTCATCACGATGACAAAGATCGCAGGCACGATCGGCCACGTCCACCAGGTGATGGTGAACATCTCTCTCACGATCGGACCATTGATCAGCTCGGGCAAGATGTAGCAGGAGAACACCAACAGCTCACCCAGCACGAAGATCGTGAGGAGCCCGAGCAGGCTCGCGCGTAGCACCGCGAGCGGCGCGGTGACATGCAGCGCCTCGTGTCAGCTTGACACCTCCGCGTGTGGGCTTGGCGTGAGCGCGATCGTGGCCGGTGATTATCACGCCTGCGCGCTCGACACAGGCGGCGGTGTGCGCTGCTGGGGCGATAACTTTCGCGGCCAGCTGGGCGATGGCACGAGCACCAACCGCGAGACGGCCACCCCGGTGAGCGGCTTGAGCAGCGGCGTCACTGCCATCGCGGCGGGCGCCTTTCACACCTGCGCCATCAAGCAAGACAAGACCGTGGTCTGCTGGGGACGCAATGACAATGGCCAGCTCGGCAATGGCACAAACCTCAACAGCGCCGTGCCCGTGCCGGTCCAAGCGCTGACGCAGATCAGCGCCCTCACCGCAGGCGGCGCGTTCACCTGCGCGCTCACACAGGCAGGCAGTGTGTCGTGTTGGGGCTACAACGATTTTGGCCAGCTCGGGGATGGGACAAACATCGAGAGGGCCACCCCCGTGCAGGTGACGGGCCTGTGAGCGCGCTTGGTGATTCACTTGCGCCCCCGCCTGCTTGGGGTGCAAGTGACCCGCTCGCTTGGACGATCCCCGCATGACATCAGCGCTTGCGATGCACCGCTCGGGAGGTTGTGTGTGAGCGATGTTCCTGATATGTGGCGCTGCATCGCTCAAATTACGCTTGGCACGAGCGACCATCCATCCTGACTGAGACGCATCGAAGCGCCACCGGGCCAGCGCGCGAAGCGCGCTGGCCCGTCTTAGACGCGAGTGGGGCGCCCTGGCCTAAAGGCCA
>CAYXWB010000326.1:0-5675 GCA_964468515.1 uncultured Bradymonadales bacterium | reverse complement strand
GGGGCGAGGGTTGACGATGAACGCCTCGCGTGCTTGAAGTGCACGCGAGGCGTTTTTTTGTGGGATCTTGGTGTCTGCACGCACAGTGCGCGTGGGGTGTGCCGAAAACAGGAGCGTGGCGTGAGGTGCACCCTGTGGGGGTGGCTTTGCGCCTCGTGGTGGTTGGCGAGTAGGAAGGAGTTGATGATGCAGACGCTGCTCAAAGGCGGCATGGACCGAGCGCTCTCTCGGTACAGCGATATCTTATTGGCCGTGATCGTGATCGGGATCATCGGGATGCTCATCATCCCGCTGCCCACGTTCGTGCTCGACCTGCTCCTGGTGGTCAACTTCACCATCGGGGTGGGGTTGCTCATGTTGAGCCTCTACATCCCGAGCGCGATCAAGATCAGCTCATTCCCGTCGATCTTGCTGATCACGACGCTGTTTCGCCTCGCGCTCAACATCTCCTCCACGCGCCTCATCTTGTTGTATGCCGACGCGGGTGACGTCATCACCTCGTTCGGTAACTTCGTGGTGCGAGGCAACTATGTGGTCGGCGGCGTGATCTTCATGATCCTCACGCTGGTGCAGTTCTTGGTCGTGGCCAAGGGCGCGGAGCGCGTGTCGGAGGTCGGGGCGAGGTTCACGCTGGACGCGATGCCGGGCAAGCAGATGTCGATCGACGCGGATCTGCGCGCGGGCGCGTTTGATCTGGATGAGGCGCGCCGCAGGCGCGGCTTGGTGCAGATGGAGAGCAAGCTCTACGGCTCGCTTGATGGCGCCATGAAGTTCGTCAAGGGTGACGCCATCGCGGGCCTGATCATCACCGCGGTCAACATCATCGCGGGCATCATCATCGGCGTCGTGCAGAAGGACATGGCCGCTGGCGAGGCGGCGATGAAGTACACGCTGCTGACCATCGGTGATGGGCTCGTCAGCCAGATCCCCGCGCTGCTCATCGCGACCACGGCGGGCATCATCGTGACGCGCGTGGCCAATGAGGATGATCCCAACCACCTGGGCCATGACCTGTTCGGGCAGATCTTCGCGCAGCCTAAGGCGCTGGCCATCACGAGCGTGCTGCTGGTGTGCTTGGGGATCATCCCTGGCCTGCCGTTTATCCCGTTCGTGCTGGTGGCAGCCGTCGTGGGCGTCGTCGCCTATGGCCTGTATATGTCCCAGCAGGCCCCGGAGGCACAGCTCACGGAGACGGAGCAAGCCGAGGTCACACAGGTCGAAGATCAGGCCAAGGAGGGCGCGCGTCAGGCGCGCGCCATGATCCCGGCGGTGATGCCGCTCGCGCTTGATGTGGGCCCGGCGCTCTCGCGCGCGCTGGAGGCGTCGGGGCGCGGTGAGTGGTTGCAGGAGATGATCCCGACCATGCGCGAGGGCGTGTTCTATGAGCTAGGCGTCAAGGTGCCAGGCTTGAGGGTGCGCATGGCGGGCGGATGCGGTGATCAGGAGTTCATCATCAGCATTGATGAGGTGCCCACCTATCATGGCAAATATCCTGCTGGTAAGATCCTCGTTAATGAGTCGCCTGAGGGGCTCAAGGTGTTCGAGATCGAGGCGCAGCCGACGCGCCACCCGACCACGCGCAAGCACGCGTCGTGGGTGGACGTGGCCCACCGTCAGGCGCTCGAAGAGGCGGGTTACAGCAGCTGGGATGAGGCCAGCTACATCTTGCTCGCGCTGACGGCGGCGCTGCGACAGCGCGCGCGTGACTTCCTGGGGTTGCAGGACGTGCAGGCGATGCTCGACCAGCTGGAGGGGCCTTACCCTGCGGCGGTGCAAGAGGTCGTGCCCAAGCTCATCGGGCTGCAAGACTTGGCCGACATCATGCGTCGTCTGGCCGACGAGGGCATCTCACTTCGCCAGCTGCCGCGCATCCTGCAGATCCTGGCCGAGCGCGCCAAGGTCATCAAGGACCCTATCGCGCTCACCGAGGAGGTCCGCGCTGGGCTGTGCCGCTACATCACGCACAAGTACGCGGGCACGGAAGGTCAGCTCGTGGTGTACCTGGTGGATCGTGAGATCGAGGAGACGATCGCCTCGGCGGTGCGCATCACGGAGACGGGCAGCTATCTGGCGCTGCCGCCCGATGTCACTGGCGAGATCATGCAGGCGGTGGGGCGCGAGGTGCGCGCCGATGTGGCCGCAGGTCGCAACCCCATCCTGCTCACGGATCAGCGCGCGCGTCGCTACCTCAAGCGCTTGGTGTCGCTGGAGTTCCCCGACGCGGTGGTGCTCTCCTATCAGGAGGTTGATCCCGCCCTCAAGGTGCAGCCGCTCGGGCGCATCGCGGTCGGGACGCGCCGCTGATACAGCGCGAAGCGCCACAGCGAGGACGCGCCCAAGCCTGACAGGCTTGGGCGCGTCCTCGCTGCGTTGGCGCGTTTATCCGGCCAGCTTCAAGCCAAACTCACCGCCGAGCGCGACGGCGACCGCGCGCGCGATCGCGCGCGCGTGGTCTTGCGCGCTGGCAGGCTTGGCCAAGTGCAGCTCGATGAGGCCCGTGTTGAACCACATCGTCTCACCGGCAGCGGGCGCGATGAGCTTGGCGTGTGTGTGGCTAACGACGCAGTGTCGCGGCAGGGTGTCAGGCGCATCGCTGGCGACGTTGACCTGCGCGTGGTCGATGACCTGATCGGCGCGCTCTCTGCAGCGCGCGTCGCTGTGATAGACCAGCTCGGTGAACAGGATGGGCTGATCATCCAGCGCGCCGCGCGCGTGGAGCGCGCGCAAGGTGGCGGCCTCAATGGGCAAGCTCGCGCCGTCGCGCTCAAACAGAGCCGAGAGCGCGGCGCGCAGCAAGATGCCGTCTTGGTAGTCCTGCCATGCGCCGCGCTCGGTGAGCTGCTGTGTGAACGCGCGCGGGTCTAAGACCTCGACGCCTGCGCGCTGCAGCCATGTGATGGTGGCCTCTTGCTGGAGCATGACCCACTGGTCGCGCACGTCAGGCGGCGCGCCAAAGCTCGCGCGCGCGAACGCGGGCGCGACGGCGACGGCGCGGATGGTGGCCTTGGCATAAGGCGCGCGCGCGCCGACGGCGCGCGTCGGCGCGCAGCCTGTGGCGAGCGTGAGCAGCGCGAGCAGCGCTGCTATGGAGCGCAGCGGGCTGCTCACATGAACGCCTTGAAGACGCGAAGGATGCCTTGATCCCAGGCGATGCGGTGCGTGACGCCAGTGCCTTGTTGGATCTGGTGCTTGTTATCAATGTACCATTGATATGAGCGGATCAAGGCGTCGGCGTTGCTGTATTGGGGCTGCCAGCCGAGCTGCTCGCGCGCGCGCTCGACGGAGACGAACGAGTCCTTGTCGGCGGTGCCGTAGACCCACTCATACAGGGGGGAGAGGCCAGCGCGCTCGAAGGCGCGCAGGGCGGCCTTGATGGGCTTGGCGGGGGTGGCGAGCACGCGCGCGCCTGTGCCCGCGTAGGCGCACACGGCGCCGACGTCTTCTTGCACGGTCGAGAAGTCAATGGCGCCAATATTGAAGGTGTCATTGGCGCGCTCGGCGGGCAGCGAGGCGGCGAGCCAGATGGCCTCAGCCAGATCCTCGACCTCCAAGAGCTGGTAGCGGTTGTGTCCGGCGCCGATGATGGGGATGCGCTTGCCGCTCTCGATCCAATCATAGAGGATCTGGAACACGCCCAGTCGCTCAATACCAATAAAGGTCTTGGGGCGGATGATGGGCACGCACAGGCCGCGCTCGCGATACGTCTCACACAGGCGCTCTGCCTCGATCTTGGTGATGCCGTAGGGGCCGACGCCGACCATGGGGTCCGTCTCATCGAGCGGGTGCTTGTCGGGCACGCCATAGACGGCGGTCGACGAGATGAAGACGACGCGAGGCGTGTTGTGGGCGCGCTGTGCGGCCTCAAGCACGGTGAGGGTGCCGCGCAGGTTGACGTCGTAGATGTCCTCGGGCTTCCACAAGGGCAGGGCGGCGGCGCCGTGGACGATGGCGTCGAAGGCGTCTGCGGCGAGCAGGCGATCCATGAGCTGCACATCGCGGATGTCGCCTTGGACGAACTCGCAGATGTCTGCCGGGTACTCGTCCTTGTGGAAGGGGGCGATGTCGAGCAAGACGAGCTTCTGAGCGCCGTGCGCCGCGAACTTGCGCGCGACATGCAGGCCCAAGAAGCCTGCGCCGCCGGTGATCAGATAGGTCTGTGATGCCGCGCTGGGGTCACCCATGAGCGAGCCTCCGTGAGGTGGATGAGGTTGGCGAGCGTGAGGTCGCTCGCGCTGATGAGACGGAGTGATCGTCTAATGCAAGGGGGCGCCAAAGTCAAACCGCGCCAAGCGCCAGCGTGGACGCGCAGCCTGCGGGCGTGGTCGCATGAGGTGGCGCGTGATAGATTGTCTGTCATCATGCCCCTTCGCTCACGTCGCGTGAGCTGTCTCCACTGTGTCGTCAGGAGCGCCCCGATGAACAACGTATGTACGAAGTGTGCGAGGGAGAATGAGGCCCGCTTCAACCTGTGTATGGGCTGCGGGGAGCTGCTTCATACGTCGGGGTCGCTGACATCGCCATCGCCAGCGCCATCGCCATGGCCAACGCCAACGACGCGGCGTCGTGAGCGCAGCGCTTCGCGCCAGCTCCAAGGGGCGCCAGCTCAGCGCGAGAGCTGGTGGGACCGGCTCATGGATCTGATATGGTTCTGGAGCTGAGGTAGAGGCGCGCGTGCGCGGCGCGCGCCAGGTGGGCGCCAGCGGCGGTGCGCGGCCCAAAAGAAATTGCCAGACGCAGGGAGAGTTGTTACAACATCCGGCACGCTTGCCACGAGCGTCCTGAGCCGAGCCGCTGCTTGTGATGCTGCGCGCTGTCCCCGGATCCACCCTGCTGCGCATGGAGCGATGTCGTGATCATTTGCCCTCATTGTGGACGCGAGAACGAAGATCACTACAAGTTCTGCCTCGGCTGCGGTTCACAGCTGCCTCGCCCCGTGCCGCAGCCTGCGCCCGTGGCGGTCGCCCCACCGGTGATGATCCCGTGCCCGAACTGTAGCACGCCCGTGCCGAGCAACTTTAAGTTTTGCGGCGCGTGTGGCAGCCCCGTCAACGCGCCAGCGGCGGCCTCAGCGACGGTGCCCACGCCTGCGGTGTCCGCGCCTGAGGCGACGCTCGGCGCGCAAGCGCCGTCGGTGACGGCGGCCAACCCCGCAGCGCAGCAGCCGCAGCGCCCGATGCCCACGCCTAGCACCCCGAGCCTCGGCTCGGCGGTAGCCAAGCTCGTGGTCATCCAGCCTGATGGCTCCGAGGGCGCCACGATCCCGCTGCATGAGGGTGAGGTGGTGATCGGGCGCGAGAGCGAGCATCGCGCGCTGGCGAGCGACCTGTTCTTGTCGCCGCGCCATGCCGCGCTCACCATCCGCGATGGCCAGTTCTCGATCCGCGATCTGAACAGCCTCAACGGCATCTTCTATCGTATCCGCAACGAGCAAGAGCTTCAGCACGGCGACTACATTCGCCTAGGTCAAGAACTGCTCGTGTTCCACCTCATGAGCCAGGTCGAGCCGATGCACTCGGGCGGCGCGCAAGACGCTGACACGCTGCATGGCGGCAGCCCGGACTCCGGCTTCTGGGGGCGTTTGGCGCTCATCAGCGGCCCTGAGCTCGCCACCCGCTCGTTTGTCTTCAGCGAGGATGAGGTCACCATCGGTCGTGAGATCGGTGACATCGTCTTCC
>CAYXWB010000325.1:0-5684 GCA_964468515.1 uncultured Bradymonadales bacterium | reverse complement strand
ACACCCTCCCGAACGGTGCGTCGATGCGGCTGTTATTAGGCGGCGCTCGACCACGCGCGTGGGTCCCTTGCCGGCGGGGGGGCGCTGCATAACGCCGCCGCGCCCGCATCGGCTATCGCGGGCTTGGGCGCGGCTGGCAGGGCGCAGGAGGCGCGAAGTTTGCGCCTGACTGCGCGAAGCTTGCGCCTGACGGCGCAAACTTCGCGCAGTCAGGGGGAGGCTCAGGCGGGAGCGGGCGCCCAAGCGGAGCACCAGCCGCCGGGCATGACGGGACCGGGCAGGACCTTACAGCCGCCGCAGCCCGCAGGACCATTGACGATATAGAGCATGCAGTTATCGCAGCGCTTGGGAGGCTGAGGGGTCTCATCCACATACTTGAGCGACTCACGCGTCTTGAGCTGTGACTCATTGAGGCCGCTCACATCAGCGCACTTGCTGAGGCCTGTAGGTCCTCCTGCTGTGCGCGCCCCCGTCGAGGCGGGCTGACCGCTGTCCTTCTTACAGTTGGTGAGGCTCAAGACCGCGCCTACGCCGACAGCGCCCGCGACGCAATGCTTGAGGAACTGACGACGCGCGCACACTTGATCAAACATGATGGCTCCTTGAAGCGTTGGGGAGGGGAGCTGCCGCGCTCACGCGGGATAGGCGCAGCGGCCGTGCGGCAGCTCCAGGCGAGCGCGGAGGAGGTGGCTTAGCGCTCCGCGCTGCGCCACATAGGATGCAACACGCGCGCCAAAGGTGATGAGAGGGGCGCGCGCCTAACTGATGCGACGTAACATAGACAGCAGACACGCGCGCGCCACTGAAAAAGGCGCCCCCTCAGCGCTCAGCGCCAGCGAGGATGATGAGGACGCGCGGCTGTGGCGAGGCCGATCAATGCCACGTGCTCATCGCGCCTAAGTCGTAGACCTGCTTGAAGCCGACGCGGCGCAGCATCGACGCGGCGCGGGCGCTGCGTCCGCCCGACTCGCAATAGACGATCACAGGGGTGTCGCGATCGCCGATGGCGTCGACCTGTCCGGCGAGCTTGTCGAGGGGGAGGTGACGGGCGCCTTCAAGGTGACCGGCGTTGAACTCGTCTTCGGCGCGCACATCGACGAGGACGCCGCCGCTGGCGATGAGCTCGCGCGCGCGCGCGCCGTCGACCTTCTCGATGCCGCGTGTGGGCGCTGGTGTGATGGCGCGCCGGGCGCCTGGGACGCCTGGCACAGCGGGCGCCTCTTGGGGAGCGCTCGCCATATCACAGGCGGACGCGCCGAGCGCCGCGCACAACAGCAGCCAAGGCAGACACTGGCGAGGGGTCATCAGCTCACTCAATCGCTAGAGGAGGAGAACATCAGCAAGCGCAGCACATACCAGAACATCAGCGCGAGGGCTGAGCACAGGGCGAGCGATGCGGCGACGTGCTGACCCGGCGCGTAGTCTCGCACCACCCTAGAGGTATAATAGAGGACGCTGAGCGACGCCAGCCCCACCATCGCTACCGAGCACCAGAGCCCGAGCGACAGCTCAAACAGCAGCGCGACGATGATCACGCCGATGGCCAAGAAGCTGCTCGCGACGATGGCCGTGCGCAACAAGGAGAAGTCGCGCTTGGTGAGCCCCGCGAAGGCGACGATGGCGCCGAACAGGTGCGCGTAGGTCTTCTGGAGCAGCGCGACGCGCGCGTCGATGGCGTGTGACGAGGTGGGTCGCATCGATCCGCGATGATATCGTGTCGACCTAGGTGTCGCTCCCAGGTGGGAGCGTTCACGATCAGCGCTTTCGCTGACCTGGGCTGAAATGTTATCACCTGCGCGCTTATCGAGGCGGGCTGGCCGCCAGCGACAGGCGCATACGAGGACTTATGAGCGAGCAGCAGCGGCGCTGGCAGCCCTACCTTGAGCGCGTCAAGCGCGACCCGAGCGACCCTGAGGCGATCGCGGCGCTTGAGGCGTACTTGCGCGCGCAAGACGCGCAGCCCACAAGCGACACGGCCAAGCGCTACGCGACCACGATGATCGCGCGCGCGGCCACGCAGGTCTTCTTGGGATCGCAGCTGTTTGGCGCGGTGCAGCGCGGCTGGGACGCGTGGTCAGCGCACTTGAGCGGCAGCTATCAGCCCACCGGGGCGCGCGCGTGGCCCGAGCCGGAGACGCGCGATGTGGCGGCCGCCATCGCCAACCGGTTCTTGCGCATCGGCGTGTTTGGCGCGCTCTTGGCGCTCATCCCCGCGCTGATGTTGTTGTTTCAGTCGGTGCTGATGATCGTGCAGGTGCGCCAGATCAACACGCAGAACCTCATGATCCAGGAGCAGAACCAGCTGACGCGCGAGCAGTTTGGCATCGGCTACAAGACGCAGCTCATCGCGCAGCTGTACGACGTGCCGTCGAGCTGCGTCGAGCCGGAGCCCGCCGATTGTGTGCCCGTGCAGCTGCTTCGCATTCGCCAAGAGGCGGCGCGCGGGCTCGTGCAATTGGCGCGCATCAGCGGTGAGCGACCGACCTTGAGCCAGATCAACCTGGCGGGCGCGCAGCTCACTCAGGCGCGCTTTGAGGGGGTGGACTTGAGCCGCGCGCGCTTGAGCCGCGCGAACTTGCAAGGGGCGGACCTCACAGGCGCCCGCTTCAGCGCCGCGGTGCTAGATGGCGCCTCGCTGCGCGAGGCTGACTTGAGCGGCGCGAACCTGCAAAACGCCTCGCTCCAAGAGGTCAACCTGACGGGCGCGAAGCTCCACAAAGCGGACCTCACGGGCGCTGCGCTGCGAGGCGCGATCGTGGCGGGCGCGGATATGACACAGGCAGTGTTTCATCGCGGCGATCGCCCAGGGCGACGCGATCGCGAGGACGCGGCCAAGCTCTCACAGCTCGCCGCGTTAGAGGACACGACGCTGCGCGGCGCCAACCTGATCCGAGCGATCTTTCAGGGCGCGTCGATGCGCGGCGTCAGCTTCGAGGGCGCGCGCTTGAGCCAGGCGAACTTTCAAGGCGCGCAGGTGCGCGCGTCGTCGTTCAAGGAGGCGGATCTCTCAGGCGCGAACCTCGCGGGCGCGACGCTGGAGGAGGTCGATCTGACGGGCGCGACCTTGCGTGAGGCCAACCTGCAAGATGTGCGCTGGGTGAAGGTCATCTGCCCGGATGGCAGCGCGAGCGCCAAGCACCAAGACAGCTGCGCGGGGCACCTGGAGCCTTGAGCGAGGCCCGCGTCTGTGCATCCTGAGGGTTCACCTCAGCGCGCCGCGCGACGCAGCTGAGGGCAGGCGTGGCGGCTGCAAGTGACCCGCTCGCTTGGACGATCCCCGCATAAAATCTGCATCAGCGACCACTGACTGACGAGGTCTTGCGGGCACAAGGCTCACCCCGCTGCCAGCGCAGGCGCGCGCAAGCGCGCGCCGTGCAAGCGCGCGAACGCGGCGACGCGCTCCATGTGGGCGGGGTTCTCAAGATCGTGGCCGTGGCCGTAGCCCGGTGACAGGATCAAGCGCGAGCCGGGGATCGCCTGCGCCATCTGCGTCTGCAAGCTCGCGCCAAACAGCGTGTCATCGGCGCCGCCCGAGATGAGCGTGGGGGATTGGATGCTGGGCAGCAGCGCGCGATGATCGAGCGTCAGCAGCGACTCCAACAGGTGCACCACGCGCAGCGGATCGCGCGGCGCGGCCAGCTCCGAGAGCAGGCGACGAAAAGGGCGAAGCAGCGCCATGTTGGCGTCGCGCCACAGCAGCTCGGTGGCCTGCGTCATGAACGCACCCCAGTCGCCTCGACGCGCGAGCTCCAGCCAGCGCTCACACGCCAGCTGCGCCTGCGCGTCGAGCCAACCCGCGCTGCTGGCGAGCACCAGCACGGGCGCAAGATCAGGGCGCATCGCGGCGACGAGCTGCCCCACCGGACCGCCGGCTGATTGCGCTTCGATGAGCGAGCCATCCCAGCCCAAGCGCTCCATGGTCCAGATCACGTCGGCGGCCTGGTCGGCCAGTGAGAAGCCCGCAGGCAGCGGATCGCGTCGGCTAATATAGAGGACGCGAAAGTGCGTCCCGCGCCCGCGCAGCCACATGGCCAAGCGACCGGGCGCGTCAAGCGGCGTCGCCAGCCCATCGCCCGCCCCGGGCAGATACACCAGCCGACGCGGCCCGCGACCCAGCGTCAGCGTGGCGATCGTCGCCCCATCGGGGGTGCGCAAGATGCCCTGTTTGGGTTCTGACATGGATGTCCAGCGCGGCAGGAGGTGGGGGGCGATGTCGGGCATGGACGCACACGACAGGTGTAATTTTACACGATAAGCACGCAAAGCCACATAAAAAGTCACCTCCCTGTCATGAGGGGGCTGCGCGAGGGGGTGCTCAGTGGGGCGGGACGCGCTGAAAGCGCGCCACGAGCACAGCGGCGAAGCTGGCCGCGCGCTCGATCGCCAGGCGCAGGGTGTCATCGCTGCGGAAGATCTCGCGCAGCTCACGCTGCGACAGCGGCGCCGTGTCTCCAGCCAAGACGCGCGCAAGCGCGCCGAGCTGTAAGAAGGGCCAAGGATCGACCGGGTAGAGGGTCGTGCGCTGCTCGCTCTCCATGAGCGTGGCGAGGGTGCGCTCGCGGTAGGCGTCATCGACGCGATCGCGCGAGCGCTTGATGGCTGCGCTCACCACCGCCTTGCGCAGCAGTGACACGGCGCGCGCATAATCACCCGAGTAGAGCGCGCGGCGCGCGTACTCCAGCTCCCAGTCGGCCAAGTGGCGCGAGCGGATGGCGTCGAAGTCCTCTAACACCTGGGCCGCGAAGAAGCCGGGCAAGGTGTGGGGGTGCTGTGCGGCGAGTGAGCGCAGGCGGCCTGCGGCGAGCTCAAAGGCGCCGTAGAGGCGCGCGTATTGGCCGGTGAGGATGGCGAAGTTCACATCACGCAGCGCGCCCGCCAGCAGCGGATCGTAGCGACGAAAGCGCTCGCTGAGTGGTGCCACGAGGCCGCCTTGGCGCATGGCCCCAAGGGCTGCGGCCCACTCAGACAGCGCGCCCAGGCGCGTGAGCGTGAGCACAGGCGCGCGCCCCCCATCGCGCAAGCCCGCACCATGGCTCAAGTAGAGGCCGCCCACCTGCGCGCCGCTGGCGAGGATCACTGGCGCGCTCGCGCTCAGGAGGCTCGCCGCCCACAGATCGCGCGAGGCGTCGATATGCCAGGTGTCATCGCGGCCGAGCTGCGCGCGCAGCTCGGCCAAGAAGGCGAACTGCGCGGCGTCGCCGCCAGGCTCCGGCGAGAGGATGGCGCGCACGCGCACGCCGCCCAAATAGCGCGCTAAGAACTGGGTCATGGCGTCGAGCTGATGCGGCTTGACGCCGCCTGCGCGCGCGGCCTCGCGCAGCCCCAGCGCGGCGAACTCGGGCGTGTGCTCAGGCACCGCCGCCAGCTCGTGCAAGGCGACCCAAGGGGAGTCGCTGTAGCCGAACACGACGACCTCGCTGGGCAGCCCGTGCTCGGCGCACAGCCAACGAAACAGCGCGACCCCGAGCAGCCGCGTCGGCGCGGCCTGCGCCTCACCGAGGGCATAACACAGCGCGGGCTGCGCCTGACCTGGCGAGGGAGCAGGCCCTAGGCAGATCAAGACCTTGAGGCTCATCGCGCTCCAGCGAGTGAGAGGTGCGCGCGCCGCCGCGGCGCCCCCCCCCGCCCCCCCGCCCCCCCGGGGCGCCCCCCCCGCCGCCGCGCCCCCGGGCGCCCCCGCGCCC
>CAYXWB010000324.1:0-5712 GCA_964468515.1 uncultured Bradymonadales bacterium | reverse complement strand
CGCCTTGGCGCGTGGTGATCTGCGCATGCCAGCGCGAGACGAACGGATCATCAAGGGGCAGGTCGCTGCCCTCGCGCCCGATCAAGAAGCGCTCCCCCTGCACGTCCACCTCGCCGACGAGCTGGTTTTGGGGCGTCAGCAGGCCGATGCGTGCGCGTGAGCGAGGCGCGCCGACCTGCACCGAGGGGTAGCCGCCTGTCATGGGCGCGATGGCGGGCAGCGCGGCCGTGTTGGTGCGCAGCTGCACGCTGCCATGCGGGCCGGTGGGGCTTGGCGGCTGCGCCGGGACGCTCTGATAGGCGCCCGTGTGGCGTGGCGTCGGCGCGATCTCGGCAGGCGCGCTGGAGAAGACGCCTGTGTCGTCATGGTCGTGCTTGCTCACGCTCACGCTGGAGAACACCTCGTCATCCTCCTCCTCTGCGGTCAGCTCCGCGGGGAAGGGCAGCTTGTTGTTCTGGTTTCCGGTCACGTCGCGCTCAATCGCCTCAACCGTAAGAGGCAGCAGATGGTTGGCAGGGTCGCAGCGCCAAGCTTAGCACGCGCCCACGCACCCGACAATCACGCCACGAGCCCCACCCTCGCGAATTCCACCCCCTGGGAGCTGTGCGGCGCGCGGCGCAGGCGACGTGGCGGGAAGTTTCTTTTGGGCTCATGCGTCTTATCGGCTAGGATTTGCGCGCGCCTCAAGCGCGCTTGATGTGTGCTTCGCCTGTTTGCTTCGCCTGTTGAGGAGGTTCGATCGTGACAAGAACGCTGCGCGCGCTGCTGATCGGCGCGCTGTTGTGGAGCGGCTGCGACAAGGCTCAGACGCCTCAAGCGCTAAAAGCTCAAGCCCCAGGCGCTCAATCGCCAAAAGCCCAAGCGGCCGCGCCGCGCCAAGCCAGCGGCGAAGACTTCAGCTTTGACGCGCTGACGCATCAGGTCGAGGCCAACTCGCCCGCCACCATCGCGTTCTCGGTGCGCCCTGGCGCTGGCCTCAAGATCAACCCCGAGTATCCGTGGAAGGTCACGCTGAGCGCCGACGCGCCCGTGACGATCAGCTCGCGCGAGCTGCGCCAAGGCGCGCTGACGCTGCGCGATGAGGCGGCCACGATCCCCGTGGCGTTGACCGCGCCCGCGGGTGAGCACACGATCCAGGCCTCGGTCAACCTGAGCGTCTGTGAGACGGGCGCGGGCAAGCGCTGCCTGTGGTTCACCGAACAGCTCGCCACCCTCCAGGTCGTGGCCAAGTAACCTCGCCATCGACGCGCTCACCCCCGGACCTCGCCATGACGGACAAAGAACGCACTCAATCGCTGCTGGAGCAGGCCGCCAAGCAGGTGCAGAGCGGCTTCTCGCAGAACCGCAGGATCATGAGCTTTGATCAGTTCTTCGAGGCCTTCTGTGAGCACCCCAGGCGCCACGGGCGCAGCAGCGCTCAGCTGGTGCGCGACGCCTTCTTATATTATGGCAAGCGCACCCGCTCAGACGCGCGCGGCGAGGTGACGCGCTACGCGCTGTTTGACGCGCCGTTTGATGAGGGGCGCGATCGCATGATCGGCCAAGAGCGCGCGCAGGGCCATGTGCTCAGGCTCATTGAGAACTTCACGCGCGCGGGCCGCGTGGACAAGCTCATCCTCTTGCACGGCCCCAATGGCAGCGCCAAGAGCACCTTCGTGCAGACGCTCCTTCGCGCCCTGGAGGCCTACTCCCACACCGACGATGGCGCGCTCTATCGCTTCAACTGGGTCTTCCCCAATGAGCGCAAGGCGGGCTCCCCGGGCGGCATCGGGTTTGGGCCACAAGGTCAGCGCGGCAGCGGCTTAAGCGGCCTCGACACCTACGCTTTCTTGGAGGAAGATCAGATCGACGCGCGCCTCGTCGGCAGCTTGCACGATCATCCGCTGCTGCTCATCCCGCTGGCGCAGCGCCAGGCCATCTTCGCCGATGTGTTCGCCCCCCATCGCGACTTTGTCATCAGCGATTATCTGGCGCGCGGCGATCTGAGCCACACCAACCGCCAGATCTTCGACGCGCTGCTGACCGCTTACCAGGGCGAGCTGCGCAGCGTCTTGAAGCACGTGCAGGTGGAGCGCTTCTATATCAGCCGCCGCTACCGACGCGGCGCGGTCACGGTGGAGCCTCAGATGCGCGTGGACGCGGGCGTGCGCCAGCTCACCGCCGATCGCTCGCTCGCCGCGCTGCCGCCGAGCTTGCAGAACGTCTCATTGTTTGAGGCCATCGGCGATCTGTCCGACGCCAACCGCGGCGTCATTGAGTATGACGATCTGTTCAAGCGCCACCCTGACCTCAACAAGTACCTGCTCACCGCCAGCGAGCGCGCGAGCGTCAGCCTCGATGATCGCATCCTGTTCTTGGACCTCTTGATGATGTCCACGGGCAATGAGATGTACCTCGACGCGTTCAAGCAGTCGCCGGAGTACGCCTCATTTAAGGGGCGCATTGAGCTCGTGCGGCTGCCCTACCTGCTGGACTACGGCCAAGAGCGCTTGATCTACGAGGAGCAGCTCAAGAAGGTGGAGATGGGCAAGCCGATCGCGCCCCACACGGCGGCGGTGGCCGCGCTGTGGGCGGTGCTCACGCGGCTCAAGCGCCCCCAAGCGGATCGCTACTCGGCGCAGCTGCGCGAGGTCATCGGCGCGCTCTCGCCGCTGGAGAAGGCCGACCTCTACGCGCGCGGGATCGTGCCCGAGGGCTTGGCGCCGGAGCTCGCGCGTGAGCTGCGCGCGGCGCTGCCGTCGCTGATGGATGATGGCGCGGATGGCGCCCACTACGAGGGCCGCTACGGCGCGAGCCCGCGCGAGATGAAGGTCATCTTGCTCAACGCCAGCCAAGACGAGCGCTACCCCTGCTTGTCGCCCTTGGCCGTGCTTGAGGAGCTGGCCGTGCTCGTCAAGGATGTCTCCGTGTTCCCCTTCTTGCAGATGAAGCCTGACGGTGATTATCACCGCCACGAAGACTTCATCCGCGTCACGCGCGAGCGCTACTTGGACTGGCTTGACGAGGAGCTGCAGCAGGCGATGGGCTTGGTCGAGGACGCGCAGTACAACACGCTGTTCGCGCGCTACTTGGAGCACGTCAACCAGTCGATCAAGAAGGAGCAGGTGCTCAACCCCATCACGGGCAAATATGCGGCCCCCGATGAGGCGTTCATGCGCGAGGCGGAGCGTCAGATGGGGGTGGATGTCAGCGACTTGGCGGCGTTTCGCTCCGGCCTTATCGCGTCCATCGCCGCCTTCTCGATCGAGAACCCAGGTCACAAGGTCGACTATCGCCAGATCTTCCCCACGCTGTTTGGGGGGTTGCGGCGCGCCTTCTTTGAGGAGCGTCAGCGCAAGATGCGCACCATCATGGGACACCTGCTGCGCCTGCTTGATGGCGAGGCGACGGGGCTGCAAACGGCCGATCGTCAAGCCGCGCAGCGCACGCTCGACGCGCTGCTTGAGCGAGGCTACACCCAAGAGAGCGCGCGTGAGGCGGTGGCTTTTCTGCGCGCCTCTCGCTATAAAGGCTGACTCGACGCCCTCGCTCACAGGAGATTGCGAGCATGAACATCGGCTCAGGCGCGCGACCGGCGCGCAAGCTCGCGAGGCGAGGCGCGCTGCTCATCGCCGCGCTCGTCTTCGCTACCCCCCTCATCGCCCCCGCACAGAGCGGCGATCCTCAAGCGCGCATCAGCGCCATGCGCGCAGGCCTCGCGCAGCAAGCTGAGGCCGACACCGCGGCGCTCGCCGCGGCCGATCGGGCCGACATCGCGGGCTGGTTGGATGACGCTGAGTCGCTGCTGCGCGCTGGCGATCGCGACCAGGCCACGCGCCTGATCCAGCGCGCTGAGGTCGGCCTCGATCTGGTGCGCCAGCTCGCGCTCGTCAGCCAGATCCAAGGTCAGGCCGAGCGACAAGAAAAGACCCACAGCGAGGCCGTGGCTCAGATCGCCGCCCTGCGCCAAGAAATCGCCACGTTGCAAGCGCAGCAGCGCGAGCTGGAGCAGGAGCTGCGCACCTTGCGCTGAACCCTACTTTTGAGGAGCTGCTAAGTGGACTGTCGCTCACTGCATCTGTATCGCTCAAGCCTCGTCGCGCTGCTGGCGCTCAGCGCGCTCACCGCCGCCTGCACCAGCGCGCCGAAGCCTCGCGAGCTGGTCGAGCTAGACGTCATGTGGAATGATCCCGAGACGCGCAAGGTGCGCGAGGTGCCCGGCGCCGAGCGCTACTATCGCGAGGCCTACGCCTTTCGTCAGCGCGCTGAAGACGCCTTCCAAGCGGGCTCCCATGAGCAGGCCATTGAGTATGCGCGCTGGAGCGTGCTGCGCTATCGCACCGCTGAGGCCGTCTCGCGTCAGCGCGACGCCAAGCAGCGCCTTGACGCGGCCAACGCCCGTGTGGGGCAGGTGAACCCTGAGCTGACGGCCGCCAACCAAGAGCGCAACAAGCTCGCCGAGCAGATCGCCTTGTTGGAGCGTCAGGTCGCCGTCGCGCGGCGCGAGAAGATCGAGCGCGATCGTCGCGCTCAACCTGCCGTCATCGCCAGCCAGCCCGTCGATGACGCCGCGCGCGCGCGCGCCGCTGATGACAAGATCGCCATGCTTGAGCAAGCCCGCCAGCGCGCCGTGGACGCGGGCGCGCCCCAGCACGCGCAGGCGCAGTTTAACCGCGCCGACAACATCTATAAGTCCGTGAAGACCTTGCGCCAGAACGTGCCGCCGCCTTATGACGCCATCATCGCCTCCAGTGATAGCGCCATCGCCACCTTTGGCGAGGCAGCACAGGCCGCCAAGCCCGGCTTCAAGGAGGCGCAGGCCAAGGCGGATCCTGTGGCCAGGCGGCGTGAGCTCGCGCAGAAGGCTGCCGCGATCATGGGCGATCCTTACGTCATCCAAGAGGCCACCGCGGTGCGGATCATCGCGCCGCGCAGCTACGCGCCGCGCTCCGGCGAGCTGTCTGAGACGGGACGTAAGTACGTCGAGGCGCTGGTGAAGCTCGCTAACACGTATGATGAGATGAGCGTCTCCTTGGAGGTCCACACCTCGCGCGGCGACGCCACGGAGAACCTCGCCATCTCTCAGATCCGCGCCCGACAGCTCGCCGACGCGTTCACCACGCAAGGCGTCAAGCGCGATCGGGTCACCTCACGCGGCGTCGGTCAAGAGGGGGTGCGCTTCCCCGATGACATCTCCATGAATGAGCGCATTGAGGTGGTCTTTCGCACCCCATGAGCATCACCACCTTGCCTTGTGAGGCTTCGCCGCAGGCCACCCCCCTCGGGGTGGCCTGCGCGCTTGAGGCGGCGGGCGCGCCAGCGCCCGTCTGGTTTGACAGCGGGCGAGGCGCCAGCTCCGCGCGCTGGTCGATCCTCTGCGCGCACCCCAGCGATGTCTTGCGCGTGGAGGCGCAGGGGCGCGCGTGGCTTGAGCGCGCCCCACACGACACGCTCGCCGATCCTGTGGCGTGGCTCATCCAGCACAGCACAGGCGGCGGCCTGGGGGCGAGCGATGACGCTGAGACGCTCCCTTTTCAGGGCGGCGTGGTGGCGCTGTCTGCGTTTGAGCTAGGCTGGCGCTTGGATGAGGTGCGCGCGCCCATGCCTCAGCCGCGCATCCCGCTGTTGTGGGCTGGCGTCTACGACGCCGCCTTGCTCTACGATCATCACTTGAGGCGCTGGACGTTGCTCGGACCATCGCTGTCGCACCCAGGCGCGGCGGCGCTGGCGCGC
>CAYXWB010000323.1:0-5804 GCA_964468515.1 uncultured Bradymonadales bacterium | reverse complement strand
GTCTCACAGCCCGTCGTCCCTCAGCCACGAGGCGCTCGTCGCCTCGTCGAAGGGCAGCACGCCGCGCGCGCCGAGCTGCGCGCGCAGCGCCTGCTCATCCAGCGTGATGTCATGGGCATGGCGCGCGCGGCGTACCTCGTCGCGATACCAGCGGCTCTCTAGGTAGCGCGCTGACGCCGCGCTCACGGGCGCGAGCATCGGCTCATGAAACCACGCCATCGCCTCATCATGATCGCGCACCTGCCCCCAGCGCATCCCCCACGTCGCCAAGCACAGCCGCTCGGGATCCTCATCTTGGTCGGCCAGCAGCGCCCGACGCAGCGCGCGGAAGCTGCCCTGATAGCGCGGATCGACGAACGAGAACCCATCACTGTAGAACACCGCGTTGTGAAAATAGGAGGGCACCGTCACCAGCCCCGCCAGCCCCAAGCGCAAGCACATGTTGCGCAGCAGCTCGAACACCTTGCGCCCTAAACCTAACCCTGGCAGCTGCTGTCCGGGAAGGGGAGGGCGCTCATCATGGAACTGCAAGAGCGGGTGCTGGAGCTGGAGCCACTCAATGCTCAGCACCCCCAGCGCCTCAACGCCAAGGCGCGCGCTCACCTCGCCGCTGAGCGTCAGCGACGCGCGCCGCGCCACCAGCTCCACCAGCGGCTGCTCCGCGTGCGGCCGATCGCTGTACAGGCGCAGCATGTGCTCCTCAGGATCGTCCACGCGCAGCTCCAAGCGCAGCCGCTCATAGCCTAAGCGGCGCACGTCGTCGATGAAGCCGTACTTCTCCAGCGCGAGCATCAGGCCGTTGTGGGTGTAGAACCCGAGCCACAGCGGCGAGCCCTCATCAAAGAGGTTGGTGAGGTTGAGGTCGTCGAGCGCGTCGGCGCCGCGCTGAAGCTCAGCGCGCCCAAGCGATGCGAAGACCTGCGCATATCGGTGTCTGAGCGCGTCCATCTGGGCTCGCGAGGTTGAGGTGCGGTGAGCTGTCCGTCTGCATCAACCAACATGTACACCTCAAGGCGTGGGGGCAAGCTCAGGCGCGGGCGAGAGGTCTGTCTCAGCCTCAAGCTCAGGTTCGATCGCAGGCTCAGGCTCAGGCGTAGGCGGGCTGGCGACGACGTAGATCTCCTCGCTTGGCGCGCCCCAATACAGCGCGCCCTGGCCAAAAGTCACCGCGTGCGCGATCCGGTAAGCATAGATCGCGCCCTCGCGCGTCTGCGCGTCGAGGTAGACGCCGCGCGCCCCTGGGGCGAGCGTCGTCAGGCGCTGCGCGGGCGCCTCTGCCAGCACGTCGCGACGAAGCACCAGCGCGCTGTGTCCGGGCTGCGCCTGCCAGCGCAGCAAGATCGTGGCGCCGCGCGCACCCGCCATCAGCAGCGCGCCCTCTAAGCCCTCTACGGCCTCGGGCGCGGGGGGGGTGAGAATCGTCAGGCGCACGCTCGCGCTGGCCACGCGCAGCTCATAGCGCGCCCCTTGCTCAGCCCCAAGCTCAGGATCAAAGATCAGCAGCCCCTCGCGCCCGCGCAAGGCGTCGGCTTGCGCGGCGCTTAACACCACGCTCTGCAACCGCGCCAGCGCCTCTTGTGTGGCGCCTGAGCGCCACAGCTCCAGCGTGTCGCCCGCGCGCGCGTCGCGCGCCCAAGCGCGCAGCGTGAGCCCTGCGGCGCGCCCCTCCACAGCGTCTAAGGTGAGCGCGGCGTCTGCCTCATCGCGCGGCGCGCGAGGTGCCTCAAGCAGCGTGACCACGGGCAGCGCCGAGGCGCAGCCGCTGAGCGCGAGCGCGACGCTCGCGCTCAGCGCGATCAGAACATCCAGTTGAGCTTGAGCTGCACGGTCCATGCGGTCGAGGCCTCAATGTCCTGCGCGAACGTGCCTGTGCTCGTCCCGAGCTGCGTGACCGCCTCGCGATCTTGGCGCGCGCTCAGCCCCGCGAACGGGAACAAGATGCCGCCCTCCACGCCCGCGTGGAAGGTGTCTTGGATGATATAGCGCACCGCCGCGTCCATCTCAAACCCGAGCCACGGGTCCACGCCCGAGGGCGCGCCCGCAGGATCAGCGGCGCGCGACAAGATCCCCTCCAGATCCAGGCGCACCTTGCGCGCGCCCGTGTCGAGGAATGAGGCCTGCACATAAGGCTTGAAGTAATAGGCGTTGGTCACGGTGCCGATCACGCGACGGAACATGATCAGGTCGACGTGATAGTTGGGGTCAAAGCGGAAGAAGTCGAGGTCAGCGCCGTTGGGCGCGTTCCAGCCCCACGCCTGCGCGTCGCCGCCTGAGGCGTAGCCGCCGTTGAACCCGAACACCACGGGGCCGCCCACATAGAACTCGCTCTCCAGCGCCACGGCCAGCTGGCGGTACTCGCGCTGCGCGACGAGGCAGCTGGCCTCATTGGCGTTGCGCGTGTTCTCATCAAAGCAGTTCACCTGCGTGGTGTTGCCATCGACGGTGGTCTGGCCCACGGGCTGACCGCTGGCGTTGCCCTGCGTGCCGAAGATGGTCGCCACCTCCAGCCCCAGGCGCATGCGCCGCTTGGCGCTCGGCTCATAGCGAAGCTCGGCCCAACCATCCAACATCTGCGCGCTCAAGCCCTGCCAGATGAGCTGTGGCGGCTGCGTCGGATCAAAGGGCTGACCGGGGGCCGTGTCTGCGAAGGACCCTTCTTGGCGGCGCCACGTGAACATCAGGCCCGCGTTGAGCACGGGCGCGCGATCCTCGCGCAGCTTCTTGCGCTCGCGCTCCCGAGCCGCGCGCGTCTTGGGCGCATACTCCAGCGCCAGCGTGAACTGATCGATGTCATCGATCTGCGCCAGATCATAGGGCTGCCCATATGGCATGCCAGGGTTCACCGAGGACACCCCCTCGGAGGGGAAGTCCACCGCCGCCATACCCGAGATCCCGAACGCCTGCGTCTGGAACATCACCCGATCGATCTGATCGCCAAAATCACAGTCTAGGCAGTCGCCGTCATTGAAGAACATCCCCAGGCCCCAGTGGTTGTCCATGCGCCCGGCGCGCACGGTCCCAAAGAAGCCGCTGATCTCGCCATACACCTCGTTGATCTGCACCGCGTTCGAGAACCACTCTCGCTCGCGCGGTGAGTATTGCCCCGACGCATACACGTTGCGGCTCGGATCGGGCGTCAGCGGGTTGCTTGGCAGCCGGTTGATGAGCTGCGTGCCGAAGCCCACATTGTTCATCAGGTCCGCCTCCACATACACGGACAGCCCCTCCATGATCATGAGCTGCGGCGCCAGCCGCAGGCGCATGTCTGTGCTCCACAGCGTGTCCGCGTCTGCATTAGCGGGCGACGTCAGCGGCGTGTAGCGCTCGGCCGGGGGCAGGATCGCGGAGGTGCCGCCCGTGCCTAAGTCGAAGTTGATCGCCGCCGTGCTGCGCGTGCGGAACATCCCATGCCAGGTGATGGTCGGGTAGAGCAGCGCCGGATAGATCGGATCAAGCTCCTCCTCCTCAATGTCTTGCAGCGGCTGGAACGAGGCGCCTGGCTTTGCGCCTAACCCTGAGATCGGGCTCTCAGACGCATCCAGCGGCGCGAAGCCATCCGAAGAAGGTGGCGGCGGCGTCGTGTCCTCCACGGGTGGCAGCGGCTCAAAGCCATCAGGCGGCGTCTCCTGCGGCGCCTCATCCTGCGCAGGCTCCTCCTCACCCTCTGCGCCTTCTTCATCCGCTGGCGCCTCCTCGACGGGCGTCGCGGGAGCACCGATCGGCGGCGTCGCGGGCGGCGTTTGGCCGCTTGGCTGCTGAGCCAGCGCTGCGGTAGGAGCGGTCAGCGCTACCAGGAGCGCGAGTCGAAGCGTCAGCCACCTGTTCATATCGTCTCATCCATCGGCGTTCTCTTGAGCTGGCAAGGCGCGGCGCGGTTGGCCGCGAGGCGGACGCCCGAATCAGGCGATGCAGGGCGCCGGGACACTAGCACGCAGGTTTTTTGAGTGTCAACCTAGCCTGCCCATCGCTACCATAGCGCCCGCGCGCAGCTCTCCCCCACGCGCGCTCTCCCTCACCTGCGCGCCGATGCGCAGCCGGAGCAGCCTATGACCGCTGAACCTCAAGCCTCAGCCCAAGCAGCGCGCGCCAGCGCGCTGGCGCGCCTCGACGCCATGATCAGCGCGCTCACCCAGCTCGGCCTCCCCCATGGCCAGATCGCGCTGCTTCAACACACGCGCGCCGCGCTCGCCGCAGAAGACGCCGCCGCCACCCTCACCATCGCCCGCGCCATGTTTGGCGACCAAGCGCTGCGCGCGGTCGCCACGGGTGACGCCTCGCTGCCTGAGCTTCAGCTTGAGCAGCTGTTGGCCTTTGGCGACGCCTTAGGGTTAGGCCAGCCCTTCACGCTGGACCTCGACGAGGGCGCGCCCGCCGCGCCCGCCGATCGCGCCAGCGCCCACGCGCGCCTCCACGCGCTCGACGACGACGCGCTGGCCGCGCTCGACTACTTCGCCGCCTTCACCTCCCCGGTCCCGCTCATCGCGCTGGCCGCGCTGGCGCTTGAGGATCCCACCGCGCTCTCGCTCGACGCATCCGGCACCATGGCGGAGCTGCGCCGCGCGGGCCTGCTCCAGCTCATCACGCTCGATGATCCTGAGCGCACCCCGGCGCTCACGCTCAATGACGCCACGCGCGAAGCCCTCGACCTCTAGCCCCACGACGGAGACAGACAGATGCTCAACAAGATCGATCACATCGGCATCGCCGTGCGCTCCCTTGAGCGCAGCTTGCCCCTCTACCGCGACACGCTCGGTTTGACCGTGCTGGGCGAGGATGAGGTCGTGTCACAGGGCGTGCGCGTGGTGTTCTTGCAGCTCGGCGAGTCGATGCTTGAGCTGCTAGAGCCCACGCGCGATGACAGCCCCATCGCGAAGTTCTTGGAGCGCCACGGCGAGGGGATTCATCACCTGGCGTTGGCGTGTGATGACATCGTGGCCGCGCGCGCGCGCGTGGCCGCGCGCGGCGTGCGCCTGCTCAGCGACGCCCCCTTAGACGGCGCCCACGGCAAGCTCATCTCGTTCATGCACCCCAAGGACACGGGCGGCGTGCTGATGGAGCTGACCCAGCGTCGCCACGACCCCGACCACGGCTGATCGCCAAGGGTTGACCCAAAAAAAGAGGCGGCCAGCTCAAGCTGGCCGCCTCGCGCTCAGCTCAGCCTGAGGCTCAGATGAGGCGGCGCCTCACCTCGCTCTGCCTGCTCCAGGACACCATCACCGCAGATGGCGAGGGCTCGCGATGAGAGCAGCGTAGAGAGCAGCACAAAGTAACAGAGCGTCCATAATCTTAGCAGGCTTATCACCTCTTTGAGAGGAGACGAGCCAGCGCGCACCTTCGCGAAGATGAGCGCATGTTCGCGCTGGTACGTGTGGTCCTATGGGGGTGAGGCTGTGTCTGAAAGACCTCCCGTCGGCAGTCGGCGCGCGCGATCGCCAGGGCAGCGTCAAGCCTCGACCGACGTGGTGACACCTCGACAGCCTCGCGAGCGCTACCTCGCGCTCGTGCGGCGGCATCGCTCACACACAACCTCCCGAGCGGTGCGTCGCTGAGCCTGAGCTTAAGCGGGGATCGTCCAAGCGAGCGGGTCACTTGCAGCGGCGCATCCGCTCACTTGGCGGTGGACTCAAGCTGTGTCACGACCTCAGCGAGCGAGGTGGCGACCGCGTCTTTGAGCGGATCGCCCAGCGAGCGCGAGGTGTAGGCGTCAGCGAGCGCGCGGTAATACCAGAGGGTCTGGGCCTGGGTGGCAGTGAAGCGTGACCAGAGCGCGTCGCCTAAGAGCAGCCAGTCGCGCCACAGCGAGC
>CAYXWB010000322.1:0-5806 GCA_964468515.1 uncultured Bradymonadales bacterium | reverse complement strand
CCACCAGCGCCGAGCAGATCCTCACCGTGCTGCGCGAGCAAGAGTTCAGCGCCTCTCACCAAGCCTCCGGCGTCGAAGAGACGCAGCGCACCATGGAGACCTTGCTCGCCGCCGCCAAGAAGATCGCCGAGAGCGCGCAGACCGTGTTCAAGTCCGCTGAGCGCACCCAAGCCAACAACCGCACCATCGCCGACCGCGCCAGCGAGCTCAAGAGTCACACCGAGCGCATCGGTGAGATCCTGGAGACGATCAAGTCCATCGCCGATCGCTCCGATCTGCTGGCGCTCAACGCGAGCCTGGAGGGCTTGCGCGCAGGTGAAGCGGGCAAGGGCTTCACGCTCGTCGCCGGTGAGATGCGCCGCCTGGCTGAGAACATCAAGGAGTCGGTCGGCGCCATCAAGGAGCTGCTCAGCGACATCCGCGAGTCGGCCCTCTCCAGCGTGCTGGCCATCGACGATGGCACGCGCTTGAGCGAGCGCACCACCGAGTCTGCGCTCAAGATCTCGCTCATCACCCAGCAGCAGCAGTCGGGCACGGAGCAGGTCACGCAGTCGATGGAGGAGCTGTCGCACCTCATCAACCAAGGCCTCGCGGGCACGCGTCAGGTCACGACCGCCGCCTCCGACTTGGCGCAGCTCGCCGAGCACATGCGCGTGCTGATCGACGGCTTCTCCACCATCGCCGGTCTGTCACGCGCGCTGCGCACCACGAACCCCCGGCTCGGTGAGGCGCTCGGCGCCTCACAGGCGCGCGTGCAGGCGGCCTCGCCCAGCAACCGCATCAGCAGCCCGCGCCTCGACGTAGGACGGCAAGCGCGCGCGCTCCAGCACACGGCGCCCGCGTCGCCGCGCGCGGCGACGCGCGGTGAGGGCCGCACCAGCACGCCCACGGGCGAGCCGCGCGTGGAGGCACGCGCCGAGACGCGCGAGCCGCGCGTTGAGGTCAAGCGCACCTCCATTCAGCGCCAGACCAACCCTGAGCTCAACGCCACCATGCGCTTTGTCGGCTACGAGGAGCACGCTGACGCCCTCACCCTCGACATGTCTCGCCTCGCCCAGATGGGGCCGCCCTCTGGCGAGCAGGTGAACCTCTACGGGGAGGTCGATGATCTGTTCGATCAGCTCGATCGCAGCAGCCCCTCCAGCCCCAGCGATGAGTCCATGGAGGAGAAGTTCGACGCCATTGAGCGCGGCCTGACCACCTCCCCCACCAAGCAAGACTGAGCGCGATCAGGAGCCACAGATGAGCATCGGCGCGCTGATCGAGAAGTTCCGCGAGGTCGCGCTTGATCGCCTGGAGGCGATGAACCTCACCATGCTCTCGCTTGAGCGTGATCCCAGCGATCACGACGCCCTTGAGGCCCTCATGCGCGAGATCCACACCCTCAAGGGCGAGGCCAAGATGCTCGGCTTCGCCGACGTCAACCTCGTCGCGCATCAGCTGGAGGAGGTGCTGCTCAGCGCCACCGCGCGCGCCTTGCTCGACTCACGCGAGGTCTCCAATGTGACCTTCGAGGGCTTCGATCTGATCCGCGCCCTGTTGACCAAGCGCATCGGCAGCAATGATGAGCCCATCGACCTGTCGCGCTTCGTGGCGCACGTGCATCACGCGCAAGAAGCCCTGGAGGCGCGCCCCGAGGGCGCGTCTGAGGCCAGCGCTGACGCGACCAGTGAGACGACGTCTGAGGACAGCGGCGCGCAGACCGCCCTCTTGACGCCCGTCTCACCTCAGCTCGCCACCTATGTGCCGCCGCCCGTCACGGTCAACGCCGAGCACAGCCTGGAGGTGGCCCACGCCGACGAAGCGGCGACGCAGGACCAGGGCTTGGTCGCGCCCCCGCGCGGGCTCGCGCCGCGCGTCATGATGTCTGGCGAGGTCGCGCTGACGCGTGAGCTGACAGGTCAAGATGACCAAGAAGGCATGACCTACTCCACCAGCATGCGCGCGGTCGCGCGCCCAGGGCGCGAGGGCGCCGCTGGCGCCCTGCGCTTGCAAGCCGAGAGCACGCTGCGTGTGAGCTTTGAGAAGCTGGAGCGCCTCGGTGACACCACCAGCGAGGTCCTCCTGATGGGTCGTCGCGTGGACTTCCAGCTCGGCCAGCTTGAGACCTTGCGCCAGGAGCTGCGCGACTGGATGGAGCTGGTCGCGCGCAACCTCCCCAAGAGCCAGCTCGCCACACTGCGCGAGCTGGGGCACAGGCTTGATGCCGTCTCCACGGCGGCGCGCGATGACAGCCACTTGGTGTCGCTGCGCGCCGTGCAGCTCGATGAGGAGGTGCGCAGGCTGCGCCACGTGCCGCTCGCCCAGGTCACCGCCCACTACCCCCGCGCCGTGCGTGATCTGGCCCAGGCCCAAGGCAAGCAGGTGCGCTTCTTACAGGAGGTCGGCGCGCTGGAGGTCGATCGCGGGATCCTCACGGCGCTGTCTGATCCGCTGCTGCATCTGATCCGCAACGCGGTGGATCATGGCCTGGAGCCTGCGCATGAGCGCATCGCGGCGAATAAACCGCCCGAGGGGACGCTGACCTTGAGCGCGGAGCACATCGGCGACAGCCTGCGCGTGGTGCTGCGCGATGATGGGCGCGGCATTGATCCTCACCACATTCGCGATCGGGCCGTGGCGCGCGGGTTGCGCGAGCCGCACGAGGCCGACCTGATGTCGGATCAAGACGCGCTCGCGCTGATCTTTGAGCCCGGCTTCTCCACCCGCGAGGCGGTCAGCGACGTGAGCGGGCGCGGCATCGGCATGGACATCGTGCTGCGCCAGATCACCCACTTAGGCGGCGTGGTCGACGTGGAGAGCGCCGTAGGCGCGGGCACGACGTTTAGCCTGTTCTTGCCATTATCCAGCGCCGTGACCTCAGTGCTGCTCGTGTCACTGGGCGGGCGCGTGTTCGGGCTGCCCGCCAAGGATCTGGAGCGCGTGGATCGGCGCACGCCACGCCAGCTCATCCACGTCCACGGCACGCCGTGTGTGCGCGAGGGCCAAGAGTTCTTGCCGCTGTTGGACTGGCGCCCCGCGCTCGGGCTTGAGCCCGCGCCGCGCGATCCCACCGCGCTGCATGTGCTGATCTTGCGCAAGGGGATGCGCAAGGTGGCCGTGTGGGTCGATGATGTGCTCGGCGAGCGTGAGGCGCTGAATAGGCCGCTGGGGGCGTTCTTGCAAGGGGTGCGGCTGTGTCGCGGGGTGGCCTTGACCGACGCGGATGAGGTGGTGCCGCTGCTCAACACGGTCGAGCTGCTGACGCGCGCGCAGGCCGAGGGCGCGCCATCAGGGCCGCTGCCCACGCTGGATCGGCCGAGCTGGAGCACGCTGGAGCGGCGCGAGGTGGACGTGACGCGCACGATCCTCTTGGCTGAGGACAGCGAGATCACGCGCCAGCTCGTCAGCAACACGCTGCGCAACCTCGGCTACCGGGTGCTGGAGGCCTTTGATGGCCAGCGCGCGGTCGAGATGTTGGCCGATCATCGGGTGGATCTGCTGATCTCTGACATCCAGATGCCGCGCTTGGACGGGCTAGGCTTGTTGGAGCGCGTGCGCGCTAACCCCAGCACGCGCGACATGCCCGTGATCATGCTCTCCACGCTGGGCAGCCCCGAGGACAAAGAGCGCGCGATGCAGCGCGGGGCCGATGCTTACTTGGTGAAGCTCGACTTTCGCGAGAAGGAGCTGATCGACACGGTGCGCCGCTATCTGCGCGATACCTCACGCTGAGCGCGAATTGTGCGGCAAACTCTACTTCTCGCACGGTGTTTTTTCTGCTACCAAGAGCGACCATACGGGCGCACGCTGATCAGCCTCGATCTGACCTAGCGTGCTCGTGTTTGTGAACGCAAGACGTCGTCACCTCAGGGCATCATGAGCGAGCACCAAGGGCAGCTGCTGGTCGTCGATGACAACGAGCTGAACCGGGACATGCTCTCACGCAGGTTGGTCCGCAAGGGCTACTACGTCGAGACCGCCGTGGACGGGTATCAGGCGCTGGAGATGATCCAGAAGAAGCGCTACGACTTGGTGCTGCTGGACATCATGATGCCTGGCCTGAGCGGCATTGACGTGCTCCAAGAGCTGCGCAAGTCCTACGCGCTCACTGAGCTGCCGATCATCATGGCCACCGCCAAGAACGACAGCGCCACCATCGTGCAGACCTTGCAGCTTGGCGCCAATGACTACGTCACCAAGCCGCTCCAGTTTGGCGAGGTGCTGGCGCGCGTCGAGACGCAGCTCAGCATCAGCAAGCAGGCGCGCACGCGCACCTCGGGCTCGTTCCACAAGCTCGAAGACGCCAACAGCCCTGACACCCAAGACGCGCGCCTGTACTGCCCCTACTGCCTGTCCGCGCAGCTCATCGACGAGCCCACCTGCGCGCGCTGCGCCAAGCTGCGCCCCGCCGAGGGCTGGGCCGACCGCGACGCGTCGAGCCGTCACCCTCACCTGGGCAAGACCATCGCAGGCCGCTACTTCCTGGAGCAGTTCCTCGACAGCGGCACCACCGGCACCGTCTACGCCGCGCGCGATATCGACCTGCGCCGCCTGTTCGCCGCCAAGCTCATCCACATGCGTGACACCTCCTTGGGCGTCAACCCCGACGAGGTCCGCCGCCGCACTCGCCTTGAGGTCGAGGCGATGGTCAGCTTGCAGAACCCGCACGTCGTCAAGATCTACGAGGTCACGCAGGTCGATCATGACACCTTCGCCCTCATCATGGACTTCATCAAGGGCTTAAGCCTCGGCGCCATCCTCAAGCGCGTCGGCCAGCTCAAGCCCGGCCTCGCCCTGAACATCATCCGTCAGGTCGCCCAAGGCCTCTACGAGGCCCACCAGCTCGGCATGGTCCACTGCGACGTCAAGCCCGACAACATCATGCTGGAGAAGCTGCCCGCTGGCGGCTACTTCGCACAGATCCTCGACTTCGGCATCGTCCACATCCTCAATGATCCTGTCCAAGCCGAGGGCTTCTACGGCACGCCGCTCTACAGCGCGCCCGAGCGCATCCGCGAGGGCGTCAGCGTCGATCATCGCGCCGACATCTACAGCCTCGGCGCCATGCTCTACCACATGCTCTCCGGTCAGCCGCCGTTCGTGGATGAGAACGTGTACAAGGTCTTCACCTTGCACCTCAACAACCCCATCCCCGCCCTGCCCGCGAACCTCGCCGAAGACACCCAGCAGCGCCAGCTGGAGACCCTCCTCCAGAAGATGATGGCCAAGCTGCCCGAGCAGCGGCCCGCCTCCCTGCTCGACGTCATCCGCGAGATCGACGCCATCGCCGTCTGAGCGCAGCGCGCCTCCCAGACGATGCGCCAGCTCGCTCAAGTGAGTCAGCCCCAAGCCTGCAACTGACCACCTCGCTTGGACGATCCCCGCTTCACATCAAGCGCTGCGAGGTGTCGCGCGGGAGGTTGTGCGTGAGCGCGCGCCCCATCCCACGCGCCGCATCGCTCAAGCTAGGCTTGGCCCAAACGATGCGACGCGCGACATGAGGGGTCATGGCGCATTCAGCGCGACGAGCCAAACACCGCCGCCTCATCATCCGCGCTCAAGATGCGCTCCAACGCCAGCTCCAACGCCGCCTCATCCATCGCCTCGATCCGCGCCTCGCGCCCCGCATCCTCGCCGAACTTCAGCCGCAGCTGCTTCTGCAAGATGGCGCGCTGCCCATCAAGACGGGCGTTTTGAATGTTCTGTTGCTCCTGACGCGCCGCCCACTCAGTAAACGTCTCACCCGTCATCGTCTCAGCCTCCTTGAATGTGTGAATATCCTGCGGCGACACCACCAGCTCGCGCGCGCCAAGGGCCTGCTTGA
>CAYXWB010000321.1:0-5861 GCA_964468515.1 uncultured Bradymonadales bacterium | reverse complement strand
GGCGTAGGTGTGGGCGGCGCAGGGGTCTTGGTCGGGCTTGAGCTTGAGCGGCTGCATGGCGCACTGCTGGCTGGCGAGCTGGGCGCCGGTGCTCATGAGCGCGTCGAGGCGCGCCTTGACGATCTTGTTGCCCGGCCTCACCTCAAGCGACTGCTTATACGCCTGCGCCGCCCGATCACGCTCGCCGCGCTCCTCATAGATCCTGCCCAGGTTGTAGAGGCTCGCGCCCTTGACGCTGGGGTCAAGCGTCAGCGCGACCGACTGGCGGGTGGCGTCGAGGGCGCGGTCGAGCTGCTGGTCTTTGAACGCTGCCCAGCCCACCTCGCTCAAGACGCGGGCGTCATGGGGGTTGACCTCAAGCGCGCGCTCAAAGGCGGCGATCCCCTGCTTGAGCTTGTCGGCTTGGACGAGCGTGCGGCCCTCACGCAGGGCGTCGCGCACGAGCTTCATCTGAGCGCGCACGGCCTCCTCATCGACCACGGGCGCGGCGCGCTTGGCGGCGAGCTTTTGGGGAGGTTGTGTGGTGGCAGGGGTCGTCTGAGCGAGCGCTGCTGCGGTCTGTGGGGCGGGCGTGTTTTGCGTCGAGGCGGGCTGCGTGCGGTCACAGGCGAGCGTGGTGGAGGCGCACAGCGCCAGCACGACCGAGAGGCGGCGCGTCATGGTGGGGCTCCTGAGGGGGTGTGGCGAGGGCAGGTGAGGGAGATGGACGAGCGCGTAAGTAGGATAAAGCGCGCGTCTCAGCGCTCGTGTTCCCAGACGCCAAACGGCGGCAGCGGCGCGAGCGCGCGGCGGATGTAAGGGGCGTCGGCCTCTAGCTCGCGGCGCGCGCTGCTGACGATGGCCTTGAGGCGCGAGTACTGGTTGACCAAGAGCTGCAGGGGGCTTGGCGGATCGTGGAAGGTCTTGTGATAGTCGGAGTAGGCTTTGTTGCTGGTGACGCCGCCGCGCGCGATCTGCTGGACGGGGATCCAGACGAGGTTGCGGCCAGTGGAGAGGGGTGCGAAGACGTCGCAGCCCATGATGAAGGCGTTGCGTGTGCCGAGGGTGCCCTGCTGCACGGAGTCCCAGGCGACCTGTGAGGGGACGTTGTTGATGACGCCGCCGTCGCACAGGCGCAGCAGGTTGTGGCGCTCGAAGATGCGCTCTAAGGGGCCGATGACGTCAGGGTCGTCGTGATAGATGTCGTAGTGGAGCAGGCCAGGCACGGCGCATGAGAAGCCGATGGCCTCGACGACGGAGAAGTTGAGGGTGTCTTCATCTTTGCCAAAGACGAGCTGGGCGAGCAGGCGCGGGTTCTGGCTGATCTGGCGCACGGCCTTGAAGAACATCTGGAGCTTGCTGCGCATGGAGGAGGCGACGCTGGCCTGCTTGGCGTAGTCGCGCTCATCGAGCTGGAAGCCCTTGCGGATGCCAGTGACGACGACCTGGAGCTTGAGCGGGACGTCCTCAAAGGTCAGCGCGGATTGGCCGGTGAGCTTGCGGACGATCTCGCGCGAGATGCGCAGCAGGTTGACGTGAAAGGCGCCAGGGAAGCCAAAGCGCGAGTAGCCGGTGAAGGGCTTAAACAGCGAGCCGTAGTCGACGTCTTTGGGGAAGGCGAGGGCGGCGGCGACCGGATCGTAGTCGCGCTGGAGCGCGCGCACGGCGCCCATGGTGGCGCCCATGGAGGAGCCAACGAGCAGCTCGGGGATGACGCCCATGTCGTGGAACATGGCGAAGGTGCCAAGGTGCATCAGGCCCGCGCCGCCGCCGCCGCCGAGGGCGAGGGCGAGCTTCTTGTGTCGGATCTCGTCGTCGAGGTGTTGTGCACCGAAGGCGTTGACGTGGCGCTCCAGCAAGGCGTCGCGGGTGGAGGCGACGCGCACGGCGAGGACGGAGGAGAGCTGGCGCAGCATCTCCAGGTCGGGGGATTTGCCGCCGCCCGGCACCAGGGGGATGATGCTCTCAAGCATCCAGCGGCGCAGGCCATCGACGTCTTCGGCGACGGGCACGTCGTGGCCTTCAGGGGAGCGCATCAGGTGCATGCGCGCCATGACAGCGGCGTAGCGAAACAGCGCCTCATCATGGGGGTGGAGCGCGCCGGGCTTGTCGACGACGAGGCGGATGAGGCGTCGCTCGAAGTCCTTGATATCGCGCGTGCGCACGAAGTGTCTGCCGAAGCGGCTCAAGCGAGGCTCACATGACCGAGGAGGTGAGACGAGCGGGGCGTCACCGCGCGCGGTGACGCCCGTAAGGGGTGTGCCAGTGTAATGATCTTTTAGAGACACGCCAACTTTGGCACGCGCCCCAGCGCGCATGCGCGCTGGGGCGTCTTGAGGCGCATGAGCGCAGGGCGATCAGCCCTTGAGGAAGGAGAACAGGCCCTTCTTGGGCTGCTCTTTTTTATCGGCGTCGATGGGGCGCAGCGCGGCGACCTTCTCAGCGAGCGCGATAAAGTCGTGCGTGGAGGGGCTGTCAGGGTTGGCCTTGACGATGGGCGCGCCACGATCGCCGCCCTCGCGCACGGCAGGATCGAGCGCGATCTCACCGAGCATGATGGTGCCCAGGCGCTCGGCCTCCTTCTCGACGGTGCCCTGACCGAAGATGTAGTGCGCGGTGCCGGTCTCGGGGCTGATGAACTTGCTCATGTTGGAGACGATGCCCAAGACATCGACGTTGAGCGTCTTGAACATTTGCAAGCCGCGCGCGGCGTCTACCAGCGCGAGCTCGCTGGGGGTGGTGACGATGACGGCGCCATCCACGGGGACGGTCTGCGCGAGCGCGAGCTGCGCGTCGCCGGTGCCGGGGGGCATGTCCACGATGAGGTAGTCAAGCCCGCTCCAGTCCACATCGCGCAAAAACTGGCGGATGATGCCAGTGACGATGGGGCCGCGCCAGATGACGGGGGTGTCCTCATCCATCAGGAAGCCGAGGCTCATCAGGCGCAGGCCGTCGACGTTGAGCGGGACGATGCGACGCTCGCGCACGCCGGGGCGCTCGGTGATGCCGAGCAGCGTGGGCAGGCTGGGGCCATAGATGTCGATGTCGAGCAGGCCGACGCGGTAGTCGAGCTTCTGAAGGGCGAGGGCGAGGTTGACGGCGACGGTGGACTTGCCGACGCCACCCTTGCCGCTGGCGACCGCGATGACGCGGCCGACGCCCTCCACAGGGGCAGACGCGGGCATGGTGGGCTGCTTGGGCGCGGCGGGGGCTTTCGCGGCGGCGGCGTGCGCAGCAGCGGCTGGCGCCTGGGTTTGGGCAGGGGCGGGTGCTTCGCCAGCGCGCTCGCGCTTGATGGCCTCGGGGGTGAGGCTCTTGATCTTGACCTCGCGCACGCCAGCGATCGCCTCCACGCGGTCGGCGATGGCGTCCTCGATGGTGAAGCGATCTTCGCGTGAGACGGTGCGTGCGATGGCGAGGGTCAGGTCGACGATGCCTTGCTCGACGAGGACTTGCTCGACGATGTGTGCGTCAACGATGGACTTGCCAGAGGTGGGGTCAGTGACGCCTTCGAGCGCGTCGATGACCTCCCCCTTGATGGAGAAGTCGTCTTTCATCAGCTAGTATACTCCTGGCGCGAGCGCCACTTGAGGCGAAATAGGGGAGCGGCGCCAAGCGCCGCTCCCCTCGTTTATGCGCGGGTGTGGCGTTCGTCAACGCCAAAGCCTGCGACGCCTGATCAGGTATAATCGCGCAGCAGATCCTTGGCGATGGTCTGCAGCTGCATATTGGAGGTGCCCTCGTAGATGGCGCCGATCTTGGCGTCGCGGAAGTACTTCTCGACGGGGTACTCGCGGGTGAAGCCGACGCCGCCCATGAACTCGACGCACTGGCTGGCGGCGCGCTCGGCGATCTGGCTTGAGTAGAGCTTGGCCATGGCGGCCTCGCGCACAAAGGGCTTGCCCGCGTCCTTGAGGCGCGCGGCGTTGTAGACCATCAGGCGCGCGGCCTCGATCTCGGTGGCGAGCTGGGCGTACTGGAACTGGACGCCTTGGAAGTCAGCCAGGCGCTGGCCGAACTGCTTGCGCTCGGTCATGTGACGCATGGCGTGATCGAAGGCGCCTTGAGCCAGGCCGATCATCTGCGCGCCGATGCCGATGCGCCCCTCATTGAGCGTCTCAATGGCGACCTTGTAGCCCTTGCCGACCTCGCCAAGGATGTTGTCCTTGGGCACGACGCAGTCCTCCAAGATCAGCTCAACGGTGGAGGAGGCGCGGATGCCGAGCTTGTCCTCTTTCTTGCCGACGCTGAAGCCGGGGAAGTCGCGCTCGACGACAAAGGCGGTGATGCCCTTGTAGCCAAGCTCGGGGTTGATGGTGGCCATGACAATATAGATGCCAGCCTCAGCGCCGTTGGTGATCCACAGCTTGCTGCCGTTGAGCTTCCAGTGATCGCCGCAGTCGGTGGCGCGTGTGCGCAGGGCGAAGGCGTCTGAGCCGGAGCCTGCCTCGCTGAGCGCGTAGCTGCCGACGGTGTCGCTGACCAAGCGCGGCAGGTACTTCTCTTGGATGGCGGGGCTGCCAAAGTTGACAAAGGCGTTATTGACGAGCGTGTTCTGCACGTCCACGCACACCGCCACGCTCGGGTCGACGGTGGCCAGCGCCTCAATCGCGATGATCGCTGAGGTGAAGGGGTACGCGACGCCGCCAAGCTGCTCCTTGACCTCAATGCCCATCAGGCCAAGCTCAAAGCACTTGTCGATGATGGCGCGATCCATCTTCTGGTGCTCGTCCATCTTCGCCACGCGCGGCGCGATCTCGCGCTGCGCGAAGTCCAACACCATCTTGCGCAGGACCTGCTCATCTTCGCTCAGCTGCGTGAGCGCGGGGTGCGTCGTCATCGTGGGATCTCCTGGCTGACAGGGCCGACGTGACAGGTCGGCCGATGAGAGGGCCGCGCGGCGCGCGCGCGGGCCGAGTATGATGCTGGGGTCATCCTTAGCGCGCGCAGCGCGCGCTGGCAAGCGATGTGCGCTGCGCACGCTCCAGCGCGCTAGGTCGCGCTGTGCTGTGCTCGCGGCGCGCTGGGATGAGCGCGCGGCGCGCGCGGCGCTAAGGTTGCGCGGGGCGCGCTTCTGTCTTGACAGCGCCTCCTTGACCTCGTTTAGAAGGTGTCTAATTTAGCTGACCGACGCTCGGTCAGTCCGCGCGTCGATCGTACCCGAGGGGGCGCCCGCGCTGCCCCCGCTCATCTTCTAGGAGAGACGAGACTATGTCTGCTGTGAAGGTTGGTAAGCCCGCTCCCGATTTTACTGTCACCGCCCTCGTGGGCCGCGAGTTCGAGCAGATCAGCTTGGCTGAGCTGCGCGGCAAGTGGGTCGTGCTGTTCTTCTATCCGATGGACTTCACCTTCGTGTGCCCCACGGAGCTTGTCGCGTTCAACCAAGCGGTCGATGAGTTCGCCGATCGCGACGTGGTCGTGCTCGGCGGCAGCACCGACACGGAGTTCAGCCACCTGGGCTGGGTCAAGAGCAACGACGATCTGAGCGATCTGAAGTACGCGCTGTTCGCGGACAAGACCAAGAAGATGGCCGCTGATTATGGCGTGCTCATTGAGGAGGACGGCGTGGCGCTGCGCGGCACGTTCGTGATCGATCCTCACGGCGTGATGCAGTGGGTCAACATCAACGCGCTCAACGTGGGCCGCAACGTTGAGGAGGTCATCCGCGTGATCGACGCGCTGCAGACCGACGAGCTGTGCCCCTGCAACTGGAAGCCCGGCGAGCAGACCATCCAGCTCTGAGCGCTTGGCGCTTCGCGCCCGACGTGGCCGCCCGCGCTGTAAGCGCGAGCGGCCCCGTCCGGTGTGTCGTGAGCGCGCAAGCGCGCTCACGCGCACTCTCACTCACACTCCTTAAGATATAGGTGCGTGACTGATGAATT
>CAYXWB010000320.1:0-5876 GCA_964468515.1 uncultured Bradymonadales bacterium | reverse complement strand
TGGCGCCCCCGCGCCCCACGCGGCGGGTGGCGGGGGGGTGGGCGGGGGCGTGGGGCCCCCCCGTTTCACGGGGGGGGCCCCCCTCTCGCCGGCGCGCGTGGCTCGTGAGCGCCCTCAGGCGCCGACGAGGCTGCCGCCGTTGACGTGGATGATCTGGCCCGTGATAAACGAGGCGTCTTGGCTGGCCAAGAAGACGTAAGCGGGCGCCACCTCTGCGGGCTGACCAGGCCGCTTCATCAGCGTGTCTTGTCCAAACTCCCCGACATCCTCCGCGTCGAAGCTCGCCGGGATGAGCGGGGTCCAGATGGGGCCAGGGGCGACGGCGTTGACGCGGATGCCGCGCTCGGCCAAGACCTGCGCGAAGGAGAAGGTCATGGCGTGGATGGCGCCCTTGGTGGCGGCGTAGTCGAGCAGCTGCGCGTGGCCCTGGGCGCCAGTCACGGAGCCGGTGTTGATGATGGCGGCGCCCTCCTTGAGCTTGGGCAGCGCGGCGTTCATCATGTGATAGCAGCCAAACACGTTGGTCTTGAAGGTGCGCTCGATCTGCTCGGGCTCCAGCTCCTCTGGCGCCTCGACGGTGTGCTGCTCGCCAGCGTTGTTGACCAAGATGTCAAGGCCGCCTAGCTCCTTGAAGGTCTTGGAGACGGCCTCCTTGGAGGTGGCTGGATCGCCAATGTCGCCCGTGATCAGCAGGCAGCGGCGGCCCTCATCCTCGATGAGCTGCTTGGTGGTGCGCGCGTCGTCATCCTCCTCCAGGTAGACGATCGCCACATCGGCGCCCTCGCGGGCGAAGTGGACGGCGACCGAGCGGCCGATGCCGCTGTCACCGCCCGTGATGAGGGCGACCTTGCCTTCTAGCTTACCGCTACCCTTGTAGTCTTCGCGGATGGTCAGCGGCTCAGGGCGCATCTCGTCTTGGCGCCCAGGCTGTCGCGCTTGCTCCTGAGGGGGCTGGCTCTTCTGCATCTTACCGTTCTTGTTAGCCATGGTCATCGCTCCTGTCGCGTCGACGCAGCTGCGTGCCAAGCTCGCTCACTTGGCGCTCGCGCGTGATGCGCCTCCTCCTCGTCAAGTGAGGAGTAATCATTGTGTTTTGATGCGCAGCCTCAAGCATCTAGGGGGAGGCTCGCATCGGCAGATTTTGGCCTAAGCGGCTGAAGCCAGAGGGCGTCAAGTGAGCGGTCGTGCCCTCAAGGCCCCTTAACTTACGCTCCGTAGTTTATTTAGGCACTGCGCGCGCTAACGCAACCTGTGACGAGTGAGCAGGCGCACGATCGGGATTGAACCTAGCGCGTGACACGTTTACCCTAGGCGCCCAGCGGCCGCGCGTGTATGGCTGCGCCAAGCGCTTGTTTTATCACCACCTACGAGGTGTCATCGTGCGTCGTCAGATCAAGAAGGTCATTGAGCATCAGATCAACCCCTCTATCGCTAGCCACGGCGGCGAGATTGAGCTGGTGGACTATGTCGATCGCAACGTGTTCTTGATGATGAAGGGTGGGTGTCAGGGCTGCGCGGCGTCGTCCGCGACGCTGCGCCAAGGCATCGAGCGCATCTTGCGCGAGAGCTTCGGCAGCGACATCCAAGAGATCATCGACGTGACGGATCACAGCGCGGGCGCAAACCCCTATTATAATCAGGGCGATCTGAGCACCCCGTTCGCTTGATCCTGAGCCGCTGAGGCATCATAAGGGAGGGCGCGTGGCATCCATGCTGCGCGCCCTCCGCGTGCGTCTGGCGCGAGCGCATCATGACCCATCACGACAAGCAGCCTTGAGGAAGAGCGATGAGCGAGCACACTGAAGCCGCGCTGCGCGCGATCCTGAACGAGCGCGTGGCGATCCTCGACGGCGCGATGGGGACCATGATCCAGCGTCGCGGCTTAGAAGAGGCGGACTTTCGCGGGGAGCGCTTCGCCGATTATCCCAGCGATCTCAAAGGCAACAATGACCTGCTGTCGCTCACGCGCCCCGATGTGATCCGCGAGATCCATCAAGCCTACTTTGAGGCGGGCGCGGACATGGTGGAGACGAACACGTTCAACGCGCAGGCCGTGTCGCTGGCTGACTACCAGATGGAGGCGCTGGCGTATGAGCTGAACGTGGCGGCGGCGCGGGTGGCGTGTGAGGCGCGCGACGCGGTGATGGCGCGCGATGGTCAGCCGCGCTTTGTCGCAGGCGCCATCGGGCCGACTAACCGCACGCTCTCGCTCTCCCCAGACGTGAACCAGCCTGGCTACCGCGCCATCACGTTCGACGCGCTGCGCGAGGCCTACTTGGATCAGGTCTTGGGGCTGATCGAGGGGGGCGTGGACACGCTGTTGGTGGAGACGATCTTCGACACGCTCAACGCCAAGGCGGCGCTGTTCGCGATCGAGGAGGCGTTCGAGCAGACCGGTGTGCGCCTGCCCGTGATGATCTCAGTGACCATCACCGACGCCAGCGGCCGCACGCTCAGCGGCCAGACGGTCGAGGCGTTCTGGAGCTCCATCGCGCACGCGCGCCCGTTCAGCGTGGGCATCAACTGCGCGCTTGGCCCCGTGGAGATGCGCCCTTACATGGGCGAGCTGTCGCGACTGGCCGACACCTTCGTCTCCTGTTATCCCAACGCGGGCTTGCCCAACGCCTTTGGCGGCTATGACCTGTCGCCTGATCAGATGGCCGCGATCCTCACCGAGTACGCGAGCGCGGGCTGGCTCAACCTCGTGGGCGGCTGCTGTGGCACCACCCCGGCGCACATCCGCGCCATCGCCCAGGCCATGCGCACGGCCGCCCCGCGCGCCATCCCCGAGGTGGATGATTACACGCGCTATTCAGGGCTTGAGGCGCTGGTGATCCGGCCCGACGCGAACTTCATCATGATCGGTGAGCGCACTAACGTCACCGGCTCGCGCAAGTTTGAGCGGCTGATCAAGAATGGCCTGTATGAGGAGGCCATCGAGGTCGCTCGCCAGCAGGTTGATGGCGGCGCCAACGTCATTGATATCAACATGGATGAGGGGATGATCGACGCCGTGGGGGCGATGACCACCTTCCTCAACATCGTGGCGACCGAGCCCGAGGTCGCGCGCGTGCCGATCATGATCGACAGCTCGCGCTTTGAGGCGCTAGAGGCAGGCCTCAAGTGTGTTCAGGGCAAGGCGATCGTGAACTCGATCAGCCTCAAGGAGGGTGAGGCGTCGTTCAAGCGCCAGGCGCGCATCGTCAGGCGCTACGGGGCGGCGGTCGTGGTCATGGCCTTTGATGAGCAGGGCCAAGCCGACACGCGCGAGCGCAAGGTCGCCATCTGTCAGCGCGCCTACACGATCCTCACCGCGGAGGTCGGCTTTGACCCGCGCGACATCATCTTTGATCCCAACATCTTGACCGTCGCCACCGGCATCGAGGAGCACAACGACTACGCGATCCACTACATTGAGGCGGTGCGCGAGATCAAGCGCCTGATGCCGCAGGTCAAGACCGTGGGCGGCGTGAGCAACATCTCGTTCTCTTTTCGCGGCAACGATCGCGTGCGCGAGGCGATCCACGCCTCGTTCCTCTATCACGCGATTGGCGCGGGCCTCGACATGGGCATCGTCAACGCGGGCCAGCTGGAGGTCTACGAGGAGATCGAGCCCGTGCTGCTGGAGCACGTCGAGGACGTGCTCTTTAACCGCCGCCCTGACGCCACCGAGCGCCTCGTGACCTTGGCCGAGTCGTACCACGGTGAGGCAGGCAAGAAGCGCGAGATCGACGACGCGTGGCGCAGCCGCAGCCTGGAGGATCGACTCGCCCACGCCCTCATGAAGGGCATCGACACCCACCTCGAAGAAGATCTCACTGAGGCGATGGCCCTCTATGCGCGCCCGCTCGACATCATCGAGGGGCCGCTGATGCGCGGCATGGGGATCGTGGGCGACCTGTTCGGCCAGGGCAAGATGTTCTTGCCGCAGGTCGTCAAGAGCGCCCGCGCCATGAAGAAGGCCGTCTCGCACCTGCTCCCTTTCATGACCAGCGCCGATGGCCAGCAGAGCCGCTATCAGGGCAGGATCCTGCTCGCCACGGTCAAAGGCGATGTGCACGATATTGGTAAAAATATCGTTGGTGTTGTGTTGGGATGTAATAATTACGAGGTGATCGACCTCGGCGTCATGGTCCCCTGGCAGGACATCCTGGCCGCCGCGCGCGAGCACCAGGTCGATATCATCGGCCTCAGCGGCCTCATCACGCCGTCGCTTGATGAGATGGTCACGGTGGCCAAAGAGCTTGAGCGCGAGGGCTTCACCACGCCGCTGCTCATCGGCGGCGCCACCACCAGCCGCAAGCACACCTCCATCAAGATCGCGCCCGCGTACAGCGGCCCCACCGCGCATGTGCTCGACGCCTCGCGCGTGGTGGCCGTGGTGGGCGGCCTGCTCAGCCCCGAGCGTCGCGACGCCTACATGCGCGAGAACGAGGAGATCCAGGCGCGCGATCGCCAGCTCTATGCGGGCCGGGGCCAGCGCTCCTTGCTCACCTTCCCCGAGGCGCAGGCGCGTCGGGGGCAGCTCGACTTCTCCCCCCAAAACCTCGCCACCCCCGCCTTCTTTGGCACCCGCGAGGTCACCGCCACCGCCGCAGAGCTTGCGCCCTACATCGACTGGACCCCCTTCTTCATCACCTGGGGGTTTCGCGACGTGTACCCGCAGCTGCTCGATGATCCAGGCCACGGTGAGGCTGCGCGCGAGCTGTTTGAGAATGCGAAGGTGATGTTGCAGCGGCTCATCGACGCGAACACCATCACGGGTCGCGGCGTCTACGGCTTCTTCCCCGCGCAGTCTGACGGTGAGGATATCTTGTTATATGAGACGCCCCAGGGCGGGGCGGTGGTTGAGCGGCTGTGCACGCTGCGTCAGCAGCGCGCGCGCCCTGGCGATGAGTCGTCGAACCTGTGCTTGGCCGACTTCATCGCGCCTGTCTCAAGCGGTCAGATGGACAGCATGGGCGCGTTTGCGGTGGCGGCAGGGCTTGACATGGATGACATGATCGCCCAGTACGAGGCCGCCCAAGACGACTACAACGTCATCCTCCTCAAGTCACTGGCCGACCGGCTCGCCGAAGCCTTCGCGGAGCGCCTGCACGAGCAGGCGCGCGCGGACTGGGGTTATGGCGCGGACGAGGCCTTGAGCTGCGAGGATCTCATCAAGGAGCGCTATCGCGGCGTGCGCCCGGCGCCGGGTTACCCCGCGTGCCCCGATCACACCGAGAAGCGCAAGCTGTGGACCTTGCTCTCACCCACCGAGCGCGCCAGCATCACGCTCACGGAGAGCTGCGCGATGCATCCGGCGGCGGCGGTGTCGGGTTGGTATTTCGCGCATCCGCAGTCGCGCTACTTCAGCGTGGGCCTGATCGGCCAAGATCAGGTGGAGGCCTACGCCGCGCGCAAGGACATGCCCGTGGCCGAGGTGGAGCGCTGGCTCGCGCAAACCTTAGGCTATGAGCCGACCTGAAGGCGCGCTGGGCGCTAGCGCCCAGCGCTGGCGTCTAGCGCGATCTCCTCACGCGCAGCCGACGGCTGCGGGTGTGTCCCAGCGCCTGCTCTGCGTCATCGCTTACGCTGCGAGTCTGGATCAGGCCGCTGGTGCGAGGTCTCGCGCGCCTACTTTTTTGCGCTCGCGTCACGGCTAAAGTCGGCCGTCTCCCCGGCGTTCAAGCAGCTCTGAACGTGATTCATGACCGACTGAATGCCAGCCTCTTGCTCATCAAATTTGCCCGGTAGCTTCGATGCGTAATAGGCGCCTGCCGTATGCATCGTCTTGTAGGCCTCTTGCAGCTCGGGGTGCAGTTTTAACGCTTCCTGCTCAGGGTCTGTCCCGAGTATCTGCAGCAGGGGCCTAAACAATTGAGAAGAATAAGAAA
>CAYXWB010000319.1:0-5943 GCA_964468515.1 uncultured Bradymonadales bacterium | reverse complement strand
CGACATTCGCCGAGACAGCGCCCCAGCGGCGCTTAAATTGAGCGCGTGGGTGGCGCACTGAGCCGCTCACGCGATGATTGAGGAGGCCCTTCATGCCTGACTATTTAGCGGAGAGCCCGATCCTCGCCAGCGCTGACGCGCTCTACGCGTGGCACGCGCGTCCAGGCGCGCTCACGCGGCTCGCGCCGCCGTGGCAGACGCTGCGGATCGTCGACCAGCGCGGCACCATCCATGACGGCGACCTGCTCACCTTTCAGGTCAAGCAAGGCCCCCTGTGGATGACCTGGGTGGCCGAGCACGGCGCCCATGAGCTGGGACGCCAATTCCAAGACGTGCAGCGACGCGGCCCCTTCGCGCGCTGGACGCACACGCACCGCTTTGATCCCATCAATGACCAGCAGAGCATCTTGCGCGATCAGATCAGCTACACGCTGCCGCTGGCGCCGCTGAGCGAGTGGGTCGCCGGATGGGCCGTGCGAGATATGCTGGACCGAATGTTTCACTTTCGCCATGAGCGCACCATGAATGATGTTCAACGCCACCAGAAGTATGCCGACCGCCGCGCTCAGACCATCGCCATCACGGGCGCCAGCGGCCTGATCGGCTCCGCGCTCAGCGCCTTCCTCACCACGGGCGGTCACACCGTCATCCCGCTGGTGCGCGAGCAGCCCACCCCTGAGGGCGCGCTCTACTGGCGCCCCGACAGCGGCGAGATCGAGGCGAAGGGCTTGGAGGGCGTCGACGTGGTGATCCACCTCGCGGGCGCGGGCGTGGCAGACAAGCGCTGGGACGAGGACCACAAAGAGGCCATCATGGCGAGCCGCCGCGAGGGCACGCGCCTGCTCGCCCAGACGCTCGCCAGCCTCAAGCGCAAGCCGCGCGTGCTCATCAGCGCCAGCGCCATCGGCATCTACGGCGATCAAGGCGCGCTTGAGCTGGACGAGGCAAGCCGTCACGGCGACGACTTCTTAGCGCAGGTGTGCGAGGTCTGGGAGCGCGAGGCGCAGCCCGCGCGCGACGCAGGCATCCGCGTCGTGCATCCGCGCATCGGCCTCGTCCTCGCGAGCCAAGGCGGCCTGCTCAAGCCCATGCTCACCCCCTTTAAGGCGGGCGTCGGCGGCAAGCTCGGTGATGGGCAGCAGTACATGAGCTGGATCGCGCTTGAAGACGTGCTCGGCGCCATCCTCCACCTCATCTTTGATGAGCGAGCGGAGGGCCCGTTCAACCTCACCGCACCGCAGCCTGTCACCAACGAGGTCTTCACCAAGACCTTAGGTGACGTGCTCAATCGCCCCACCTTCATGACCGTGCCAGCCTTCGCCATGAAGGCCGCTATGGGCAAAGAGATGGCCAACGCCACCGCGCTCACCAGCCAGCGCGCGCTGCCTCAAGCGCTCAAGGCGCGCGGCTTCGCGTTCTTATATCCTGAGCTTGAGGGCGCCCTGCGCCACGAGCTGGCGCGCCCCAAGTGAGCCCGCTCGGGAGGCGCGGCGCGCTCGCGCGCCGCGCCTCCCGAGCGCTCACATCTGGTGCGTGTAAGGCACGCGAAAGTGCAGCATCAGGTACGCTTGGCCGATGTGCCACAGGCTGTTGCTCAGCTCGCCGAGCGCGAAGATCGGGCCGCCCACCTCTTGCGGGATATACACCTGCGACGCCCAGCCCACGCTCATCAAGAACGACTTGGACAGCGCAAACTCCACGTCCAAGCGCGCCTCTAAGCCGGGCCTAAGGAAGTGCATCGGCGCGTCGAGCGTGTCCGAGCGCATGTACATGTACTTGGCCATCAGCCCCACATCAAAGCCCACGCGCACGGGCGGCGGCGTCAGCGCCAAGCCCAGCGCCAGCGGCCGAAACGCGATGCCATACATGCCCGTGTCACGGGTCTTCGGCGAGATGATCACGGAGTGGGGGATGAACGCGCTGGGGACGTAGCGCACCTCCTGCATGCGTGAGGCTTGCGCGCGATAGGCCGGTGGCACCCGATCGAGGTTCCGCCGGATCAGCTCCTGATCGATGACCGCCGCCACATAAAACCGCAGCCCCGTGTGGATGAGCTGATCGCCCTGAATAGGGCCTGTCATGAAGTTGGCCGTCGGCGCCACGCCGATGTTCAGCGGCACGGTCAGCGAGGAGGCGCCCGCGCGCCTGCGCGCGGGCTGCTGCGCCCGCGCGGCGTTCGGGCGCGCCGTCGGGCGCACCCCAGGCCGCGTCGTAGGGCGCGGTCCACGCGGGACAGGCTGAATGGGCCGCACGGGCGTCGCCTGCGCGAGCAGCTCGGGCGACTCATCCTGCGGCGGCCGCTGATCTTGCGCCTGCGCGACGCTCACGCTCATGAGCGCACAGAGCGCGCCCAGCGCGACGATCCTTACCTCTCTCATAGGCGCTCTCCTGGCGGGTCAATGCCCAAGATGCGGCTCACTGAGCTGAGGAAGAACGCCTCACTGCGCGCGCGGCCCTCCCCCGTATCCAGCCCCGGCTCGCCGAGCCAGCTATCCTTCACGCGACCCATCACGTGCCAGGTCGTAAATGAGGAGATGAGGAACACGACGAAGGCGCGCGCGTCGAGCTGACGCACCACGCCTCGCTCGACCAAGCGCTGAAAGGTCCCCTCCAGCATCCCAATGGCGACGCTCTGGAGTTCTTGCTCCACGGCGATCACGTCAACCCTCTCCTCAAGCACGCGGAACAACGTCAGGCGCACAAAGCTCAGGTTGTCTTCGATGAAGTCATGCATGGAGACGACGAGCTGGCTCAAAACTTCAAAGAGATCCTCTGACGAGCGCGCGGACTCCAGGCCGAGCACGATGGGCGCCAGCGCCTCAACAAAGCGCGCGTGGCCGACGCTGTAGATCCGCGCGAACAGCGCTGGCTTGTCGTCGTAGTGATATTTGAGGGTGGCGATGTCGACGCCTGCGGCGGCGGCGAGCTGGCGCAGCGAGGTCGCCTCATAGCCTGAGGCGGCGAACATGGTGGTGGCGACGTCTTCGATGCGCTCGCGGGTGGCGAGGCCGTCGGCGCGACGCTTGCGGGTGCGGCGCGGCTGGTCAATGCTCATGGTGTGCTCACATCATCGGCGCGAAGGGATCAGCGTGAGGCGACCAGCGCGTTTAGGCGCTGGTCGCGCGGCGCACCCGATCGTGGATCGCGCGCCAGCCGGGGCCTCGGGGTGGCAGCTCCAGATAGATCGTCTCACAGGCCGCTGACTCCAGCGCGTGCAGCGCGTCGTAGAGGCCGCGCGCGTAGCCCTGGGGATCGGCAGGCAGCGTGATGAGGTGCGCGCCGTGCGGATCGCACGGCTGCCACGCGATGAGGCCCGCGCGCGCATCATGGCGCCAGGGCGCTTGCGCCCAGGCGCCCTCATCAAGCGCGCGCGTGAGCGCTTGCGGCGCGTAGTGACGGCGCGCGAGCCCTGGCGAGGGCGACGGCGCGCCCTCGCCCTCGCCCTCATCGGCCCCTGACTCAAGCGAGGGGCGCACGGTCACGGGCGCGCCCAAGATCGCCTCAAGCTGCTCGCGCGTCACCGCGCCAAGGCGCAGCAGCTCCGGTGCGTCGGGGCGCATGAGTGACAAGACCGTGGACTCCAGGCCGAGCTGACAGGGGCCGCCGTCGAGGATCATCGCCACGCGATCGCCCAAGGAGCGCGCCACGTGGTCTGCGCGCGTGGGGGAGATGTGCGTGTAGCGGTTGGCGCTCGGGGCGGCGATGGGCAAGGCCGCGATCGCCAACAGGCGGCGCGCCACCGGGTGCGCGGGCGCGCGCAGCGCGACGCCGTCACCGCCCGCGGTGACGGCGTCTGGCACATGAGAGGCGCGCGGCAAGATGAGCGTCAGCGGCCCTGGCCACAGCGCCCGCGTCAGCAGCTCCGCCTGCGCGGGCCACGCGCGCGTCAGCGCGCGCGCATCCGCTGCGTCGCGCACATGCACGATCAAGGGGTTATGCGCCGGGCGCTGCTTGGCCTCGAAGATGCGGCGCACCGCGTCGGCGTCGAGCGCGTGCGCGCCCAAGCCGTAGACCGTCTCGGTGGGGAACGCCACCAAGCCGCCCGCGCGTAAGCGCGCGGCGGCCTGCTCAAGCGGCGCATCTTCGGGGTGAGCGGGATCAACGCTGAGGCGTACGGTGGGGGTGGTCATGGCGTGTCTGGCTCAGCGCTGCGCGAAGGTGAGCGCGTCGCGCGGCTGCAAGGGCCAGCCGCGCGCCTGGGCCTGCTCACGCAGCGGCGCGATGCCGCGATCGATGACCACCGGCAGCTGCGCCGCGCACAACATCTCAAAGTCAGTCATGGCGTCGCCAAACGCCATCAAGGGCGCGCGCTCGGCGTCGATGACGTGGCGGATGATGTCGAGCTTGCCCTGGCGGTAGGTGAACGGGGTGGTCAGCGCGTCCGTCATCAGGCCATCTGGCCCGAGGGTGAGGCCGTTGGCCAAGACGCGCTCAGGCGGCACGCCGAACAGCGCGGCGTAGGGCTGCACCCACAGCGTGGCCGACGCGGAGACGACCCACACCGCCACGCCGCGCTCGCGCAGCTCATGCATGATGTCGCGGATCTCGACGCACACGCGGGTGCCGTGGTTGGGCTCAGACCACGACGGGCCGCCCAGCGGGTCTTGCCAGCGCTCACGCGACAGCGGCTGCTGCAAGGCGTCTTGATAGACCTGGGCTGCGTGGGCCTGGACCTCGGCCGGATCAAGCCCCACCATCAGGCGCACCACGAGCGCGCAGCCCGAAGGATAGTCGACGCGCGCGGCGCGGGCGGGGTAGCGCGAGAACATGTGGCGGCGATACGCCTCAAAGCGCGGATCGGCCAAGCGGTCTTCGGGGGACAGCTCGCGCAGCGGTGTGATCAGCGCGCGCAGCGCGTCAGGCTGATCCTCGGGATCGAACAGCGCCCAGAACGCGTCGAGATCGGTGCGAAAGGCCAGCGTGTTGACCATCGCTTGGAAGTAGAGATCCCCGATGTCGTGATAGATGCAGGTGTTATCGAAGTCAAAGACCGCAAAATCACCGGGCTGGGCGCGCGCCATCGTGTCGCGCATGCGCGCGAGCACGTCATCACGCCATCCCAGCGAGGGAGAGGGCTGCATAAGGTCGGCTCCTGGGCAGTAAGCGCGTCCCACGACGCGGGCGATCTTCATACACCACAGCGCGCGCCAGTGGCCAGCCAGGATTAGCGCGCCTCGCGCGCATCACCCCCACAGCGCCTTCGTTTTATTTACAATTAAATAAAAATGAAACTAAAATATCAACCTCAAAAAACATATCATACGAACATAAAGTGGCGCCCGAGCGCTCCGCTGCGGCTCGCACAGTTCCAGCTTGTCATCGCGCGCCAGATTGGCTACCTTGCGCCGCCTTGCCGACGCGAGTCTCGCACCTCACGCGCCGCGCTCAAGCGAACAAAGCACACCCCGCGCGCGCTCACGCGCCGCGCTCACCAAGTGACAGGCCTCACCCCAGCGGGCCACACCGGAGCACCCCATGAAAGAGAACATCCACCCCCAATATCATCCCGTCGTGTTCGTCGACGGTGAGTTTGAGATCAAGTCCTTCTCGACGATGACCTCCAAGGAGAAGAAGGTCATTGATGGCGTCGAGCACTTCATCGTGCCCGTCGACATCAGCGCCTTCTCGCACCCGTTCTTCACGGGCAAGCAGAAGCTCATCGACACCGAGGGCCGCGTGGAGCGCTTCAAGAAGCGCTACAACATGGGCTGACGCGTCTCGCGCGCTGCGCGCTCTGCCTCACGAGTGGCGAGCGTCGCGCGCGCATCACGCGCCCCATCTGTGTGCACCCGACGATGAGCGGGCCACACCTGACCGGGTCTGGTGTCGCCCGCTCATCTCGTCTGCCCCCCTCACACGATCAGGTGTGGGACAGGCGTTGACGCGTGAGCAAGGCTCAGGTACAGTTCGCGCCGTTTGGATGCCCGATGGCTCGCGTGCGCT
>CAYXWB010000318.1:0-5953 GCA_964468515.1 uncultured Bradymonadales bacterium | reverse complement strand
TCGAACACGCGCGTGGCGTCGATGGCCATGGGGCTGTCCAAGAAGATCTGGGTATCGCGCGGGATGCGCCCATCGCGCCACGCGGCGTGCAGCACATAGAGCAGTTCTTGGGAGCGCTCCAGCGCGAAGGCTGGGATGATCACGTTACCGCCGCGCGTAAACGTGTCGCAGATGACCGCCTCCAGCTCCTTCACGGAGGCTGCGAAGGGGCGATGATCGCGCCCCCCGTAGGTGGACTCCAGCATGATGGCGTCGGCGCGCGGCGGCATGGCAGGGTCGCGGATGATGGGCTTGTCGAGGTTGCCTAAGTCGCCGGAGAAGATGAAGATCATCGGCTCACCATCGCGCGGCGTGAGGCGCAGCTCGATGAACGCGGAGCCCAAGATGTGGCCCGCGTCGTGGAAGATCGCCTGCACCCCCTCGCACACCTGCACAAGCTGCCCGTAGACCACATGATCGCGCCACAGCTCGCAGGCGGTGAACACGTCCTGCTCGTCGAACAGCGGCTGGCGTGCGGCCTGATCGGGGCCGCGCTTGCGGTTAGCGCGCGTGATGTCAGCGTCCATCAGCCGCGCTGAGTCCATCAGGTTGATGCGCGCCAGATCAAAGGTCGGGCGCGTGGAGATGATCTTGGCGTCGAACCCCTCCTGGTGCAGCATCGGCACGCGCCCGATGTGATCGAGGTGAGCGTGTGTCACCAAGAGCGCGTCGATCTTGCGCGGGTCAAACGGCAGCGGCGGCGCGTTGAGCTTGTGGGCGCCGCGCCCTTGAAACAGGCCGCAGTCTAGCAAGATCTGCCGGTCATCGATCTCGAGCAGGTGACATGAGCCGGTGACGCCATCGGCGGCGCCATAGCTGGTGATGCGCATGGAGGGGCCTCGTGTGACAGGAGTTGAGCTCAGGCAGGATGCGCGACACCATAGCATCCTCGCGGGCTACGTCACGCGCCAGATCTGCGGCGAGCGAGCGACGCGCTCGCCGCACGCCCCATCACCTACAAGCGCTGACATTGAAGCGTCATGCTGGCGCGCGCGGCGAGCCGCTGAAGCGGAGCGCGACACAAATAAGGACGCCTCGAACCTGATGAGAGGTTCGAGGCGTCCTTGAGGTGACCCCTACGGGATTTGAACCCGTGCTGCTGACGTGAAAGGCCAGTGTCCTAACCACTAGACGAAGGGGCCAAAATCGGATGAGCCGTGTAGGATTCGAACCTACGACCCGCAGATTAAAAGTCTGCTGCTCTACCAACTGAGCTAACGGCCCGCACATCGCACGCGACGTGAGGAGCAACGATGAGCTGGGTGGTCTGTCACGTCACAAACCGCTCACCGCCCGCGCGAGCAGAGAGCAATAAGGGGCTTTGCGATCTGTGTCAATGGCATTTTGGGCCATGATGACGCTTTTGTGAGGCGCGAGGGGATGCGGCGCGCGGTGGGATGAACCGCGCGAGGCCATCTGTTTCACCCTGCGAGCTTGCGCGCCGTGTGGCGAGGCGGGCGAGGATGGGCTTTTAAGACCAAGACGGAGCCATGACGAGGCGACATCGAGCACGACCCAAGGGCCAGCGTGAGCGCGCGCCCTCAGCGACGGGCCGCAGGCCAGGGCGCTTGGCCCGTCGGCCCATCCTCTCACGCAGCTACTATGAGCCCATCCGAGTTGACGCGTCGTCAGCGGCGCGCGGCGTGCGCTGGCGGTTGTTCGGTGCGCTCGTCGCGCTGTCACTCACCACCTTGTGCATCCTCACCGGCTTCTTGGCCACCCCCGCAGGCCTGGCCGTCGCGGTGCTGTTAAGCATCGGCCTGGGCGCGCTCAGCGCCGCCGTCGCGCTGCTGCTCAGCGCGCGTCGCGAGGAGATCGTTCATCAGCTCGCCAGCGACCTGAACCGCCCCGCGCTGCCTCATGATCCAGAGCAGCTCGCGCGCCAAGCCGAGGTGGAGTTCTTCGGCGCGCCGATGCCGCAGGGCGGCGAGCGTGGGGTGGATGGGTCGATATGAGGTTGTGCGGTGTCTGGGCTTGGGGGTAGGTGAGGGTGGCGTTATAGTGACGCGTCGCGTCGCCCAGCGCGATCAGATTGACCTCTCACGCGAGCATTCATCATGAGGCGACCCTTCCTTGAGGCGCTCGCCAAAGGCCCGCTGGTCTTTGACGGCGCGATGGGGACGCAGCTCTATGAGCGCGGCATCTATATTAACCGCTCCTTCGATGACGCGAACCTCTCCAGTCAGGCGCTCGTACGCCAGATCCACGAGGACTACGTCGCCGCTGGGGCCAACGTGCTCACCACCAACACCTTCGCCGCCAACCGCATCAAGCTGCGTCGCCACGGCTTGGAGGCGCGCCTGCTGGAGATCAACCAAGCGGGCGTTCAGCTCGCGCGTGAGGCCGCTGGCGATGACGTCTATGTGGCGGGCTCGATCGGTCCCACGGGGCTTGTGCCACCCATGCTCAGCGATCGCGAGCTGGATGAGATCAGCGCCGCGTTCGCTGAGCAGGCCCGGGCGCTGATCGACGCGGGCGTCGATCTGCTGTGCTTGGAGACGTTTCGTCAGCTCAGCGAGCTGCGCTTGGCGCTGCGCGCCGTGCGTGAGATCACCGCGCTGCCTATCGTCGCGCAGGTCGCCTTCGACGCGGAGCTGCGCGCCGCCGATGGCGCTGATCCCGAGCGGGTGCTGATGCTGCTGCGCGAGTGGGGCGCCGATGTCATCGGCGCCAACTGCATGGAGGGGCCGCAGGTCCTGTTCGAGGTCGTGCAGCAGATGGTCGGCCAGGGCGTGCCGATCATCGCGCAGCCCAACGCGGGCTACCCGCGCCGCGTCGATGAGCGCTTGGTCTATATGGCCACCCCCGAGTATTTCGGCGTCTTCGCGCGCCGCTTCTTTAAGATCGGCGTCGCCTCGGTCGGCGGCTGCTGTGGCACAGGCCCTGAGCATGTACGCCAGATCAGCGCCGCCGCGCGCATGATGAGCGGGGGGCAGTCGATCGTGCGCGTCAGCGCCGCTCGACCCCAGGCGGACCCGCTCGCCACGCGCGCAGATGTCCCCTTTGAGGATCGCTCGTCCTTGGCCTCCAAGATCCAAGACGTGTGGCAGCGGCGAGTCAACGCGCCGGCTGGCGAGCGCGCGCCGCTGCGCGCTGAGACCTTTGTGGTCAGCGTTGAGGTCAACCCGCCGCCTGGGCTCAACCCATCCAAGGCGCTGCGCGCCGCGCAAATGCTGCGTGATGGCGGCGTCGACGTGGTCAACATCGCTGATGGGCCGCGCGCCTCAGTGCGCATGGCCAACTGGGCGCTGGGGCGCCTCATCACGGAGAAGCTCGCCATGGAGGTCATCCTCCATGTCTGCGGCCGAGATCGCAACCTGTTGGGGTTGCAGTCCGACATCTTGGCCTACCACTCGCTCGGGCTGCACAACCTCGTGGTCATCACCGGTGATCCGCCCAAGGTCGGTGATTATCCCCACGCGACCGCCGTGTTTGACCTCGACAGCATCGGCATCCTGCGCATGGTGCAGCACCTCAACCATGGCATCGATCCCGCCGGCAAAGACGTCGGCAGCGTGACACGCTTCGCCTGCGCCTGCGGCGCGGAGCCTGCGGCCCAAGACTATGACCGCGAGCTGCGCCGCCTGGAGCTGAAGAAGGCCGCTGGCGCGTCCTATATTATGACGCAGCCCGTCTATGATCCCGAGGTCTTGGACAGGTTCTTGAACGATATTAAGCACCTGGAGATGCCCGTGCTGGTGGGGCTCTTGCCCTTGGCGAGCGCGCGCAACGCCGAGTTCTTGCACAACGAGGTGCCCGGCATGAGCGTGCCTGCCCCCATCCGCGCCCGAATGCGCGCCGCAGGCGATGGCCCAAGCGCGCGCGCTGAGGGCGTGCGCATCGCCCAAGAAACGCTGCTCCAGGTCCAAGACCGCGTCGTCGGCGCCTATGTCATGCCCCCCTTTGGGCGCTATGAGGCCGCGCTTGAGATCGTGTCGATGATCGAGGGCTTTCGCTTGCCTGTAGGCCACGATCGTGATGAGAAGTCTGCCTAACCTTCGCGCCCCAGGAGCCAGCTGCTATGCCTATCTATGACAGCGTCGTGGAGCTGGTCGGTCACACGCCGCTCTTGCGTCTGCGGCGCGTGAGCGAGGGTTGTCACGCCGAGATCCTCGGCAAAGGCGAGTTCTTGAACCCGCTGGGCAGCGTCAAGGATCGCATCGGCGCCAACATGATCCAGCGCGCTGAGGAGCGCGGCGACTTGAAGCCGGGTACGATCTTGGTGGAGCCCACCAGCGGCAACACGGGCATCGCGCTGGCGTTCGTGTGCGCCGCGCGCGGCTACACGCTCATCTTGACCATGCCTGACACCATGAGCCTGGAGCGGCGCGCGCTGCTCAAGGCGCTGGGCGCCCAGCTTGAGCTGACCAGCGGCGCGCTCGGCATGCAGGGCGCCGTCGCCCGCGCCCAAGAAATCGTCGCGCAGCACGCCCCCCACGCCATCATGCTCCAGCAGTTCACCAACCCCGACAACCCCGACGCTCACGAGCGCACCACCGCTGAGGAGATCTGGGCTGACACCGACGGCCAGATCGACGCCATCGTCACCGGGGTCGGCACAGGCGGCACCATCACCGGCATCGCGCGCGTGCTCAAGCAGCGCAACCCCAACTTCCGCGCCATCGCCTTAGAGCCCGCCAGCAGCGCCGTGATCTCCGGCGGTGAGGCCGGGCCGCATCGCATCCAGGGCATCGGCGCGGGGTTCGTGCCGGGCAACCTCGACATGAGCCTCATCGACGAGGTCCTCACCATTGAGGATGAGGAGGCGTTCGAGATGACGCGCCGCTTGGCCTGCGAGGAGGGGCTCTTGGTTGGCATCAGCGCGGGCGCCAACGTCTGCGGCGCGCTGCGCGTCGGCGCGCGCCCCGAATACAAGGGCAAGCGCATCGTGACCATGCTCTGTGACACGGGCGCGCGCTATCTGTCGACCCCGCTGTTTCGCGAGCTGTGAGCGTCGCTTGAGGAGGACCGGATCATGAGCGCTTCCCCGACGGACGCTACCCCGCCAAGCCCCCACCCCGACGGCTTGCTCGCTTTCTTTCGCGACGCGCTGGAGGACATCCGCGCGGTGCGCCGCGCGGACCCCGCCGCGCGCAGCAGCGCGGAGGTCGTCTTGACCTACCCAGGCCTACACGCGCTGTGGTCGCATCGCATCGCTCACAGGCTCTATCGGCGCGACCTGAGCGTCACCGCGCGCCTGCTCAGCCACATCGCGCGCCACTACACGGGCGTTGAGATCCACCCCGGCGCCCAGATCGGCCGTCGCGTCTTCATCGATCACGGCATGGGCGTGGTCATCGGCGAGACGGCCGTGATCGGCGATGACTGCCTCATCTATAAGGGGGTCGTGCTCGGCGGCACCTCGCTGCGTCGTACCAAGCGCCACCCCACGCTGGGCAAGGGGGTCGTCGTTGGCACCAACGCGTGCGTGCTCGGCGCGGTCGAACTCGGTGATGGCGCCCGCGTCGGCTCAGGCTCCGTCATCGTGCGCGATGTCCCCGCAGGCGCCACCGTGGTCGGCATCCCGGGCCGCGTCGTCGCGGGCGCGCAGCGCGCGCGTGATCCTGAGCGCCCCGACCTCGATCACGGCGCGCTGCCCGATCCGCTCCAGCGCATCGTCAAGCCGCTGCTCGCTGAGATCGAGCGCTTGGCCAATCGCCTCGACGCGCTCGAAGCTCAGAGCGAGCATGATCCTGACAGCCTGAGCGAGCGGCTGGGGCGCGATGAGGATCAGCGCGCCAGAGAGGACGCCCTCGTCAGCGCTTATCATGATGACGCGCTTGATGGCTAGCGCGTCGCCGGTCGCTGTCGCTCCCTCCTTGGCCCACGCGCGCCTAGGAAGATCGTCCCCAAGCTCGTGCTGTCTGTCGTCTGCTGGACCTCGCTGGTCCTCATGGCGCAGAGCTACCAGCGC
>CAYXWB010000317.1:3653-6030 GCA_964468515.1 uncultured Bradymonadales bacterium | reverse complement strand
ACGCCTGGGATCGTGACCACTCAAGATAGCCTCCCGTGGGAAACATGCTGACGGTATAAACCGTATAATGACGATGAATCAGTCGCCAGAGGAGCGCAGCCTTGGCGAGGCCGCGCGCGCTCGTGTCGTCCTGACGTGGCGGTGAGCGTTGTGTTTGGCGCGCAGGGGTGAGGTGCGTCGCTGTTGACCCTCAGGTTATAGACGGCCAGGATCTGCGAGGCAAATTTTTCTAAGCTTCTCGCCAGCGCGCCCACCCGCGGCGCGCAGCCCAGGCCAGCGCCAGCACCCCCAGCCCGATCCAAACGGCCGTCGTGTAGCGCTCAAACCAGCCCACCAGCGCCTCAATGTTATGGCTCACCGCCGCGCCTAAGGCGAGGATCGCGCCGGTCCACAAGGCCGCGCTCACCGCGGCGAATAACAACACGCTGCGGCGCTTCAGGCCCGCCATGCCCGCCACCACAAAGAACAGGCTGCGAAAGGCTGGCAAGAAGCGGTTGAGCACAATATAGACGCTGCCATGGCGCTGAAAGCGCTCGCGCAGCGACGCCACGCGCCGCTCCACCTTGGGCTTGCGCAGCCAGCGATGCAGCCACGTCTCGCGGTCCGCGCGCCCCAGCCAGCGCCCCACCTCCAGATCGATCGCAGCCCCCACCACGCTGCCGATGAGCGCCACCGTGAACACCGCCCACAGCGGCCAGCCCGCCAGCGCGATGAGCAGCGCGCCTGTCAGCAGGATCACGTCACCGGGAAAAGGCGGGAACACATACTCAATGGTCGCGCTCACCCCCAGCGCGAGTAGCCCGAGCCACAGCGGCATCGTCTGCGCCGTCTCGATCAGTGACGCGATCTGCGCCTCCATGTATCCTCTCTCGCGCGCTCAAGCCCTGCGCTTGCGCGTCTTAAAGCGTTGCCTCACACCTTGAAGGTAAGCCGATGAGCGAGCTAGACCACCTCAATGAGACCTTGGCCGATGTGATCGCCACCTACGCCGATCGCCTCGACACCCGCGCGACGCTGATCACACACGACGCCCTGCGCTTGGGCGCGCCCCTGCTTCGCGCCCACCTGCCCACAGGCGACTGGCTCATCGCGGTCGATGACAACACCTGGCGCGTCGCGGGCCACGCCCTGTGCGACGCGCTCGACGCGCTGGCGCAGCCCTGGACGCGCTACGACGTCCCCGACGCTCACGACGGCGCGCCGCCCATGTGCGATGACCACGCCGTCGCGCTGTTTCACGACGCGCTGGTGCGCGGACAACACGCCGCAGGCGTGGCCGTGGGCAGCGGCACCATCAATGACATCGTCAAGCTCGCCAGCCACCAAGCCAGCCTGCCCATGGCCTGCGTCGCCACCGCGCCCAGCATGAACGGCTACACCTCGGCCATCGCCGCTGTGCTGTCGCACGGCGTCAAGACCACCGTCAGCTGCACCGCCCCGCGCGTGGTCATCGCCGACGTCGACGTCATGGCGCAGGCGCCCCAGCGCATGATCGCCAGCGGCCTGGGCGACCTCATCTCAAAGCCCGTCTCCAACGCCGACTGGATGCTCTCCGCGCACCTCAACGGCAGCTATCACTCGGCTGATGCGATGCGCGTCATCGAGCTCGGCGCGGCCATGCTAGAGGGCGTGGCACAGCGGCTGCCCGCGCGCGATCGTGAGGCCACCGCAGGTCTTGTCGCCTCGCTCATCTTGTCAGGCTTGGCGATGAGCGTCGCGGGCTCATCCAGCCCAGCGTCTGGCGGCGAGCACCTGATCAGCCATTATATCGACATGACGGGGCACGCGTTTGGGCTGGCCTGTGACTTTCATGGCTGCCAAGTGGGCGTCGGCACGCTGACCACGGCGCTGCTGTATGAGCGCTTGATGGCGATGGCGCCTGGCGAGATCGACGTGGAGGCGCGCGTGGCCGCGCTAGCGCCTTGGGAGCAAGACGCGCAGGCGCTGCGCGAGCACTTCACCACCTTAGCCGAGGCGGTGCTGCCACACGCCCAAGCGGGCTACCCCACCCCCGAGGCGCTGCGCGCCCGTCTGACGCGCCTGCGCGACACCTGGGATGAGACGCTCGCCTTAGTCGGCGCGACGCTGCGCACCAGCGCGGCCATTGAGCAGGAGCTGTTGAGCGCGCACGCGCCCGTGCGCTACGCGCAGCTTGGCGTAGGCCGTGAGCGCGCGCGCGCCGCGATCGTGCGCAGCAAGAGCATCCGCAACCGCTACACGATCTTGCACTTGGCGTGGGAGCTTGGGGTGCTTGAGGTGTGGGCCGACGAGGCGCTGACGCGCCTCTACACCTGAACGATGAGGCGAGCGCGCGGCGCCCCAGAACCGCAGGGCGCCCCCCCGCGACGCGCACACACACACCCAGATCATTATTGCC
>CAYXWB010000317.1:0-3643 GCA_964468515.1 uncultured Bradymonadales bacterium | reverse complement strand
CCCCCGCCCCTCACCCCGCCACCTCGGGGCGCCGCGCGCGCCCCCACCCCCGTGCGGCCCCCGCGCTCGCTTCGCTCAGAACACCACCTTGATGATGATGCCGACCACGACGCACATCATCAAGAGGACCACCGCGGCGACCGCCGCGATGATGATCATCTTGTTGTCTTTCTTAGGCCCGAGCTGGCTCTGAGGCGCGTGGCTCATGGCGTTTGAGCCAGCGCCAAACTGGTCAAAGCCTTGCTGGGGGCGCGGCGTGATGTGCTGCGGGGCCTCAGCGGGCGGCGCGTTGAGGTGAGGTTGGCTCGGGACCTCGGGGCCGCCAAAGCCGCCCGAGCCAAAGCCACCGTCGCCCAAGCTGCTCAGGTGTGAGGGGGTGGGATCGACGCGCGGCTCGACGGGGAAGGACGGCTCAGGCGCGACGCCCCCTAGCCCCCCAGGCGCGGTGTGCAGGTCAGCGGCGGCGAACGCGGAGACAGACGGCAGCGCCTCGGTCTTGGCGAAGGCGTCTTCTTGAGGTGGGAGCGCGGGCGTCGCTGACGCGTCAGAGAGGTTCGAGCGCTGGGCGTGAGGCGCGGCGCTCTTGGCGGCCTCAGCGGCCTTGCGCAGCTCCTCCGGGTCGAGGGCGGCCATCCCGAACATGGTCTTCTTGCCGCCCTCTTGGAGCTGATTGCCACAGAAGCCGCAGTGGACCGACTCATCGGCGTTTTGTTTGCCGCAGTTCGGACAGACGATCATCAGTCAGACCTCATAGCGTCTAGCCAGCGCGAGCTAAGCGCGCCCGCGTGTGGGAGGATGAGAGGGGGAGTGTGAGGGCGCATGTTCACGCGATGAGGTGCGCCAAGTCGCCGAGTCGGGCCACCATAGCGCGCTCACTGGGCGCTGTCTAGATAAGGCCAGCAGCGCTCAGACCTCGCGCAGCACCAAGCAGGCGTCACCCTCCAAAGCGTCGACCAGCTCACGGCGCCCATCATGGAGCGCGCGCACGCGCAAGGTGGTGGCGCCGTGGCTTAAGCCGCCGCCGCTCAAGTAGGAGTGCCACAGCAGGTTGATGGTGTCGCCATCGGCGTGACCGATCATGTGACCGCGACGCACGGGGCCGCCGCGATAGCGCACCTCTAAGGCCGCGCCGCTCTGGCGCCAGTACAGGACCGCGCCGATGGGCAGCGTGGCCTCCTCAGTGGCGTTGTAGACCATGCGAAAGGCGCTGCGATCGAGGTTGCGCGCGGGGCGATCATAGCGACGCATCATGATGGTGGCATCGGGGCCTGAGGCGACCACGGCGGGGTGCTCATAGACCTCGCGCGGGATCTCATCTTGCTCAGCTTGCGCGAAGCCGAACATGGCGAAGAAGCCGCGCGCGGCGTGGGTGGCGATGTAGACAGCGGGCACGGGCTGCGCGTCCATGATCTGAGACATCGCCATCGCCAGCAGCTCGGCGCCCACGCCGCTGCCGCGCGTGGTGGGCGCGACGGCGAGCGCGTGGATGACGAGCGCGTCAGAGCCGCGCGTCCAGCCGACGCAGCCCGCGACGCCGCCCGCAGCGGTGGTGGCCATCAGATAGATCGAGGGCGCGGCGTCATCGGGCGTGGGCTCTAAGCCGCACGCCTCAAGCAGCGGGCTGATGAGCGACACATCCTCGCTGTACTCAAACTTGAACATCATCGCGCCTCATCTTTTGTAGCCCAAGCGCCGCCCGATCAGGAGCAGCTGACGGCGCTCTTGGCGGCGTTGATCTGATCGCGCAGCTTCTCGTCTTCGACGCCATCGGCGGACAGCTTGGGGGCCTCCTCACACAGCTTGGCCTTCACCGCCACGAGGCGCTGCTCCAGCATCTGCTGATCGCGCGCGCGCTGTTCTTGGCGCTCCTTGAGCTCGGCGGTGTACTTGTCGACGTCGGCCTTGTTCTTGGCGCGCTTGGCCTCATCAATGCTCTTGATGAGCCAGTCATCCATGCCACCGAGGTTCTCCAAGCCGAGCTCCACGCGCTCCACATAGTCGCGCAAATGGCGCACCACGCGCAGGCGCGCCTCGGCGGCGATGGCGGGCGAGCTGTCAGGGCCGGTGAGGGTGGTGTAATAAGCGCGCGCGGGGTCACCGATGTCGGCCACGGGAGCGGGCTGGCTGCGGCGCCGCAGCGCCTCGGCGTCGAGCAGCAGCTGCAAGCGGTTGAGCTTGATCCAGGCGCTGTTGGGGACGGCGGCGTCGGCGATCTCCAGGTTCTTGATGCCGCCCTCCATGACGTCAAGCGGCGGCTTGCTCTCCTTGACGGCGCGATGCGCGTTGGCGATCTCGGGCCAGTCCACACCAGAGAGCACCCAGATGCCCTCATCATCCTGGCTGGAGCGCCACACATACGGCCCCTGCATCGCCTGCGCGTGGATACCATCCGTGAGCGTCACCTCGCCAAGCGGCAGCGCGCACGCGTCGCGTAAGACCAGCTCTTTCTTGTTGTTAAAGAGCATGATCTCAGCGAAGGGCGCTTCGGCTTGCTGACACTCAGCGATCGCGCCTTGGAGCACGCGCGTGGCCTTCTCCTGATCCGAGGTGCAGCCGAGCGCGCCCAAGAGCGGGATCATCAAGCAAGCCAAGGCGCTCATGCGCCAGCGCGTCGAGTTCTTCATGGGTGGGCTCCTGATGTTAGCGTGTCATATCAGCGCAGACGCTGCCAGTCTTAACTGGCGCGCGCGCCCAGAGCAAGGCGCGAGGCGCATCTTGCTTGCGCGTGGGCGGGCAGGTTCCGTATGCTGGCGCCGCGCGGCCCTTGACGCCGCTGACACGACAGGGGTGTCGCAGCCAGCGACACAGCGCGGAGCACAGAAGGATCATGGGAGAGAGCAAGAAAGGACGCGGCGCGTCGCGCGCGCGCCGTGAGGTCCAAGCATCACGAGAGAGCTCGTCGCATCGGCGCGCGCTTGAGCAGCTGTTCAGCGGCGGCGGCGCCCAGGCCTCAGGCCCTGCGGTCCCCGAGAAGCTCAAGACCTTGCTGGCCGAGCTGCCCCCTGAGCCCGACGCGCAAGATCCCGCATGGTTGGTGCAAGTCCAAGCGCTGCGCAGCGCCGAGAAGGAGGGCTTTCGCGCCCTCGTCAAGGCCGCCTCCGACTTCGTGCGCGCGGGCCACGCCATGCCCGACGATGAGGCGCTGCTGACGCGCCTGCTCGATCACCCGGCCGAGCCTGTACTTCGCGCGACGCTCGCGCACCTGCTCGATCTGCACGAGCGCGTCACGCTCTCGCGCACAGGCCCGATCATCGCGCGCTTGGGCACCATTGAGGTCATGACCGAGGATGTCGCCCTGCTCAAGCTCACGCAGCAGCTGCGCGCCGCGATCTGAGCCGCTTGAGGCCTCCCGCTGCCTCGGGCGCGCCTCGCGCCCGCGCTCGCTTGGACGATCCTCGCGCCCGCGCTCGCTTGGACGATCCTCGCCACAGCCTCACCGACGCACCGCTTAGGACGTGGCTGGGCCAAGCCGCCGCGCCAGCGCGCCACATCGCTTGAAAAGTGGGGGAGCTCAGGGAGGTTTGCAGCGGCTGACTGAGGCGCCGTGATGGCGCACACGTCAAGCCAAAGCGAGCGGGCGCGGCGGGGGTGACCGCCCCCCCCCCCCCCCCCCTTTGGGGGGAAGGCGCGGTCACCAAGGGGA
>CAYXWB010000316.1:0-6133 GCA_964468515.1 uncultured Bradymonadales bacterium | reverse complement strand
ACAAAGGCGCGGCTCTCCGCCGCTGACAGGTCTTGCAGCACAGCTTCATCACGGGTCTGATCCAACAACGCGGCGAAGTTCATCACAACATCTCCTCTGATCAGGTAAGGCGCTTGACGCGCACAACGAGCACACCATGAGCGCCCATCCTACGACGCGCGCGCTTGATGTGCAGCACGCGAACGCCTCATCACGCCCATAATCAACTGTAAACTCGTGATGCCCATATAGCCTTGATTAAGAAGCATCGCGCTGCATAGCGCCATATCCTTGACCTGTGCCTGGATGTGCTTCGTGAGCCCCAATGAGGTGATGAAATTGATGAGGAACCTCCAACACCTCTTCAGGGCCAGGACGAGGATGTCGAGGCTGAGGTGCCAGGATAGGAGACTCAGCAATGTTAGCCTCGTCGAAGAGTTGGCGTCTTATGGCGCGGGCGAGCACCTCGGCCATGGCCGAGGGGACCGCATTGCCGAGCTGGCGTTGCGCAGCGGTGAGCCCACCCTGAATGCAGTAGTCATCAGGAAATGTTTGTAGACGAGACATCTCTCGTACGGACAGTCGACGATTCTTCCAATGGAAGGGGCCGACCGCTGGTCCAGGCTGCGCTTGCAAGGTCCACGAGGGGCGATCTTTCGTGAGCTTAAGCAAGAAGCTCCAATAGCGCCTGCGCCAGCCAAACAGAGGTAAACCTCCCCCTCGTTGCGTGTGAAACAGGTAATTGCAACCTTCTGGGATGGTCGCTAACAGCTCAGCCCACTTCCCTTTCATCGCGAGCTCAGGGTGCTCCTCATCCTCCAGATCACCGATCGCATCCCAAGCACAGCGAGCGGGGGGGAGCGCTGCGCTAAACAGTCCCGTTTGAACTTCCTGCCTCTCATCAAGCAGCGGGAGATGTCCTCCCCCACGCGCTAGACGCCTATGCGTAGGTGCAGGGAAGCGGAACTGACGGCCCTCGCGATGGCCTACGATGAACACGCGCTCTCGCTCTTGAGGAACCCCAAAGTCAGCCGCGTTGAGCAGCGCTAGCTCAAATGAGTACTCCGTCCCTACCTCTCGATTGATCGAGGCGATCGTGGCCTCTAAGAGCTGCACACCTTCATCTTTTCGCTGATAGGCTAGCCCTGCGACATTCTCCAACAAGAACGCTCGCGGCTTCAGGTCGCGTAACACTCTTAAATAGGCCTCCAATGTCGTCGCGCGCGGATCTGCTAAACGCTTCGCATCACCATGCGCCCAGTAACCTGACTTAGAGAAGGGCTGGCAGGGCGGACCTCCAATCAAGATCGATGCTTCTCCCTCTCCCAGCTGACCGGCGCGCGCGATCTCATCGGAGCTGAGCGTATGAATATCGCCATCCAAGACAGCCCAGTCGCGGTTTGCCCGCAGCGTGCGTACCGCATGAGGATCAAGCTCGACCGCTACAGAGGTCTCAAAGCCAGCAGCTTCAAAGCCTAGATCTAACCCGCCAGCGCCTGTATATAGGCTGATCACCTTGTGCATGGTCGCTCCCTTCGATAGTCTTGACGCCCTCGCCGCTCGAGTGCTCAGACCTCTTTGAGCGAGCGACTTGTATTCCAAATACAAGAATAGGGCTGCTTGTGATCACTGTCAAGCTTCGCGCTGTGCTGGATGCCTATCGTCAACGCACAGGTCAACGCCTCACTTACGAACAGCTCGCGTCTCGCACAGGCTTATCACGTGCGACTATAGAGGCCATCGCCTCACGCGCCGATTACAACCCAACCCTAAGCGTGATCGACAAGTTATGCGAGGCGCTTGAGTGCTCGCCTGCAGACCTCCTCACCTATCTACCTAGCGCTTCTGACTTAGGTCTCGACGATGAAGATTGATCAGCAGCGCGCGCTCAAAATTTTGGAGCGCGAAGCTCTTCAAGCTCGAGCACAACCCATTCAGAGCCCATGGAGCAATGATCTAGCTAGTCTCTCAAGTGCTCTAGATGAGGGAGGGGGCCAGACGATCATCGCAGTGCTTGGTACAGTGCTCTTGGCCAAGGCAACACATCTGGAGGTTGATGTCTTCACCCTCAAAACCAAGCAGCGTGAGCCTAATCCCTTCGCGTACTCCGCACGCAGTCTCTGTCAACATGTCTTGGCTGCCCAAGCGCCCCGGCTCGCGCTCGATCTTGGAGTTACAGGGAGAGAACCTCTTAATAATCAACCGTTTTTTGGAAAGGAGCGGCTTGATGGTGCTGACCTCATCGAGAAGCTGCATCCGAAATCTAGAGCTGTCTATGCTCAATTTCTTGCGCTCGTGAGCCGCGTTCACGCTATCACGGATGAGCCCAGCGCGCTTGAGGCGCTTCGCGCTTTTCTCTTTGTGCGATATAGGCCTCGACAAGTCATTGACCCTAGCGAGCGCATCGTCCGCTTCGCGACACTTGCCGCACTGACTGAGCATATCACTACGCTCGTCGCGCAAGACTCCGAGCATGGCAAACGGGCACAAGCCATCGTCGCTGGCTTGCTCAGCGCCTCGTTTGGAGGCGCGCGTGTCTTGATCAGCGGGGTTCATGATCCAGACCGCCACTTCCCTGGTGACGTTGCCCTCAAACAGCCTCATGGTGACGGTCTGAGCCACACCTTCGAGGTGCGGGATAAGCCAGTGGCTCGCACAGATCTGGATCATCTCACTCTGAAGGCAGAACGATTTGGCGTGACTTACGCAGGGATCGTCGCCATCCACTCGGCTCAATCCGTCGTCGAGGGGCTAGATGAGGCGCGCTCGTGGGCTGAAGCTCGAGGGGTGAGGTTGCGCCTCTACACCTCTTGGGACGCCTTCGCTCAAGAACTCGTGTTCTGGGGCGATGCTCCTCTTCGGGAGAACATAGAGCACATCGCTGACTTGATCCTCATCCGCCTCCAAGAACTAGAGGTGAGCGAGGCGGGCTTACAAGCTTGGCTTGGTGCATCAGCGCCTCGTTGATGCCGCGCTCTCGCTGCAGCTCTCCTATGTCTTATCCAGGGTGGATCCTCAGCTCAGCGCGCGTCACAAGCGGCCATAAGCCAGCGGGATAGCTGTGATGCATTTTTTTGAGGCGTCACACGCGCGAGAACATCGTAGCCTAGTGCCAAGATGTTGACTCACCCTGAGTCATGGTAAGGTCGTCATAGGAGCGGGCGCTGATCTCATCAGCTGACCCGCGCGTACGCTCCTGACCGAGCATTGATCGAGATCGCCAGAGGTGAACATGCGTGATGAGAAGGATCAGCCCGCCTGCGTGCAGCTCATCCTGTCCAGGCGACGGTTCCTGCAAGGGATGACCGTCTCAGCGGCGCTCGCGCCGTTTCTATCAGCCTGCGAGTTCGCAGAGCTGAAGGATGTGGAGGTGGTGGATGGTGTCGAGTTCGACCTGTCCCAGCCTGAATTTAGCGCGTTAGAGTCGATCGGAGGCTTAGCCATCGTGAAGGCTGGCTCGATCGACATCCTGCTCGTGCGCGCGGATGATGACAGCGTCTTCGCGTTTGATCGCTACTGCTCGCATCAAGGTGAAGATATGGGCCCTGCGCCTAACCCGCTGCCCGCCGTGTGGGACGCTGACGAGCAGACGCTCATCTGTCGCTGGCACAACAGCCGCTTCGATGGGCGCGGTGAGACCCGCGATAACAGCTTCTCCAACATCGCCATTCAGATCTATGAGGTCGACTTCGACCCCGCCACAGGGCGCGGGCGCGTGATCGTGTTCGGAGGTGATGAGACATGAGCCAATCTACGCGATGTGTGGGCGTCGCGCTGCTGGTGAGCGTGCTCGGGTGGCTAGGGGGAGGACAAGACGCGCAGGCGCTGCCGCGCATGTCTCTGACCGCCGGCACGCCTTGCTCCGCTTGCCATGTCAACGTCCAGGGCGGCGGCGGTCGCACCGAGATCGGCTGGGGCTCGATGGCGCTCACCGGCGCCTTCACCTACGATCAGCTCGGCCTCGACGCGCTCAACGACCAAGAAACCAACCTCCTGTTCAATGGCTACGCCTCGATCGGGCTGGACGCGCGCGGACAGCTCGCGCGCTTGGGGCGGCCCACCTTGGAGGTCGGCGACGATGGCCAGACGATGACCGTGCCGCCAGGGCGCGTCTTCTTCCCGATGCAGATCCAGCCCTACTTGACCGTCTCCCCTAGCGATAAGGTCAAGCTCTACGGCACTTATGCGCTGGGGCCTAACTCCTCCAGCGGTGAGGTGTGTGACGCGGTGTACGCGGGCCAGTCGTGCTTTGAGGCGCAGGCCATCGTGCAGTACTCGCCATCGGCTCCCACCATCCGCGTGGGCCAAATGCAGCCCAGCATCGGCATCCGCCATGACGATCACACGATGCTGATCCGAGGCGACGCGTCGCAGCCGCGCCAGCCCCTCATCGCGCCCAACTACGCCGACGTGGGCGCGGAGCTGTCCTATCACCCGCGCTATTGGTTTCAGACCGAGGTGGGCGGCTTCTGGGCGCGCAACCTCGCAGAGGCCGTGCGCGATCCGCGCGTGGTCGCCCCCACCGATCCTGCAGCGCTTGGCCGCGTCATGTTCTCACCGCGCTATGACTTCGACGGCGGCGGCGCGCTGCTGTCTTGGGTCGGCGCCTCGCTCTACCTGGCCGGCAAGCTCCGCTTGGAGAACTACTTTGTGGGCCTTGGCCTCTTGAACTTGGGCAGCCTGATGGTCGAGGCCTCGCGCTCGACGCGCGGCGACGAGGCTGATCACGCCACGCTGAACCTCATGACGGTCTTGTCGATCCCCATCAAGGACTGGCTCGTGGTCGAGGGGCGCGTGGAGCGCGGCACGGCGTCGGTGCGCGGCGAAGCCTTCGAGACGCGCGCGGCGGTCGCCAGCCTACAATTCTTCCCCCTGCCTTACATTGAGCTTCGCCCCGAGTATCGCTACACCGACACCGACACGTACCGCCTCGGCCAGTACACGCTCCAGGTCCACCTGTTCTATTGAGCGGATGAATAAACCCCCTCCGCTCGCTCGTCTCACCGGGCGCCCCAAGCGCCTGCCACTGTCACGCATCAACGCGCCTTGCGCGCCAGGAGATCCTCATGAAGACCCCACTGTTCGCACTCGCCGCAGCCACCCTCATCCTCATCGGCGCCTCCTCCACCGCGTGGGCCCAGGCCTCAACGCTGGCTGTAGACAGCGCGAAGTCGCAGATCAAGTTCGTGAGCGAGGCGCCCGCTGAGAAGATCGTGGGCACGGCTGACAAGCTCACGGGCGAGGTCACCGTTGATCCTCAGGCGCTCACCGCCAGCGGCAAGATCGCGTTCCCTGTGGCGTCGATGCAGACGGGCAACAAGATGCGCGACAAGCACATGGTGGGCGAGGACTGGCTCAACGCCAAGGCGCACCCCCAGATCACCTTCACCGTGACCTCACTGCAAGACGCCAAGGTTGAGAAGAGCGCTGATAAGACCATCATCAAGGGCCTCGCCATCGGCACGGTCAACGTCAACGGCGTGGACGCGCCCAGCAAGGCGCAGGTCACCATCACGATGATGAGCGCGAAGAAGATCGCCAAGGTGGACACCAAGCTGCAGCTCAAGCTCGCAGACCACAAGGTCGCAGGCAAGAAGGGCGTGGTCGGCGCCAAGGTCGGTGAGACGATCGACATTGACGGCACGATCTACGCGAACCTCAAGTGAGCCGCGCGCGCTGAAGCGACGCGTTGAGCAGAGGTCGGGCGGTCACGAGCGCCGCCCGACCTCTCCTTCTTTCTTGAGGCGCTGCCCTCAGAGCAGGCATAAAGGTGTGCAGCGCGGACGATCAGAGTGACCCCTTGAAGCAGAGGAGAGACGATGCGGATCGCGGCGGTGGTGCTGTTGTTGGTGAGCGCGGCGGTGTTCATCATCTGGGCGTCGATGGGCGCTGATATGGTGACCAAGTATCAGACCCCCGTGTCTGTGGTGGAGACGGACGACTTTGGCGACCGCGTGGAGCGCACGGAGCTGCGCGATGAGTTCACGTTTGGGCTGCTGCCTGACAAGGGCTACGACGGCGCGCTGCCGCTGTCAGGCATCCCCTTGGGCCTGGGCCTGGGGCTCTTGGTCGTGGACATCACGCGTCGTCGCAGGCGTCAGTCTGGCACAAAGGGCGCCTGATCGCGGCTCATGGCGCGGCGCGTGAGGATGAG
>CAYXWB010000315.1:0-6154 GCA_964468515.1 uncultured Bradymonadales bacterium | reverse complement strand
GAGCTTGGGCGCTGGGTGCCCGAGGACATCCTCATCGAGGGGCCGCTGCGCGAGCTGTATCCGATCGGGCGCGGTCATGAGTGGCAGATCCCCGTCGTCGGCGTCGGCGCTGACGACGCGCGCGCTTATATCCGCTGGCGCGCGCAGCGCGACGGCCTGCCGTATCGCCTGCCCACCGAAGACGAGCTAGAGAAGGCCGGGCGAGGCGTCGATGGGCGCATGTTCCCCTGGGGCGATCACTTTGACGCCACCTTCTGTCGCATGCGCTTCTCGCGCGCGCAGCCCTGTCAGCTTGAGCCTGTCGGCGCGTTCGCGCATGACATCTCTCCTTATGGGGTGCGCGATTTGGCGGGTGGCGTCCAAGAATGGTGCGAGTCGCCTACCGGTCAGACCGCGCTCAAGGGGGGTTCTTGGAATCAAGATCAGCGCGCCTGCCGCTTGGCCTCGCGCGTGCGCTTGATGTCATTCGCGCGCACCGCCAGCATCGGCTTCAGGATCGTCTACGATCTTCGCGCGCCAAGCACGACCCCATGACGCGCGCCCGATAACCCCTGTGACGCGTCGTTGAGCGCGTCGCTGGGATCGAACATCACATCCACCTTCATGGTGATGCAGCGCGGGGGCGCTGTCGCGCGCTGCTTGGCGCGCTCCCCCTCGCGCGACGTCACGCGTGACATCATTGAGAGGGGAGCCTCATGCTCGCGAGAGTTCACACCGCCACCTTGCTCGGCGTCGACGCGCACCGCGTCAGCGTCGAGGTCGACGTTCACTTTGGGATGCAGGTCTTTCATCTGGTGGGGCTGCCCGATGGCGCCATCCGAGAGAGCCGCCTGCGCGTGCCAGCCGCCATTCAGAACGCGGGCTTCACCTTCCCGACCGATCACCTGACGGTGAACCTCGCGCCTGCGGACATGCGCAAGGACGGCGCGGGCTTCGACCTGCCTATCGCGCTCGGGATCTTGCTCGCCACGTTGGGGTCGCTGCCCGGCGCGACGCTGCTGTCACAATCACTGGTGTCTGGGGAGCTAGGCTTAGACGGCTCGATCAAGCCCGTGCGCGGCGCGCTGCCGCTGGCGCTGCTCGCGCGCCAAGCGGGCCTGCGCGCCATCATCCTGCCCAGCGCCAACGCCCGTGAGGCGTCGGTGGTCGAGGGTTTGCAGGTGATCCCCGTGGACCATCTGCGCCAGCTCATCACGCTCATTGAGCGCGATGGCCCCTGGCCGCGCGTCGAGGACGCGCCCTCGACCACGCCGATCTTGAGCGCGATGCCTGACTTTGAGGATGTCGCAGGCCAGCAAGGCGCGCGCCGCGCGCTGGAGATCGCCGCAGCGGGCGGACACAACGCCTTGATGATCGGGCCGCCCGGCTCGGGCAAGTCGATGCTCGCCCGCAGGCTCCCCTCAATCCTGCCCCCAATGCACCCTGAGGAGGCCATTGAGGCCACCAAGATCTACAGCGTGACGGGCCTGCTCGCCAGCGACGCGGGGCTGCTCACCACGAGGCCGTTTCGCGCCCCGCATCACACCATCAGCGACGTGGGCATGGTGGGCGGCGGCGCGGGCGTGCCGCGCCCCGGCGAGCTGAGCCTCGCGCATCATGGGGTGCTGTTCCTTGATGAGCTGCCGGAGTTTCGCAAGAACACCTTGGAGGTGCTGCGTCAGCCGCTCGAAGACGGCGTCGTCACCATCAGCCGCTCCCTCACCTCGCTCACTTTTCCGGCGCATGTCATGCTCGTGGCCGCGATGAACCCCTGCAAGTGCGGTTATTTTGGCTCGGATCATGTGCGCCGCTGTGATTGTGGTTTGCAAGAGGTCATGGCGTACAGGCGCCGCCTGTCAGGGCCGCTGCTCGATCGGCTGGATCTGCACGTGGAGGTGCCCGCGCTCCCTTATGCGGAGCTTCGCCAGGCGGGGCGCGGTGAGCCGAGCGCGGCGATCCGCGCGCGCGTCAGCGCGGCGCGGGCGCGCCAGCGCGCCCGCTTGGGGGAGTTTGGGTTGCACACCAACGCGCAGATGCGTCCGCCGCACCTGCGCCGCTTCTGCGCCCTGGATGACGCCTCGCATCGGCTGCTGGCGCGCGCGGTCGATCGCCTCGGCATGAGCGCCAGGGCCTGTGATCGCATCCTCAAGGTCGCGCGCACCATCGCAGACCTCGACGGGATCGAGGCAGTGAGCGCCGCTCAGATCGCCGAGGCGATCCAATATCGCGCGATGGATCGTCGCTTGGATCAAGCTGCCTGAGCGGCGCTGAGCGTTGTATCATCTGAGGCGCCGCCCGCTGCTTCAAGCAGCGGGCGGCGTCCCGGCTGGCGCGTGAGGTGATGGTGAGCGGTGAGCCTTTCGGAGAGCTTCGCAGCGTGTTGCAGCGGCCGCCGAGCGTGCGCGCTTGGCAGGATCTGTGCGCGGTGTGTGACGCGTGGCCTGGCGGCGCGCCTGACGAGGCGGCGATCGTCTACGCGCTAGGTCATGTGCGCCGCTGGCCCGACGCGTGGCGCGTCGCGCCGCGCGCTTGGCTGCGCGCGGCCGCCGCTGGCGCGCCTGCGCCGCAGCTCGCGCTGGCTGTCCACGCCAAGCTTGGCCTCACCTTGGAGGAGCAAGACTGGCAGTGGAGCTTTGACGCGCAGCGCCAACGCGGTGAGCCGATCGAGGCGCTGATGTTCGAGGCGCTCGACACGCTCGTCAACCACCCCGCGCTCCATGACCTGCGCACGCTCCAGCTTGATGAGCAGTACACCAGCGACAGGCTCTACGATCAGCTCCAAGCCTCGCGCGCGCTCACCCAGCTCACGGGCCTGGATCTGCGCCAGTGTTACCTGGGCGATGAGACGGCGCGGCGCGCCGCGCCGCTCGTGAAGCGGCTGACGCGCTGGGCCGCGCTCGTGGACCCGGAGCCGCTGGCGCTCTTGATCCGCGAGGAGGCGCTCGCGAACCTCGCGAGCTTGTCGCTGCGTGATGGCGCGCTGACGCGAAGCCCGCTGCTTGATCGCGCCATCGCGCAAGGGGGCCTCTCACAGCTGCGCGAGCTGGACCTGTCTGACTGCTCGCTAGAAGATCCGATGCACTACGCGGCCGACTACGCGATCGGCTGGCTCAACCACCTGCCCGCGCTCACCGACCTGAACCTGTGCGGCGTGAGCTTGGATGAGGTGGGCGTGCGCGCGATGTTGCGCTGCCCACACGCGCCGCGCTGGCGCTCACTCACGCTCGACTGGAACAGCGCCGTTGGCGATCACGCCCTGCAACAGCTCGCCGCGAGCCCGGCCCTGCGGGGGCTGACGCGCCTGAGCTTGTCGATGTGCGGCTTCTACAACGATGGCGTCGAGGCGCTGCTTCGCTCACCGCATCTGCGCGCGCTTGAGGTGCTGGACCTGTCATTGGGGGAGTGGGACGGGCGCGCGGTGTGGCCCGCTGAGGCGCTGCCTGCGCTTCGCGAGGTGCGCTGGCCTTACACGCTCGACGCCGACGACGAGGCGCTGACCTTCGCGCGCAGCCCCCATGGCGCGAAGCTGACCTCGTTGTGGCTCATGTCATCACAAGGGGGGGAGGCGTCGATCGCGCGCCGCGCGGAGCTGTTCAGCATGGGCCGCTGGCTGCCAAGCCTGGAGGCGCTGCATTTGGGCGAAGACGCGCTCGATGACGCGCTGCTGTCGCAGGCGCTCTCGGGCTGTGATCTGCCCGCGCTGCGCGAGCTGGACCTGCGCAACAACCTGCTGACGGATGAGGCGGCGGCGATCTTTCAGCGCCACCCCGCGCTGTGCGCGGGGTTAAGCTCATTGGATCTGCGCTACAACATGCTGAGCGACGCGGGGCGCGCCGCGCTGCGCGCGGCGCCCGCGCTCGCGCACTGCGCGCTGTGGTTGTGAGCGCGGTGTGTGGCACAACCTCAGCTTTGACCAAGCGCAGGCACAGATTTTATGCGGGGATCGCCCAAATCAGCTAGGCAGTTGCGCCCCTCGCGGCGCGACGCGGCGCGGGCGCCGCAAGAGGTTGAGGCCATCACTTGGTGTGCTGAGGCCAAGCCTAATTCAAGCGATGCCGCGCGCTCGCAGGAGGCGTGTTCATCTCAATAACGATAGCTGACCCCGAGCTGTCCCACGGGCCGCGCGCGCCCTGGGACGCGCTCCACGCCTGCGGCGAGGTTGGCCATGAGGTTGGGGGTGATGAGGTAGGTCAGGCCAAGCTCCCCGGCGATGAGCGTCTCGCGGGTGAGGGTGGTGTGGATGGCATAAGCGCCACCGTACAAGCCCACGCGCGGGTTGAGCTGGCCTGCGAGGTACAAGCCGCCCGTGCGCTCCGCGAACAGCTCGCGCGTGTTGACGCCCGTGGTGAGGTTGACCCAGCGCTCGGTGTAGCCCGCTGAGAGGTTGAGCCCCTCGATGAGCTTCACGTCGATCACGAGCGCGCCGCTAAAGCCAGGCCCCGCCAAGGGGCTCGTCTCGGTCCCAGACGGGAAGATCAGCAGCGGGATGAGCCCCAGCGTGATCCGCTCCCCAAAGCGAAAGGAGGCTTTGAAGCCGGCCTCCATGCTGTCCATGCGGACCTGCAGCGACGAGGGATCGCGCATAAAGCGCAGCTCAAACGCGGGCACGCGCAGCCGCCCCTCAAACCCTTCGAACAGCCCAAGGCGCGTGTTGAGGCTCATGGTCGCGCGCAGCGTCTCAGCGGGCGGCTTTGAGGCGTTCACCCCAAGCTCGGCCTGCACATCGCGCGCGGCGATGGTGGAGGCGCTGTCCAAGAAGCCCGGCAGGTCGGGGTTGATAGGCGGTGGCGATGTCTCTTCTTGGGCGCTGGCTTGCGCTGTCGCGAGCAGGCAGACAGCGAGAGCGCAGGTGATGGCGAGCTTGTGCATGCGGGGGGTGGGCTCCGGCAGAGGTGGCTTAGCTGTCCGCATCTTGCGCGCCTTCGGCCCCTCCTTCAAGCTTGCGATAGAGCGTGCGGCGATCGATCTGGAGCAGGCGCGCCGCCTCGGCCTTGTTGCCTTGGGTGTAGCTCAGCGCTTCTTGGATGTAGCGCGCCTCCAGCTCGGCCAGCGAGAGGCCGCGCGCGATGAGCGCGCGCAGCGAGGAGGGCACATCAGGGGTGTCCTCACGCAGCGGCTGCATGTCTTCAAGCGTCAACACATCGTGCTCGCTCATGATGATGGCGCGCTCCAGGGTGTTGGCGAGCTGTCGCGCGTTGCCAGGCCAAGGTTGAGCGCACAACCACCGCATCGCAGGTGCGCTCACCCCAATCAGCGGGCGCTTCATGCGCGCGCAGGTCTGCGCCACGAAGTGATCCACCAGCGCGGGCAGATCCTCGGGGCGCGCGCGCAAGGGGGGGATGGCGATGGGCACGATGTGCAAGCGATAGAAAAGATCCTCGCGAAACTGGCCCGCGCTCACCAGCGCGCTCAGATCCTGATGCGTCGCGGCGATCAAGCGCATGTCCACGCTCACCTCGCCTTGGCCGCCGACCGGGCGCACGCGCCCAGTCTCCAGCGCGAGCAGGAGCTTGGGCTGCACGGGCAGGCCAAGCTCGGCGATCTCATCGAAGAACAGGGTGCCACCGCGGGCTTGTTGAAACACGCCCTCACGATCCTCGCGCGCGTCGGTGAACGCCCCGCGCTTGACCCCGAACAGCTCGCTCTCGACGAGCCCATCGGGGATGGTGGCAGCGTTGATGGAGACAAACGGCGCGTGGCGCCGCTTGCTCTGCGCGTGGATATGGCGCGCGAGCAAGCTCTTGCCCACGCCAGACTCGCCCGTGATCAGGATGGTGGCTTCGGACTGCGCGGCGCGTTGCGCCAGCACCAGCGTCTGCTGCATCGCGGGGCTGACGGCGATCATGTCATCGGTGTGCGGTGAGAGCGCGTCACGCAGGCGGACGATCTCGCGGCGCATCTGGCGCGTCTGCATGGCGCGGGCGAGCACCATGCTGAAGACGTCGAGCGAGAAGGGCTTGGCGATGAAGTCGGCGGCGCCGTCACGCATGGCCTGTGCGGCCAGCTCCATGCTGCCAAAGGCGGTGATGAGCACGACGAGCTGATCCGCGCGCAGCGCGTGGATGGCGCGCATCAGCTCCAGCCCGCGCACCTCCCCAAGCTCAACGTCTGCCACGATCACATCATACTGCTCGCCCGCGCGCAGGCGCGCGAGCGCGCCCTTTGGCGAGGTCTC
>CAYXWB010000314.1:0-6178 GCA_964468515.1 uncultured Bradymonadales bacterium | reverse complement strand
AGCGCTCCTGGCGCGTGGTGGCCTTGACGCGCAAGCGCTCAGGCACGAACTCCTCCACCGAGAAGGGCAGCTGCGCGAGCTGCGCTTTGCCGACCTTGAGCGCCACCTGCCAGCGCCCCGTCGCGGCGTCATCGGGCAGGGTCAGATCAAGCGAGAGCAGACCGGCGGGGTTGGTGGTGAGCATGCGCCTCAGCGCGACGCGCCCGCGAGGATCATAGATCAGCGCCTCGACGGGCAAGGCCTGCTGCGGCGCGCGCTCATGCTCAGTGCGAACGACCCCCACGAAGTGCGCCTCATCGCCGGGGCGATACAGGTCGCGATCGCCATACACCAGGCCAAGATAAGGCGCGCGCTCCAGATACGGCGCGCCAGCGCCCGTGGGCACGGGCGTGGGGACCTCGTCAAACTTCAGGTAGCTCAGCGCGTCGCCGTCGCGCGCGATGAGCGCCAGCGGGGCCGTGTGATCAGGCGTCTCGCTGGGCTTGGGCAGCGTGATGACGCACGCGCCGCTCGTGTCAGTGTCACAGCGGCCCATGACGGCGCCGCTGGGGCGGATCAGCTCAACACCCACCCCCCGCTTGGGCGCATTATCCTGCATCCCCACCGCCCACACCTGCACCTGCTCGCCCCACGGCGCATCAGGCGGCGGCGCGTGGCGCTTGGCGATCAGGCTGAAGTCCGTCAGCACCACGCGCAGGGAGGTGTGGCGAGGGCCTGCGCCCGAGGCCATGATCTCATAGACGCCGGGCTTGGGCTCGGGCACGAGCGCCGCCAGATCGATCCAGCTGGTGCGCTGGACATCGGTGACACCTTCGAGCTGAAGCTCGCGCTTGGCGACCACATCGGAGGCGCGGGCGTTGAACGCCTGCTCGTCACCGGACAGCCAGAAGGCGAGGTTCTGGGGGGCGATGTGACGCGCGGTGAGGGTGATGGGGGCGTGCTGGTTGAGGTGGCGCAGCTCGGCGCGCTTGAACGCAGCGCGCGGCATGTAGCGCCCCTGCGCGCTGAAGTTGAGCTGCGGCGCGCGGGCGCTGACCGTCAGCGTCTGCGTGACGGGCTCGCTCAGCGCGCCGCCGTCGCTGGTGCGCAGCCCTGGCATCAGCTGCACCACATAGGTGCCGCGCTTGAGGTCGCCGTACAGGCGCGTGCCGCTGGCTGAGGGCGTCGCGGTGAGCTTCACGGGTGGGTTGATGAGGAGGTGCGTCGCGAGCGAGCCCTCATCGATCACGCAGCGCGGGCTGAGGTAGTGGCTGTCATAGCTCTCATTGTCCCAGTACCAGCGCTTGTCGCCGGGCGCCGCGTCATCGTCGCAGGTCACATCCAGGTGAAAGCCCGCGCTGCCCTCGCGAAGAGAGAGCGACTTGACGCTCATGGCGGGCGCGTCGACGAGCGCGGCGCTGAGGCTTGTGCCTCGCGCCAAGGTGTCGCCGCGCTGGCTCTTGACGCCGGGCTTGAGCGTCATGGCGAGCGCGTCGCCTGCGGCCAGCGCGGCGGTGAGGGTCGCGATCACGCTCATCCGATCGGCGCCGAAGCGATAGCGCGCGCCGCTGATGGGCTTGTCCTTGTGACTCCAGCTCACCAGCTCGCCAAGCTCCGCGCTCTGCAGCGGCGCGCTGAATTGGAGCTGAACCTGCGCTTGGCCAGGCTTGGTGCTGAGCGGGGTGCCCATCGACACCAAGTCAAAGGGGGGCGTCTCAAAGGACAGCTCCCAAGGCTGGTCGGGGCGCACCGTGTGCGTGTTGACCATGAGCGCGCGCGCGGTCACGGTGTAGCGCGTGCTCGGCGCGAAGCCTTGGGTGGGCTTAAACTGCAACGCCAACGCGTCGCGATAGCTCCAGCTGCCCTCAAGCGGCGGCGCGATGCTGAGCGCGCTGGCGTCAAGCGCTGTCGCAGGCTCGACGTTCGCCACGAGCGGGCGCGCGCTCTGGATGACCAGCGCGTCGGGGATGCTCCCCTTGGCTCCCGTGGCCAGGATCATCGGCGCGAGCTGCGCCGCGGTCGGCGGCGCGAGCGCGTCGAGCGCCTCGCCAGGGATGGCCGGATCGTCGCCGAGCGCCTGGGCGCTGGTCTGCGCGCTGGTGTGGGGGAGCGGCGCGCTGGGCTCGCGGTCGCAGCCCGTGGCCCAGAGGGCGCCAGTGAGCAGCGCGAGCGCGCCAGGGATCAAGCCGCGTGATCGAACGCTTAGCACCATCATGGGCTCCTTGCTGAGCGCGTCATGCGCCGCGCTTGTCTTGGGGTCGTGCGTCGTGGGCAGGCGCTCGGGGGCGCGCGTGCGCGCCTCACACAAGCGCGCGCGCTCAGGTGCACCTGAGCGCGCGCTTTTATGCTGCGTTTGTCCGTGCGCCAGGGGAACCTGCGCGTGACGTGAGGCTATTCCAAGGCCTGAGCGAGCCCCTGGCTCAGCGCGTCGACAGGTCGATCTCCGCCTCGTAGGGCTGCTCCTGACCAGCCAGCAGCGCGGCGTGGCTCATGTCTGCGAGCAGATGATAGCGGGCGAACGCCATGGCGTAGAGGCGCATCATCGGGATAGCCTCTCCAAGCGGGATGAACTCAGGCCCGCAGCCATCCTCGGCGACCAGCTCAATGGTGGGGAACAGCTCGCACATATTCGAGAAGGTGAAGTGGCCCCCGCGCTTGAAGTCCAGGCGCAGGTGGCCGCGCCCCTGGGGCAGCTCAGCCCAGATAGGATCGCCCTCCTCGACGTTGGGCAAGGAGCGATCGAGCGCGCCGGTCATGATGAGGGTGGGCACGTCGATCTGGGCGACGCCGTCGCGAAAGAAGTCGGCGCCTGCCGGGGTGTGCGAGATGGCGAGCTTGACGCGCGGGTCTTTGAAGCCGCGCGCGAAGACCTCAAGGTCGGCCTGCGCTGAGAACACCGCGCACAGGCGCGCGTCGATCTCCTGGCGCTCGCAGCGCTCTAGGATGGTGTCCACCGCGAAGGTGGCGCCCGCGCTAGCGAGCGTGGTGTAGCCGCCGAAGCTGTGGCCGCTGAGCACGACCTGATCGGTGGTGCGGCCATGCAAGAAGTGGCCCTCGGGCACGTTGTCCAGCCAGTCGAGCACCGCCGAGATGTCTTGGGGCCGCGTCAGCGCGCTCCGGTAGTTGATCGATCCTGGGGTGTCGCTGACGGTGTTGTGGGTGTGGTTGGGCGCCAGCACCACCCAGCCGTGGCTGGCGAAGTACTCGGTCAAGTAGTAGCTCTGCTCGGCCAAGCTGCTGTTGCCATGTGAGAACACCATGACGGGCAGGGGAGCGGCGTCATCAAGGCTCGCCTCGGTGATGATGCCGGGGCGACGCAGCACGCGATAGTAGCGCGTGTTGAGGCCGGAGGGGTCGCGGGTGGGATACCACATCACGAGGTTTAACCGTCGCCCCGGCTCATCGGGGACGGCGTCATAGCTGAGCGAGGTGGTCTGGTAGCCGATGTTGTAGGGGCCCATCTTGTTGATGTCCCAGGGGCGCTCAGGCAGCGCGATCGGCTCAAGCGGGACGTCTTGATCGGGCAGCGCGTCGAGCGCGTCGAGGTCAGGCGCGGCATCAGCCGCGTCTGCGACCTCGTCCAGCAGCATGTCTGCGCCCTCATCGCCCGTGTCTGGGGTGAGCGGCGCGTCGTCAGGGTCGCTGCAAGCGCTTAAGAGCGTGAGCCCCAAGAGCGCGAGCGTGAGGAGCAGACGTGTTGAGGTCATCGATCTCGCCAGTGGTCGCGGATGGCCGCGCACAGGTAGGGGGAGCTCGCCAGCGCGAGGCTGCCCTCCTCACGGATGGGGTTGCCACGAAGCACCAGCGTCTCTAAGCCGCTGAGCGTCTGGGCATTCGCCAGCAGCTTGGCGCCCTCGTCGCTGACCCAGTTGCCGGTCAGATCCACGTAGCGCAGGTTGCGCATGTGCTGAGACTCAGCCAGCGCGCGGATGCCTGCGGTCTGCACGGAGTTGCCGGCCAGATCGAGGTGCGTGACTTGACGCACGACGTTGGCGTTGAGCAGCGCGATGGTGCCCTCATCTTGCAGCCCATTGTAGGCCAACAGCAGGCGCGTGATGTGCTCCAGCTCAGGCGACTCGGCCAGCAGCTCGGCGTCTTCGAGCACGAGCCCTTGGCAGCGCAGATCCAGCGTGCGCACGATGGCCATGTGCGGCACCAGCTCGCCGTCCAGCAGCCGCTCCACCCACATCGCGGGGGCGACGCGGGCGCGCTCGTCCCACGCCTGAAGCGGCTGCTGCAGCGCGGGCAGCACCTCCTGCTCCAGGGAGGCTTCGTCTGGCCAAGCCTCCAGCGCTTGGCACAGGCGTCGCCATGTGCCAGGTGAGGGGGGCGCCTCAAGTAGGGCGCTCAGCGCCGAGAACTTCTCTCCTTCCAGCATTACACTCCACCTGGATAGGCTCGTTGCGACTCAAGTCACTTACGAGATGACGATAAGAGGCCTCTCACCTCATGACAAGCAAACTCTACTCACCGCAGCGCGCGAGCGCGCGGGCTGAGCGCGCTCAGACACAGCTCAAAACAGCACGGCCACGCGCGCGCGTCGCCCTCTAGCTCCTCCCACAGCTGCAGCAGCGCGCGCCGCATCAGCGGCCGCTGCTGTCCCACGCGCGCCAGCGCCACGAGCGCCGCGCTCACGCTCCAGTCCACAGGCCCGCGCGCGAGGTTCATCAGCAGCAGCGCGCCCTCATCGCGCGCGCCGCGCTGCTCATCCAAGCGCGCGATCACAAGCGCCGTCGCGATCTGCACCCGCATCACCCAGCCCCAGGGCGTGTGCCCTGGCGGCACGGCGCCCACATGCACCATCGCCCCCAAGAGCCCCTGCGGGGTGGCCGCCTCTTGGACCTCATCAAGCATGGCGCGCGCGCGCTTCCACCAGGTGGAGGCGTGATAAGGGGTCATGGCGAGCGCCCAGATGGCCACGCACCAGCGCGGCGGCGCGGGCGCCACGAGCGGGTGAGGCGTCGCGCCGTCATAGCGCCACAGCAGCGCGTGGCGCGCGCCATGGCGCACAAGGCGCGGATCAAAGCCGCCCGCGTCGGGCAGCTGGCTCACCTCATGGCTCAGGGGGGCGAGCTTGAGCGAGGCTGCCCACAGCTCCAGCGCGAGGCGCGCGCTGGGCGCCTCCAGCCTGGGCCACAGGGCGAGCGGCTGCGCCGCTCGCCCTGTGGCCCAGGCCATCGCCTCGCGCAGCGTCGGCTCCATCGGCTCAGGCAGGCCGCGCTCATAGGGGCGCGCGTCGCCCAGCGCCTTGAGGTGCGCTTGTGCCAGCGCGTTGTCGGGGTGCTGCTGCGCGTAGGCGGCGAGCTTCAGGTAGTCGTCATCGCGATCGTGCAGGCGCGTCGCATAGTACCAGCGCGTGGGGTAGGCGATCGCGTGGGCGCCCTCATGCACGAGCACGTCATCGAGCGCGTCGATGCCGGGCTCAAGCTGACCGCCCTCGCATAACATCAGGCCGCGCTCCAACGTGAGCTGCGTCTTGACCTGCCGCGTGGCGCTCAAGCGGGCGGCGTCATCAAGCGCGTCGAGCGCGCCGCTCAAGTCACCGCAGGCGTGGTGCGCGTGCGCGAGCGTGAGCGCCACCTGCCAGCGTCGATCCAGGCGCCACGCGCCCTGCGCGCACGTCAGCGCGAGCGCGCGCTCCCCGAGCTTGCGCCACAGCGCAGACGCGGCCCACAGCACCGCGGCGCCTGGCCTGCGCTCAACGAGCAGCCTGAGCGCGCCGTCAAACTGGGCCAGGGCCTCGCGCTGCGCGCCCGTGGGCCTCTGCTCCGGGGCGCGCGCGAGCACGCGGAAGATCGCGCCTGTCACCAGCGTCACGTCGAGCGCTTCGAGCGCGCCGGGCCGCTTGAGCCAGCGCTCAAGCCACACATAATAGGGGGGCCCCTCGGGCGCGGTGGGCACCTGACGCAGCGTGCGCAGCGCGTTGTTGAGGTGGCCCCCATAGGCTTGCACGTAGGCCAGCATGGGCAGCGAGTCGCCCACCAGCGCGTAGCGATCGGGCGCCTCATCCAGCGCGCGCTCCAGCGCGGACAGCCACGCGCACTCGCCAGGGGCGCTCTCCAGCGTGCGCGCGAGGTGGGCCACCGCTTGAACATGGTCCGCGCGCGACAGCGCCGCGAGCGCGAGCTCCTCGGGGGCGTCGCTCGTCAGCCCTTGTTCTGGTAGCTCTAGCGCCATCGCTCAGCCTCGCATCGCCTCG
>CAYXWB010000313.1:0-6181 GCA_964468515.1 uncultured Bradymonadales bacterium | reverse complement strand
CGCCACCCACGCGCTCAATTTAAGCGCCGCTGGGGCGCTGTCTCGGCGAATGTCGAGGTGTGGTGGCCCAGGCGTAAGCTTTAAGGGAACAGCGCCTTGGCTTGCGCGCGCACGGTCGCGCAGGTGGTGCCAGCGGGCATCCGGCGCAGCTTGAAGAAGTTCTTAGAGGCGCGCTTGTCAGGTTGGGTGTCCGGCGTGGACTTCAAGAACATGCTCGTGGCGTCGAGCACGGTGCTCTGTGAGGTCCAGGTGATGGTGCCCTCGATCAGATCGGGGGAGGTGAGCTTGCCGCGCAGGGAGTTGACGCTGCGTTGCACGGTGTAGACCTCACCATCAATGGTGCCGCGCAGCTGCACGGTGATGCCAGGCTTGCCGTCGCGATCGGCGTCGACCACGCGCTTGTCATCAGGATCCGTGGGCAGCTTGTCGCGCCCAGGGTTAGCGAGCTTGGCCCCATAGACCAGCGTGTTGCGCGGCGCCTCGAACTGATAGCTGTCGCCCTCACGCCACAGCCGCGCTGAGCGACGCACGCCCGAGACGGCCTTGATGTAGCCTGGCGAGAAGGAGGTCTGGATGCGCTTGGGCTCGCTGTCCATGGTGAGCGTGCAGACCTCCTCCGACATCAGCAGCCGCTCGCCATCTTGCAAGACCTCGACCAGCACGAGCGAGCGCGTGGTGGAGGTGACGTCGCTGATGACGGGCAGCTTGGTGATCGCGGTGGTGACGTTGAGCTGCACCCACACACCCTCTAGCTCAGGCATCGCGGGCTTAGGCGCGGCTTGGGGCTGTGCCTCGGGTTGTTGTCCCAGCGCGGCGGCGCTCCAGAGCAAGCAGGTAGCGGCGGACAGGGCTGTCAGCGCGTGACGGACGAGCATAGCGCAGGCTCCATGGCGAAGGGGTGGCTGAGGTTCGCAAGCGGCGCTTGGCTCAGCGAGGCGCCTTGATGTGGCCGAGCCCGCCATTCACATGGAAGACTCGCCCGGTGATCCAGCTGTTCAGCGGATCGAGCAGCCACCCGATCATACTGGCGATGCCCTCAGGTTCGCCAGCGCGATCCAGCGCGTGCAGCGCGAGCGAGTAGCTCACGCGCTGCGCTCGCTCGGTGATGTGGGCGGTCAGCGGCGCGCGCGCGAGCCCTGGCGCGACCGCGTTAACGCGCAGGGCGATGCCGCCGGATGCCCCGATCACGAGGATGGCAGGAGGGGAGGTCGTCATGGGGGCTCCCGTGGCGGTTAAGCGGCGACGCGCTGGGCGACAGACCAGTCATGCAGCGCTTGGAGGTGAGGCAGGCGCAGCGCGCCTTCGACCTGCTGAGGCGCGCCCGAGCCGCCGACGATCAGCGTGATCTCATCGGGCAGCGTCTGGCGCAGCGCGGTGAGCTGGCGCTGCACATGGTGTGGGTTCGACGCCGCAGAGACGCTGATGAGGACATGCTTGGCGTGATAGTGCGTGGCCGCTTGGCCGATCGTCTCGACCAAGATATCACACCCCAACAGCTTGACGCGCAGCCCCGCCATCGCCAGCACCACCGCGGCTAAGTGCAATCCAAGCCCATGAAACTCACCGGGCAGGGTGGCCAAGAGCATGGGCGAGCCGGCGCTGCGCGCGCTGATGGTGCGCCACTGCTCCGACAAGAAGCTCTTGAGCGCTTGGCTGACGAACTGCTCATGGAAGACGGCCAGATGGCCCTCATACCAGCCTTGGCCGACGCGCTCTAAGAAGGGGGAGATCAGCTGCTCAATGGCGCGCAGTGGGCCGAGCGTGAACCAGCTGCTGCGCAGCGCGGTGGTCAGCGCTTCGGTGTCGAGCGCCAGCGTCATCGCCATCCACGCGTCGATGATCTCCTGCGCATATAAAGGCGCTGCATCGGGTGATGAGGGCGTCTCGGCGCGCGCCGCATCGCTTGGCTGTGGGGAGGTTGTCGTCTTGGCGAGCTGTGATGCTTCGAGCGGGGCAGGCGCGATGAGCGCCAGCAGCTCGGTCAGCTCAGCCAAGCTGAGGCCGACGACCTGTGAGGCCCGATGCCCCTGCTCAATGGCCTGCTGGATGAGCCGCAGCCGCTCCACGACGCTCGCTGCATAGCGGCGGTGGCCCGTGTCGGAGCGCTCGGGCAGCGGGAAGCCGTAGCGGCGCTCCCAAGTGCGCAGCGTCTCTTTGGGGATGCCTGTCGCGTGAGAGACGGCGCCGATGGTCAACGTGGGCTCGGCGCGTGGGGTGAGCGATGATGCCATGGGGTGTGGCTTGGGTGACAGGTAGAGCGTGACTTAAAGGGGCGCTTTAGGCGCTGAGTTGATGGGCGGCCAGGTGCTCGCGAAGGCCCACGCGCATGCGGTGGAGGCGCGTCTTGACGGCGGGGACGGTCAGGTCGTGTCGCTCAGCGACCTCCTCTTTGTCGAGGCCGTCCAGCTCCATGTCGAGGTAGAGCTGGCGGTTCACGTCGCTGACCTGCTCCAAGTACTCGGACAGCTCCTCGATGAGTCGCTTGCACACGAGCTGCTCGTCGGGGCGCAGCGTGACGTCGTGCTGATGCGCGCGCCAGTGCAGGTCGTAGAGCAGGTCGTCTTCGACCGGCATGGGCGCGCGCTTGTACTTGCGGATGCGCATCTTGGCGGCGTTGACGGCGATGCGGTACATCCAAGACCACAGGGCGCTGTCCTCGCGGAACAGCGCGATCTTGCGGTGGACGGTCCAGAAGACGTCTTGCACCACCTCCTCAGCGTCCCACTCATCGCGCACGATGCGACGCACCACGGCGAAGACGCGATCGCGGTACTCCGAGTAGAGGAAGAAGAGCGCCTCGGGTTCGCGTTGGCGCAGGCGTGTGATCAGCTCTAGCTCTTCCATGGCGTGTGTGCTCCGTGAGCGCTTAGGTGTTCAAGTGGTGTTCATCACCAGGTCATAAATCCACTATGAACAGGTGCAGGTCGCCGGTCAAGCGCTTTTGAGATGGTTTTGAACAGGTTTGGGGTGTTCAACTCGCTCGTAGCAGGATGGCTAGGGCGCGCGAGGGCGCGCTGAGCGCATGCGCGGCCCTTACAAGGGTGTGTGCAGGGGCCGCTCAAGTTTTGAGCGAGGTTCGTCAGGGTGAGGTCTGCTGGCGCGTGAACAGGCGCGGCGCCCAGCGCGACAGCTCCTCCAGCGACTCAAAGCGCAGCCCATGCGCGAACTCGGGCGGGGCGCCCGAGCCGCCCAGCACGATCGTGCAGCTGCGCGCCACCTGGGCGCGCAGCTGCTCCATGTGGGCGGCGGCCACGCCCTTGTCATAGGCGCATGACAGGCTGATCAGCAGCGCGTCGGCGCCGCCTGATTGGCACGCGCTCACGATCGACTCAAGCGGCGTGTCAGCGCCCAAGAAGAGCACGCGGCAGCCGCAGATGGCCATGATCACGGCGACCATGTGCAGCCCCAGCACGTGCAGCTCGTGAGGCAGCGTGGCGCACACGACGGTGGGGCCTGTGGCTCGGTCGCTCAGCGGGCGCCAGTGCGAGGTGAAGAAGTCACGCAGCCGCTCGCTGGCGAAGTGTTCTTGCCCCACGCTCAGCGCGCCGCTCGCCCACGCTTGCCCGATCTCATCGATGAAACGCGCCGCGTAGCGCTCTAAGAAGGTCACCGCGCCGAGCGTGTACCAGGCGCGGCGCAGGCTCAGCTCCAAGGCCTGCGCGTCCATGGCGCGCGACAGCTCCAGCCACTCGCGCGTGAGCGTGTGCGGCGCGGCCTGCTCAGGCTCATCCTGCGGCTCGCCGGGGCCAAGCCCCAGCAACGCCAGCAGCGCGTCCTCGTCGAGGCTCACCACCTGGCTCACCCGATGCCCGCGCTCTAAGGCTTGCGTGATGAGCCTCACGCGCGCGATCGTGTCGATGGCGTAGAGCCGATGCCCGCCCTCGCTGCGCTCGGAGCTTGGATAACCGTAGCGGCGCTCCCAAGTGCGCAGCGTCTCCACGGCGACGCCCGTCGCGCGTGAGAGCGCGCCGATGCTCAGCCCAGGAAAGGGCGGCGTATCTGTTGAGGGCATAGGCGCATCACCACTGCGGGGGCGTCACGGGCTGACAGCGTAATCAGCGCGCTGGCCTGTGGCAACTTCTCTTTAAATCGGTGAGGCGTGAGACGCATGGCCAAGCATCGCAAGAAAGCGGCCCTGGCGACCAAGCTGTGCGTCTGCTGCGGGCGCCCGTTCACGTGGCGCAAGAAGTGGGCGCGCTGCTGGCGCGAGGTGTTGTACTGCTCGGGCCGCTGTCGTCGCGCGCCGCGCCCACCCTCATCTAACCTCGCGCAGCCGACGTGACGCGCCTCAGCCCGCTGTGTTACAGGGGCTTGAGACAGGAGCATAAGGAGAGCTATGCGAGAGCCGCTTGATGAGCTGGCGCTGATCCTGGCGCCGCAGGGGATCAAGACCGTCACCACAGGCGCTGATGAGGTGGGGGCGCTGCTGATGCGCCGCTGGGGCAGCGCCGATCCTGAGCAGATCACGGCGCGCTGGCGTGTCTCCCTGGCTAAGCTGCGCGCCGCGCGCGTGGTGCTGCTTGGCGTGCCGATGGACGCTGGCGCGGGCTTTGAGCGCGGCTCGTTTAAGGGGCCGCTGTATTTGCGTCAGCGCCTCTTCGCGCAGCCCGGCGCGCTCGACGCCTTGGAGCGCGCTGGCGTGTTTGACGCGGGCGATGTGCGCGTCAACCCGCACATGATCGATGACAGCATGTACACGCCCGAGCTGCTGGCGTCGGTGCGCGCCTCGCGCGGCTGGGACGACCCCGCGCTGCCGGTGGCCCCGCACAGCATCTTGGCGCGCGCGCTCACGCTCATCCACGTCGTGAACCCGCTGGCGCGCGTGCACCTGATGGGCGGCGATCACAGCATCTCGCGCCTGCCCGTGGCGCACTTGGCCCCGCGCTATCCTGGCACTTTGGGCGTCTTTCACCTCGACGCGCACACAGACCTGTCGCGCGAGCGCGATGGCGTCCCGCACAACTTCTCGACGTGGGCTTACTACGCCAATGAGGCCATCGGGCGCGGCGGTCGCATGGTGCAGGTGGGCATCCGCACCTCGGCGCAAGCGCGCGCCTATTGGGAGGGCGCCTGCGCGCTGACCCAGTGGTGGAGCGCTGAGGCGATGGCGGATCCTGACGCCTTCATGGCGAGCGCGTGTGATGCGTTCACGCGCGCTGGCGTGCGCCAGCTCTATATCTCCCATGACATCGACGCCACCGACCCGCGCTGGGCGGCGGCCACGGGCACGCGCGAGCTCAACGGGCTGACCCCACAGGTGATCTTGCGCTGGCTTGATCAGCTCGGCGCGCGCTTTGAGATCGTGGGCGCAGACATCGTGGAGGTCGCGCCGCCGCTATCGCGCGATGTCCCCGGCGAGCCTGGGCGCACGGTGCAGACCGCGCTGGCTTATACCTTGCGCCAGCTTGAGCTGATGACGGGGCGGCCCATCGCGCTGGACGCCGTGTTGCCTCAGCCCGCGCCCTGAGCGTCACATTGCTGCTTGGATCATCTCCAGCAGCAGCTGTTCCCGTTGGACAGCTTGGGCCAGCGCTACATCGCGGCCATCAGCCCAGGGCGCGGCGCCAAGAAGGACCACTGGCGCATCGTCGCCGCCCAAGATAACGTCACCATCACCACCAACCCCCCGCAGCCCGGCGCTCACAACGTCACCATCAACAAGGGTGACATGGTGAAGCTCTTCTCGAGCCAGAGCTTCGAGATCAACGCCACCGGCAAGGTCTCTGTGGGGCAGTTCCTCGTGGCGCAGGCGCAGACCTCGCAGGGCATCGGCGATCCGGCGTTCATCTTGGCGGTGCCCGTGGAGCGCTTTCGCGAGGACTACATCGTGCTCACACCCACGGGCTACAGCGAGGACTACGTGAACGTGATCCGCCCCGCAAGCCCCCCCATCACGCTCAACGGCGCGCTCGTCAACGCCACCTTCACCCCCGTGGGTGATGGCTCCTATGAGTTCGCCGCCATCCGCGTGCAGGCGGGCGTGCAGGTCGTCGAGTCTACGCAGCCCTTCGGCATGGCCGCTTATGGTTACAGCAACGCCGTCTCTTACGCTTATCCAGGCGGCCTAAACCTCGTGACGCCTGCGGGCGGTCCCGAATAAGGTCAAAGCGAGCGCGCGAAGCGCGCTCGTGGTGTGCTCACAAGCGGCGCGGGCCGCGCGACGTGACACGTCGCGCGGCCC
>CAYXWB010000312.1:4481-6196 GCA_964468515.1 uncultured Bradymonadales bacterium | reverse complement strand
TAGAATACCGGCCTGTCACGCCGGGGGTCGCGGGTTCAAGTCCCGTCCGCTCCGCTTCACCCTCCCTGGTCGGGGTGAGCGCTCATCGCGAGGTGAGTGAACAAGACCTGGATATGGAGCGGTAGTTCAGTTGGTTAGAATACCGGCCTGTCACGCCGGGGGTCGCGGGTTCAAGTCCCGTCCGCTCCGCCAACCACGAGGGCCTCGTCATCAGCTGATGACGAGGCCCTCGTCGCTCTGGGCAGCGATCGCAAATTGACGCCGAGGGCGGGCGTGGTATAGAGTCTGAGACTGTTCAGCGATGTGGCGTTTGGTGGTGTGGTTCTCCTCAAGGGGTGACTCTCTATCACGACACGCTCTGGTGTTAGATCAATGCCTTATGCATGCGGCAGCCCGCGTGCTGAGCAAGCCAAGATGGTTGAAGGATGATTAAGTCGGCAGGGTCGACGCGTGGTCGAGGGATCAAGGGTGCGCTCAAGGCGATCGTGCTGGCCGGGCTGATGCTCAGCGTCTCGAGCTGTGCGCTGACCGACTCAGATGACTACATCTATCTTTATATCCTCCATGGCTACGCAGGTGGCGGCTCCGTGGCGGCTTATGGACCCTCAGGCTCCATCGCTTCAGGCTTAGAGTTTGGTGAGCTGTCCGAGGTGGTGAAGATCGATCGCTCGCGCTATCAAGGCACCATTGATCTGGCGCTTGATGGGGTTCCCGGCCTCGTGCCTATCCAAGTGCCTCTGTTTGATCTGTACCCGCGTGAGGCGGCGACGCTCGTGGTTCAGCGCCGCACAGGCAACACGACCCTGGAGACGCGGCTGCTGCGCCACCACCTGATCGGCGTCGACGCCGCCTCGCCCTCGTTCTACAAGTGCGCGACTCAGGTCACGAACGCGCTCTCCGTCTCTAACGCTGAGACTGATAATCGCTACGACTTCGCCACCGAGTGGAAGTTCACCGTCCAAGAGGCGCGGTTCGTCTATAACGACCAGGTCGAGCAGAACATCAACACCAACTGTGGGCCGGTCTCAGTGCAAGATGTGAGCGATCTGCTCGGTCCGATCCAAGACCCGGTCGACCTGACCCGTCCCCCGGTGAACCTCATCCCCTCACGTCAGCAGCAGCTCGAGTCGATGCGGGAGGACCAAAACCTGTGGTTGATGATGGTGCAGGCTGAGCCGCTGCGTCCTGAGGAGGGCCCGCTGACCTTCCGCTACTCGCGCTGGCTGTCCGAGGGCACCTCCGTCGTGGGCGTGCGCTCAAGCTTAGAGTTCGTGGAGTGTTTGGCTGGCGCCGTCTCCATCGCGCAAGATGAGACCTCGCAGGGCGGCGAGAATGAGGAGGAGTGCGAGATCGTCAATGGCGTCAAGACCGTCCCTGTGGGTCCTGATGGGAAGCCTCGCATCAACGTTGAGGCGCTCACCGCGCTAGAGTGTCTTGGGTTCAACACCTACGATGCGGTCACCTACTCGCCCGCCGCCGCTGACAGCTTCACCGTCTTCTACAACCCTGAGTCTTATGGCGCCACGGAGTGTGAGCGCACCATCCGCTTGCGCACCAAGCGCGTGGACAGCATCTTCGATCCTCCCGCTGCGCATCTGGCCAAGCTCGTCACCATCGCCATGAACGCTAAGCGCGCCACTTGGCAGCATGTCGTCGTCTATGGTCGCCCCATCGCCCCCGTGATCCATCAGTTCACCAGCAACGACCTCGCCCTC
>CAYXWB010000312.1:0-4381 GCA_964468515.1 uncultured Bradymonadales bacterium | reverse complement strand
ATTGATGGGCCGCGCTGCGAGCATCGCCCCACCTGCTCGCGCTATGCGATGGAGGCGTTGCGCGCGCATGGGTTCGTGGTAGGCTCCTGGCTGTCGATCGACCGCCTGCTGCGCTCAGGGCGCTCCAGCACGTTGCGCAGCCTGCCGGTCGATCCTTATCCCGGCGGCGTGTATTACACCGATCCCGTCGAGGAGAATGACTTCTTCTTCTGAGCTAGGTCGACAGGACGCGCATGGCGATGTGGTCTCAGGGCCCTCGGTGGGCGGCGCTGCTGGCGCTGTGTGGGGTCGCGTGTGATGGCCCCGCACCGGCGCTCGTCGCCACCCCGCTACAACCGCTGATCTATACCGAGCTGCCCGATGTCACACCGGAGGCCGCCGCGCTGCGTGAGCGACGCCTGATGCGCGAGCTGCTCGATGGCGCGCGCGTGGGGGAGCGGTGGGGGCATCTGGAGCGGCGCGCCATGGCGCCTCCGCGTGACGCCCAGGCGCTCGGTGAGGCCCTCTATCAAGCTCTGATGACGCAGGATGAGGCGCTGTGGGAGCACACCTTTGTCAGCCCGGAGGCCTACGCCCGCATGGTGCGCGTCTCGCCGGCGGCGGCCCTCAAGTTCACGGATGAGGTCATCGCTCAAGCGCTGCCCACTTGGCAGCTCTTCGCCATCGCCCGCCCCTCGGAGGTGCCTCAAGGCGGGCTTGGCGAGGTGTTCTCGTTTGAGGGCTTAGAGCTTGGCCAAGGGCGCCTGGCGAGCGGCCGCTTGTCGCGTGATGACGAGCCCGTCGATCAACACTGGGGTAACGTGCTGCGCTTAGGGCTGCGTGACACAGACGTCGTGTTTGAGGTCCGCGTGCCGAAGATCCTGCGCGTCGTCGATCGCGCGCGTCACCCCTCGGGTGAGCCGATCCTGGCGTTGGCCGCGCCCGCTCAAGCCAGCGACGCGCTCAAGACCTTCATTGAGGCCGGGCTGCACCTCAAACAAGAACTCTTGCGAAGCCAAGAATACCCTTATCCCCTGACGGTGGGGAACTTCTGGCGCTATCGGCGCTTCTCGCCAGGGGAGGGCGGCGCGCCTGAGGCGCAGGGCCGCCCTGAGGCCGCCGCGCCGATCGACGAGGTGGCGCTGTCGCTGGAAGAGAGCGACGCGCGCGCGTTCGCGGCGGATGAGGTCTTGTTAGAGGTGATCAGCTTGGAGCGTTATGGGAGCGTGCGCCTGGTGGGGCTTCGGGAGTCCTATAATGACGCCCAGCTCACGCGCCTTGACATCTCATGGCTCGTGACGCCGCGTCGCATCTACGCTTGCCCACGCGACTGTGTGCGTCACATTGAGGAGGTCGGCTGGCTGCTCAGCCACATGCAGCGTGAGACGCCCTTGCTGGCGTTCCCGCTGCGCGCGGGGCAGCGCTGGGGGCGCGGTGAGCGTGAGACGCAGCTCGGCGCAGCTCCCGAGGAGGTGGAGGTCCCCGCGGGCGCCTTCATCGGCTGCTGGGCGATCTCAGGTCGCCCCACCGCCAGCGCTGATCCGTTCATGCAGGTCAGCGCGCAGCGGCGCTTGTTCGCTGCGGGCAAGGGTGTCGTGCGGCGCGAGCTGCGCGGCGTGCTGCGCGCGGAGACGGCGCCCTCCTCGCTGGTCGAGGAGCTGGTCGAATATCGGATCATGCCTTGAGGGCTGCGCCGCATAGGCTGCGCGCCTCGACTCTTCCCATGCCTCAGACGCCGCGCGGCGTCTGAGGCGCCGAACTCAGCTGGAGCGCACCGCTCATGATCGATGATGGTCCTTCTTGGCTACAAGCATGGCGCGTGAGCGCCGCGCAACATCCTGACTTTGAGGTCTTCGACGAGGCGCGCGCCGCCGAGCTTCACGCCGCGCTCGTGCGTCGCTACGAGGGGGATGGACCCGCCTCAGTGCCGCTGTCAGAGCAGCCGCTGGCGCTCGCGCTGCGCCTGCTGGAGTGGATGCAGCCGGTGGGCCTAGGGCCTGAGGCGCCGATGCGCGTGGCGGGTGGCACGTGGCGCCCGATGCTTTTTGTGCAGCGCGGCCGCCCGATGCACATCCTCATCGCGCTGCATGAGGCGCTGCCCCCCTTCCTGTGGTTCCCCGCAGGGCAAGACCTGGCCTCGGTGCAGCGCGCGCTCGGTGAGGCCATCGCCCACGAGGCCACCCCCGCGCTTGAGCTACCCCGTGTGGCGCGCGGCTTTATGGGCACTGAGGAGCTGCTCGGCTGTGACATGGAGGCGCTCCAAGGCCACCTCACCATGAGCCCGTTCACGGATGGGCTGTTCTGGGGTGGGGCGCATCAGCACGATCCTTGGCCCGCGCAGATCGACGCGGCGAGCGCGTGGGATGAGCGCGCGCAAGACATGATGCAGCAGCGCCAAGGCGCAGCGCCCGCCCTGCATGTGCGCACGCTCATCTCGCGCAGCGTGCTGCGCGTGGAGGATCACGAGGGCCTCTACATCGCGCAGGTGCGCTACGCGCCCGCCGATCGCCACCAGCAGGTGGAGGCGCTCAACGCGCAGTTTGGCTCAAGCTTCCCGCTCGACCTGCCGCTCGACGTGGTGGCCGCGATGCTCGGCTTCTACTTTGAGGGCCCCGACGCGCTGACGCGCTTGGTCCAGCAAGCCGAAGACGCCGAGGATCTGACCTTCTATCTGCACATCCTGAGCCGCACGTTGGCAGGCGATGGGCACCTGAGCGTGGCGCTGCGCCGGCTGCTCAGTGAGGACGCGCCTGCGGCGCGCCAGGCCGCGCGTGAGGTCGCGCACACGGCAGGCGTCGATCCTGTGGCGTGGGCCACGCTGGATGATGAGCCTGAGGAGGAGACGCGCGCATTGTTGTGGGAGCGCCTGTGCGAGGAGGTCATCCCCGCCTTGGGCGAGCTCTCGCCAAGCCCGTGGCGCCTCGCGCTCGACGCCTCTCTGCCCCACGCTCGCTTGGAGGCGATGGCGCGCGCGTCAGGGTGGCAGCTTGTGGAGGTCATCCCGGCGAGCGCGCAGGCGCCCGCGTCGCTGAGCTGGGAGGCCCCGCAAGGACAGTGGCAGCTCACGTTGACCGATCATGTGGCGCTGGGGGCGCGGCTGATCGTGGCCCAAGGAAGGCAAGCGCAGGCGGGCTTAGAGGCGGCGCGCGCGCTGTGGGATGAGGCGCTGATCGATCCTGATGACGCAGAAGATCGCGCGCGCCACGCGCCCACGCTGCGCGAGCGTCTGGAGGGCGCGCTTCAGCTGGGCGCATTATCACTGGGCCAGAGGCCCGATGCGCGTCTCATCGGGCTGGTCGAGGCGCTGCAAGAGGACGCTCAGCCGCTCATGCAGTTGGCGGCGCTGCGCATCATGGGTATCCTGGGAGCGGATGTCTTCATGTCGGCGCTCAAGCGCGCGGCCGCAGCGCCAGGGGCGCTGGGCCGCGCTGGCGCCGCCGCGCTCGCCAGCGCGATGCTCGCGCAGGATGTGGCCCGCTGACAGGGTGGTGGTGTGGACGAACAGCACGGCTCCAAGCGTCTCGTTGAGCGCCTCGCGCGCGAGGACGACTTCACGCTCGACGCGATCTCGGACGCGCTCGTGCTGCGTCAGTCTCGCGCGGGCTATCGCTTCGGCCTTGATGCCCTGCTGCTCGCCACTGACCTGCCCACGCTCCACGATGATGCGCTGATCTATGACCTGGGCGCAGCCCAAGGGCCCGTGGCGCTGTGCGTCGCCGCGCGCTGCCCGCGCGCGCGCGTGGTCGCGGTCGAGCGCCAAGACTCGCTGTTCGCGCTGCTGCGTGAGAACATCACGCGCAATGGCCTGAGCGGCCGGGTTGAGGCCCGTCAGCTCGACCTGACCCGCTACCGTGGCGAGCTGCCGCATAACGCCGCCGAGCTCGTCTTGTGCAACCCCCCTTACTTCCCCATCGGCAAGCGCCGCCCCTCGCAAAACCCTGAGCGCGCGCACGCGCGTCATGAGCTGCATGGGACCTTGCGCGACTTCTTACAAGCGGCGCAGTATGTGCTCAAGTCGCGCGGCTGGCTCAAGCTCATCTTACCCCCTTGGCGGCTGGCTGAGGTGCTCGACTCGCGCGGTGACTTGGCGCCCGTGTCGGTGCGCTTTATCCACGCCTCGCCAGGGCAGGACGCCTACCTCATGGAGATCTGGATGCGACGCGGCGCGGCCTCAGACCTGTGCATCAAGCCGATGCTGCTCGTGCGCGGTCAGGATCAGCGCTTCACGGCGGAGGTCGCCGCGCGCGTGGCAGGCGCCGCGCAAGCGGCGCCCTCGCCAGAGGCCATCGCGCACGTCAAGGCGCAGAGCTTGGTCAGCCACCTGCGCGGTGGTGAGCCATGAGGGCGCGTCGTGCGGCGCTGATGCTCGCGCTGTGTGGGCTTGCGAGCGCTTGCGCGAGCG
>CAYXWB010000311.1:0-6207 GCA_964468515.1 uncultured Bradymonadales bacterium | reverse complement strand
ATTACAGCCAAGACATTGAGGGGGAGGGCGGCGCGCGTCGTGGCTCCTCCATGCTCTTGGGGGTCGCCAGCGAATATCGCCTCGTCAACCGCGATCATGAGCTCATCCAAGATCAGCTCGCTATCGCTCACGTGCTCGGACCCTCCGTCCAGATGGCCTCCTTCTCAGGGCCTTGGACCTTGCGCTATGGGCTTGATGTTTACGCCGACTTCACCGCCGCGCGCTCCCTCATGTGGCAATATTATGCCCAGAACTTTAATGATCTGGATCTGCGCACTGAGCTGCGCGATCAGCAATATTACTTTGGCTGGGGGGGCACCTTAGGCGGCAACTTCAGCGTCGCATGGCGAGACATCGTGCTGGGCGCCCGCTTGAGCTGGAGCCGCTGGGTGCCGATCAACGGCGTTGATCGCTTTGAGGAGCAGCTTGAGCGCGAGCTGCTCCTGCATGACACCATGACCGAGCTTTCCGCTCACCTCGACGTGCCCACGCGCTTGACGAGCGCCTCGCTGCGGCTGCAGCTCGACGCCACCCAGCGCGACAGCCAGATCGAACACCTCGCCCAAAAGCGCACCTTTCATCGCCTCGCCATGCACTGGGTGCAGCCGTTCTGACTGGCCCGCTCAGTCGAGCGGATACGACGTCCAGCCCTCGGTCCAGGGCACCGCGTCCGGCGCGAACGCGCCGCGATAGGCCGCCAACGTGTCGAACCCCTCCGGGGGCGCGGGCACCCCGACCACCGCGCCGCGCGCGGGCACCCAGCTCGGCGCCGCCAGATCGTAAGGGGCCGCGATCCCAGGGTCTACCCCGAAGCTGTTCTCCCAGCGTGGCGCGCTGAAGTGGGCCTGCTTGTCGAGCTCAGGTTGTTTGGGCTCGTCCTCGGCCATGTCGCTCGCCATGTCTGCGCCCAGCTCCTCATCGCCCATGTCACGCGCCATGTCCGCGCTTACCATCCGCGCCGCGTTCGCAAAGTAAGCCTCCCCGCCCTCACCAATCTCATAGAACAGCGTGTGCTGCACCACCACCTCATCGGCCAGGGCGCGCGCGATCGTCTCCTCGCCCTGCACCTCGATCGCCTCCAGCGGCGCCCCCATCACGATGCCATGTGACAGCAAGCCGCCTCCCCCATCCTTGAACATCATGCTGCGCTGCGTGCCGCCCATGCGCGAGCCGATGAAGGTGTAGTTGTAGATGCGAAAGGCGGTCAGCGGCGCGCGCCCTGGCGCCTCCTTGAGGTTGTCTGACTCCAGCGCCACGTCGCCCGCAGCGTCTTGCTGGATGGCCAAAAACTGCATCGTCCCGCGCCACCCCAGATCGATATCTACCCCATCATCTTGCGAGCGCGTGATCAGCACATAGCGCGGGCTCACCGTGCCGCCGAAGAACTCCAAGCCGTCATCCGCCCCGTAGTGAAGGTGAATGCGCTGCGCGAACGTCTCACTGCCACAGCCCGCGAACGTCAAGCCGTTGAGCGCGTGCTCACCCTTGACCTTGGCGCCGCCAAACTCAATACGCACATACTCCAGCTCGCCACAATTCCACGTGTCATCCGTGCCACCGAAGCTCGCCTCCGCCTCGTCGGTCAAGATGTTGAGCACCGCGTTGGTGCGGTTGACGCGCGCCTTGCCCAGCAAGGCCACGCCGCCCCAATCACCCGCCAGCCGCTGCCCCTCAGGCTTCGCGCTGGTGAACACGATCGGTCGCGCGCGCGTGCCTCGCGCGATCAGCTTGCCGCCCTCGCGCACCACCAGCGCGCTCTGACGCTCCGCCTTGATGGTCGTGCCCGCCTCGATCGTCAGCGTCGTCGATGGGGTCACCGTGATCAGCCCCTTGAGCACGTAGACACGATCCGCGCTCCAGGTCGTGTCTTGGCTGACGTTGCTCACGATCTCGACGATCGGCAACCCCTCAGCGACCACGCACAACCCCTGCGCGCAGGTCGCGTTCGCGTCGCAGTCAGCGGCGCTTGTGCACTGGTTGAAGTCTGTCAGCAGCGTGCAGCTCAGCTGAGGAGCGAGCGCTGCGGTCAACGCCAGCGTGAGCAGCGTGTCACGAGGTGAGCTTGCCATGCAGGATCCGGTGGTGAGCTGTCTTCTGAACACGCGCGCCTGATGAGCGTGATGCGATCAAGTCTACATCATCAGTGTGCGTTTGGGATGACCCCGACGCAAGGTTTTGCCGTCACCTCACTTAGCGCGTGTGCGCGCCTCCGTCTAGACGCGTCGGCGCCTCGACGCGCTCATCTGGGAATGGACGCGCGCCCCAGACACCTCTATATATATCACTGGTACCCACGCGCGCTCTCTGGTGAGCGCGCCTGCGAGCTGGATGTGACCACCATGCGCGTCATGCCACAACTCACCCCCGTCCTCGCGCCACCCTCCCGCGCGCAGCGACCCATTATCGAGGCCCAGCGCGCCGCGCGGGCCTGACGCCTGCGCCGCCTGGGCCGTGACGCCTCCCCCCGATCAACACCGCCGCCTCTCTCGCGCCCATGCGCGATGACGCACACGCGCGCCCTCTGTGCGTCGTGGACCGCCGCGCGCTCGTCGTGCTAGGGATCTGCGCCGTGATGTTTGACGACGCCGCAGCTCGCGCCACACGCGCCAGCGCCAGCGCTTACGCTTTAAGAACGCTCAACCCCCAGGATGACTCACCGTGGCTGATTACAAAGACACCCTCCGCTTGCCTCAGACTGACTTCTCCATGCGCGCGAACCTCCCCGCGCGTGAGCCCGACGCCATCGCCGCCTGGGAGCGCGACGCCGTCTACGCGCAGATGATCGCCCGGCGTCAAGCCCAAGGCGGTCAGCCCTTCTTGCTCCATGATGGCCCCCCCTACGCCAACGGCAACCTCCACCACGGCCACATCCTCAACAAGACCCTCAAGGACTTCGTGGTCAAGTACCGAGCCTCCACCGGGCGCGTCTGTCACTATGTGCCCGGCTGGGACTGCCACGGCCTGCCCATTGAGCATCAGGTCGACAAGAACCTCGGCGCCAAGAAGCACGAGATGACCAAGGTCCAGATCCGCAAGGCCTGCCGCGAGTACGCCCAAGAGTTCGTCGCCATCCAGCGCGATGAGTTCAAGCGCGCCATGGTCTTTGGCCAGTGGGATGACCCCTACCTCACCATGGACTACGGCTACGAGGCCAAGACCGTGCGCGAGCTGGGACGCATCTTCGAGCGCGGGCTCGCCTACCGTGGCCTGCGCTGCATCCACTGGGACTGGGCCGCGCAGACCGCGCTCGCTGAGGCTGAGGTCGAGTATGCCGCCTTCACCACTGAGCACGTCTACGTCAAGTTCCCCTTCGCTCAGCTGCCCGCAGACCTCGCCGCCAAGGTCGGCGCGCTGCCCACCTTCGTCGTCATCTGGACCACCACCCCCTGGACCTTGCCCGCGAACCTCGCCATCGCCCTGCACCCCGAGCTCGACTACCAGCTCGTGCAGGTCGGCCAAGAGGTCTACGTCATGGCCGAGGCGCTGCGCGAGGAGGCCCTGAAGTCCTGCAAGATCGACCCCGCCACCGCCACCGTGCTCGCCACCTTCCCAGGCCGCGCGCTCGTGGGCGAGCTGGAGCAAGGCTTGGGGCTTGTGGCGCGTCACCCCTTCATTGAGCGTGACTCGGTGCTGCTGCCCGCCGACTATGTCACCACCGAGCAGGGCACCGGCTGCGTGCACACCGCGCCAGGTCATGGCCAAGACGACTTCGCCCTGGGCAAGCGCTTTGGCCTTGATGTGCTGTGTCCCGTCGACAATCAGGGCCGCTTCATCGGCGCGCAGGTGCCCGAGTATGCGGGCCAGCAGGTCTTCAGCGCGAACCCCGCCATCGTCCAGCGCCTGCACGACGCGGGGCTGTTGCTCAATCACCCCGGTGATAAGGTCCGCATCGAGCGCTACCCGCACGGCTGGCGCAGCAAGAAGCCCATCATCTTCCGCGCCACCACCCAGTGGTTCGTCGCCATGGAGCCCGAGACCGTCGGCTTGTCCGGCGATGACGCCCTGCGCCTGCGCGATCGTTGCCTGGAGATCATCGACCAGGACGTCCAGTGGTTGCCGCGCTGGGGCCGCGATCGCATCCACGGCATGATGATCAACCGCCCCGACTGGTGCATCAGCCGCCAGCGCTCCTGGGGTGTGCCCATCACCGCGCTGCACTGCAACGCCTGCGATCACGCGCTCGCCACCCGCGAGCTGGCCGATCACGTCGCCGATCTCGTCGAGGTCCACGGCGTCGACGTCTGGTTCGAGCGCGAGCCCCTTGAGCTCGCCCCCGAAGGCACCCAGTGCCCCGCCTGCGGCTCCACCGACTTTCGCAAGGAGGAGGACATCCTCGACGTGTGGTTTGACTCCGGCGTCAGCTGGAGCGCCGTGCTGGAGTCCAAGCTCGGCCTGGGCGATCAAGCCGACCTCTACTTAGAGGGCAGCGATCAGCACCGCGGCTGGTTTCAGTCCAGCCTCTTGTGCGGCATCTTGTCGCGCGATCATGCGCCTTATAAGACCTGCCTCACGCACGGCTTCGTCACCGATGAGAACGGCCACAAGTACTCCAAGTCCAGCAAGAACTTTGAGCCGCCTCAGAAGATGATCGACACCTACGGCGCCGAGATCCTGCGCCTGTGGGTCGCCGCCGTCGACTATCGCGGTGACATCACCCTCTCCAAGGAGATCTTGCAGCGCGTCGCGGACTCGTACCGCAAGATCCGCAACACCTTCCGCTTCTTGCTCGGCAACCTCGACGGCTTCAACCCCGACACCGACATGCTCCCGCTCGACAAGCTCGATCCGGTGGATCGCTACGTGCTGCATCGCACCGGCGACACCATCGCGCGCGTTCAGCAGGCGTTCGAGGAGTATCAGTTCCACAGCATCTACCACGCGCTCGTGCAGCTCGCGACGGTCGACCTGTCGAACCTCTACATGGACGTCACCAAGGACCGCATGTACTGCGAGGGCGCAGACAGCCCGGCGCGTCGCAGCGCCCAGACCGCCTACTGGCTGATCCTCGACGCGCTCCTGCGATCCTCCTCGCCGATCCTCTCCTTCACCGCTCAGGAGGCGTGGGAGATGATGCCGCGTCGCGCCGACGCACCCCAGTATGTCTTCCACGCCGACTTCCCCGCCGAGGCGACCGCGTGGCAAGAACTCGCTGACCCGAGCCACTGGGCGCCGCTCTTGGAGGCTCGCGAGGTCGTGCAGCGCGCGCTGGAGGCGCGCCGTGGTCCCAAGAAAGACAAGCTCCCCGGCCAGATCGGCTCCAGCCAAGAGGCCCACGTCACGCTCACCGCCCCCCAAGGCCCGCTGCTGACGCTGCTCCAAGAGGTCGGTGAGCAGGCGCTCGCCACCTTGTTCATCGTCAGCCACGTGGTGCTGCGCGAGGGCGTGGTGGAGGGGAGCGAGCAGGGGCTGCACGTCGAGGTGACGCCCGCCGCAGACCTCGGCCATCGCCGCTGTGAGCGCTGCTGGAACTACTGGATCGCGCCCCCAGCCGCTGACACGGTCGAGCTGTGCGATCGCTGCGCGGGCGTCCTAGACGCGCGCTGATACGGTCGCCCCACGCGCTGGTCAGGCATCCTGACCAGCGCGCGGCGCAACCTGGCGCGCCACGCGGAGCATCGCGCATGACACGAGCCACGATCCTCAAGATCGCCCAGACCTCGCTCATCATCGCCTTGTGCGTGGGCGCGGACCAAGCCACCAAGCGCGTCGCGGAAGCTCGCTTGGCCAGCGCGCGACCGGGCCTCATCCACCACCCCATCGTGCTCACCGCGACGGGCGACGATCCTACTGTCAGCGCGCTGCTGTCGCGCGAGCTGCGCTTTAGCGACGCCGCCCAGCGCGAGGTCATCGCGCGCGTCTACACCCAAGACCCCGCAGGTCAGCAGCTGCGCGGCGCCGACGCGCTCACCCCAGGTCAACGCGTACATGTGCTGCGCCGCGAGGTCGTGCTGATCCCCGATCGGCTGGAGCTGCAATACGCCCGCAACCCAGGCGCGGCGTTTGGCCTGCTCGCCGACGCAGGAGGTCGCCGCCCCTTCTTGCTCGTGGCGGGCGGGCTGGTCATCGCGCTGATGCTCGCGCTCTTGCGCGGCGCGACGATGCGCCAGCAGCTGCTCATCTGCGGCGTCGCGCTCAGCGTCGGCGGCGCGCTCGGCAACGCGATCGATCGCTTCCGGCTCGGCTATGTGATCGACTTCATCGTCGTCC
>CAYXWB010000310.1:0-6260 GCA_964468515.1 uncultured Bradymonadales bacterium | reverse complement strand
GAAGAGGCGACCGAGGACATGTACCTGATGCAAGGTCTGTCCGAGGAGGATCGCGTCTACTCTCCGGTGAGCCGCTCCATTGGCAAGCGCTTCCCGTGGACCTTGATCAACCTGGTGACCGCCTTCACCGCGTCGAGCGTGGTGGGGCTGTTTGAGGGCTCGATCGCGCGCGTGGCGATGCTCGCCACCTTCATGCCGATCGTGGCGGGCACAGGCGGCAACGCGGGCACGCAGACCTTGACGGTCATCACGCGCGCGCTCGCGCTCGGCGAGCTGAGCTTCTCGGATGGCAAGCGCGCGATCTTCAAGCAGGTCAGCATCTGCTTGGTCAACGGCATCGGCGCGGGGCTCGTCACCGGGCTCATCGCCTGGATCTGGAAGGACAACCCCGCCATTGGCCTGGTGCTGTTCTTGGCCATGATCATCAACATGGCGCTGGCCGGGCTGATCGGCGCGGCTGCGCCGCTAGCCCTTAAGGCGCTCAGGCTTGATCCAGCGCTCGGCGGTGGCATCATCGTCACCGCCTTCACCGACACCTTTGGCTTTATGACCTTCTTGGGGCTCGCGACGCTGTTTATCAGCTACCTCGTCTGAGGTTTACAGCAGCTGAGAGAGCGCGGCGATGAGCAGCAGCGCGACGACGATGGCGCCGCCGATCATGAGCCCCTTGCGCGAGGGCGCTGACGCGGGAGCTTGCGCTGCGGGCTGAAGCGAGGCGGCATCGGGGCGCCCGATGATGCCGCTGGGGTCAGACCTTAGCGCGGGCGTGCCCGCTTGTGAGGACACAAGCTCACGCGCTGGTGTGCGCTCGCCAGCCTGCGGCTGGCTCGGCGTCAGCGCCTGCATGGAGCCGCTGGCCTGAGCTTGCGCGCGCAGCGCGCGCAGGTTCGCGGGCGCCGGGGAGCTGCTGTCGAAGGTGTCGTCATCCATGTACTCGTCGGGCTGGAGTGAGGACAGCAGCCCAGAGTCCGAGGTGGTGAAGCGGGTGGAGACGCGGCGCGGGTCGGGGGCGACGCCAAGCTGCGCCTCCTCGCCCAGCGCCATGGCGGGATCCACAGAGTCTTCTTCGAGGGTGTCACGCAGCGACTCAGGTACAGGCTCGGCGCCAAAATCGGGCGTCGGCGAGGAGCGCGGCGCGAGGCCACCTGTGTGGATGAGCTGGGAGGTGGAGGGGGACGAGGCCGCTAGCGGCGACTCCAGCTCCTCTTGCGTCTGCGCGACGGCGAGATTTTCTTGGGTCGCGGCGATCATCTCCTCGCTGTGGACGCCGAGCCCCGCTTGAAGATCGCGCTTGGGCTTAGCGAAGGCGCCCATCGCTTGCAGCATGCCGAACGGGGAGAACTCTTGCTCTGTGGCGCGCATGGACGGATCGTCAGCGGGCTCGGGCTTGACCTCAAAGCCGGAGAAGTCAGGCTTAGGGCTCAGGCCAAACGCTGCGTCAAGCTCCCCTGACTCGCTCATCTCCTCCAAGAGCCCGTCCACTTGCAGACCATCGCTGAGGGTGCGCTCGGCCGGCGCGCGATTGAGGGCGGGCGCGGAGGTGAAGATGGCGTCCTCGTCCTCATCCTCAGGCGGCAGGCTCATGGACTTGACGTCATCGCCTGACACGAGCGCCGTGTCCGCGAAGCCGAAGGCGTCGGGATCAATGCCCAAGTCTTCGACGCGCCACAGCGACGTCACCGCCTCCTCCAGCTCCTCGGGGCCGTCGGCGTCAGGATCATCGCTGACGAACAGCGCGTCCATCTCCTTGACATCGCGCTTGAGGCCATCGACGTGAAAGGAGCTGGTCCACTCTTGATCGACCATCCAGGTCTGGAGCTTGTGTCTGACGGGCGCGTGGGCTGCGGAGTCTGAGGGCAGCAGCGCCTCGCTGGTCATGTCCACGACCTCAGGCACGGGCACATCGGCCACGTTGGTCGGGATGTCCGACTCCTCGTCGTAGTCAGCGGGCAGCTGCGGCGAGAGGGCGACGTTGAGGGTGACGCCCGAGGGCAGCTTGAGCCAGGGGCGGAACACGTCGCGCATGGGCTCTAAGTAGGCCTCCTCATAGACCTCATGCTCGCCCTCGCTCTGGCGATCGAACATGCGGCTGACGTCAAGGCGCACGCGCGGCAAGCGGTAGGTGTCGCGGATGTCCTCAATGCGACGGCGCACCTCCAGCGCGTCGCGCGGGCGCTGATCCACATCACGCGCGAGCAGGTTGTCCACAAGCTCCAGCACGTCAGGGTAGGGGAACTCCCCGAGGATGCGCTCGCGCAAAGGGGGCGGCTCAAACTGCGTCTTGCGCAGCAGCAGCGCCAGCACGTTCTCATCGTCGAACGGGTAGTGACCGCTCAGCAGCTCATAGAGCATCACGCCGATGGCGTAGAGGTCGGTGCGCACGTCGTATTGGGAGCTCGCCACCTGCTCGGGCGCCATATAGTGGGGCGTGCCGACGAACGGGATGTGCGTCTCGGTGACCTTCATCTTGCGCTTCTTGAGCACGCGCGCGACGCCGAAGTCGAGCACCTTGACCTGCACTGTCTCATCGGAGCTTGGCACGAGGATCAGGTTCTCGGGCTTGATGTCGCGGTGGATGATGCCTTGACGATGCGGCTCGGTGAGGGCGGCGCACACCTGATAGACCACCTCCAAGGCGAAGTTCACCTGGGTGTGGCACTTGTAGAACTCCTCCTCGGCGTGCTTGTGCCACAGCAGCTCGCCAAGCGAGATGCCGTGCACCAGCTCCATCACCACATAGAGGATGTCGCGGTTGCCCACGCGCCCCGTGTCATACACGCGCACGATGTTGGGGTGCGACAGCCCTGAGATGATGTCGATCTCTTGGCGAAACCGCTCCACGCTGGACTCATCGACCCGGTCGACCTTGAGCACCTTGAGGGCGACGTCACGGTTGGTCGAGCGCTGCGAGGCTTGGAAGACGATCCCCATCCCCCCTTCGCCGAGCTTGGCCTTGAGCACATAGCGCCCATCAATATCATCGCCAGCCAGCAGCACCTCGCGCTGGAGATCGGGCGGTATGGACAATCGCTGGGTGTACGCCATGACGGTCATGTGCTCTGAGCGCTGGAGGGCCGGTGGAGGAGGGGCCCGTGAGGCGCTCTTGATAGGTCGTGTGAAGAGGATGCTATGCGCGCTTGGCGCGACCACGACGCTCCACGTCTCGCGGATCTACCTCGTCAAGATAGGCCCCCGCCTGCGCTCATGTCAATGCGCGCCTGAGGCACATTCGGGCCAATTCATGGCGCCACCATCGACGCCGCGGCGCCTGTTAGGGCGCCCTCTACGAGGGCGCGTCGTCATCAAGCGCGCGTCGCAGCGTGTGCAACATCAGCTCGGCGGTGTAGGGCTTGGCCATGAAGTGGTCGACCTGAGCCCCCAGCTCGCCGCTCCCCTTGCCGTTGGCGTCAAGGCCGCTGGAGCTGATGATCTTCACCTGGGGGGTGATGGCGCGCGCTGCGCTGATGAGCGCTGCGCCGTCCATCACTGGCATCGCCATGTCGGTCAAGATGACGTCGATCTCGGCCTGATGTTGAGCATAGAGCGCGATCGCCTCGGCGCCATTGGAGGCCAACATCACTTGATAGCCGAACCGCTCTAGCGTGCGCTTGACCATGTGTCGAATGTTCTCCTCATCATCCACGACCAGCACCCGCTCCCCACGCCCATGAGGCAGCTTGACGGGTTGACTGGTCAGCACATTCGCCTCCTCGTCACCCCCCTCAGCGGGCAGGTAGAGGTGCAGCTGGGTGCCGCGCCCAAGCTCGCTATAGGCGTGAATAAAGCCGCCGTGACGCTTCACGATAGAGTGCGTTGTGGACAGCCCAAGCCCTGTGCCTTTGCCCTGCGCCTTGGTCGTATAGAACGGCTCAAACATACGCTCTAGCACCTCGCGCATCATCCCCTCCCCCGTGTCCTCAACGCGCAGCATCACATAGTGGCCCGCGCTGACGCCAGGATACAGGCCTGTGTCGAGCTCATCGAGGATGACGTTAGTGAGCGTCAGCGTGATCGTTCCCCCTCGTGGCATCGCGTCGCGCGCGTTGACGCACAGGTTCATGAGCACTTGGTTAAGCTGCGTCGCGTCCCCCAAGACCGCCCACAGCTTGTCGTCAATGGCGGCGCGAAAGACGATGTTCTTGGGGAAGGTGTCGCGCACCAAGTGCTCGATATCGCGCACGATCGCCCCCATCGCTACCTTCGCGCGGGTGACCTCATCACCGCGCGCGAACAAGAGCAGCTGCGCGATCATCGCGCTGCCGCGCTTGGCGCAGCGCTCGATCGTGTCGAGGTCTTCCAGTCGCTGCGAGTCCTCCTCCTGCTCGCGCAACAGCGCCGCGCAGAACATGATGGGCGTCAGCACGTTGTTGAGGTCGTGGGTGATGCCACCGGCCAGCGTCCCGATGCTCTCCAGCCGCTGCGCGCGTAAGATGTGCTGCTCCAATCGCTTGCGCTCAGAGATGTCTGTGTTGATCGCTAAGATCCCATAAGGCTTCTGATCCGCGCGGCGAAGCAGCGTCCAGCGCGCCTCCACCAGCACCACCTTGTCGTCGCTGCGCCTCTGCTCAAGCTCCCCCGCCCAGGCGCCCTCGCGCAGCGTCGCCGCGTTGGCGCGTTCGAACATCTCAATGTTGCCCGCGAACTGCAGCTGGCGCATGTCCTGTCCAATCACCTCATCGCGCCTCCAACCATAGAGCAGCTCAGCGCGATGGTTGATGTAGCGGATGCGACCCTGCAGATCGCGCACCAAGATGGCGTCTTGCGCCTTCTCTATGAGCTCCGCTTGCTCGATCAGCCGCTCCTGCGCGGCTTTGTGCTCGCTCAGGTCCGTCATGCCCCCGATCACGCGCAGCGCTGTGCCGTGCTCATCGCGCATGATGTAGCCGCGATTGAGCACATAGGCGTAGCTGCCATCGCGCTTGGCGAAGCGATACTCGCTCATCCACTGCGTCTGCTGCTGCGCGATGGCTTGGGCGAGCGCCGCGACGGTGGGCGCCTGATCATCGGGGTGAAGGTGCTGGCTCCAAGCGCTGAGGCCTCTCACGTGATCATCAAGCGGATGGCCAAAGCGCGTCTCAAAGCCCTCGTTCCACCACAGCGTGTCGCGCTGGATGTCCCAGTCCCAGATCACGTCATGGGTGGCACGGCTTAGCAGCTGAGCGCGCTCCTCGGCGGCGCGCCTGGTGTGGATGTCGATCATGCGGCCGTACCACTTCACAATCGCCCCCTGCGCATCGCGCATCGGCTCCGCCCGCACCAAGTGCCACAGGTAGGCCCCATCACGCCCACGCCTGAGGCGAAGCTCCACCTCATAGGGGTGCTGCTGTGTGAGGGCGAGCTTCCATGCGGCCTCGCCGCGCGCCCGATCCTCGGGGTGAATCACCCTTAACCAAGCCTGCCCCAGCTCGCCGTCTGGGGCGTGCGATGTGAGCTCAATGAACGCCTTGTTCACATAGTCGAGCTTGCCATCAGGTTTGGCTGTCCAGACGATGTTGGGCAGCGTGTCCGACACTTGGCGAAAGCGTTGCTCGCAGCTGAGCGCTTGTGACCCGCTCGCTGGCTCATAGGCGTCAACCTCCTCGCCAAGCGCGCGCAGCTCCTCGCGCAGGATGGTGATCTGGGCGCGCAGCGTGTGGACGCGCTGGGGCTGCTCGCTAAGCAGAGGCTTATTCATCATGCGCTCTCAACGCCTCAGGGGACTTACGCGCTCAGGGGGCTCTCCCTGGTGGCCCATGGGCGGTGTCAATGCAAAACAGAGCTGTATGATAGCGCACTCTATGGCGAGGAGGCAGCTGTTATTTTAAGCGTCACGCTGCGTTTTTAGGGCGCGCGCGCTCCACCTCACGGTTGCCTGGGCAGGGGCGCGCGCGGTAGCGTCGCGCGTGATCGCGCTGGCCGCCCAGACGCCCCCTCTCTCACCCTCGCGAGCGCTCGCCAAATGACCACACTCACCGACCTTGAGGCGCACGTCGCGCCGCCCGCCGCGCCGCTGTGGCCTGGCGCCTTGGGCGCCCTCCAGCTCCTCGCCCATAACATGGCCGCAGCAGGCGCGGGGCAAGACCTCCACGAGCTCGCCAGCATCACCAGCGTCGCCTTCGCCTGCTACGCGTTTGATCCTGATGAGAACCCGCAAGATGAGGTCCCGCGCCTGCGCGATGACGCCGCCATCTTGTTCTCCAACTATGGCGTGTTTGAGAGCTTGGGGTATGCGACCGGCTGGGAGGTGCGCGAGTTCAACTTCCTCACCCCCCAAGACTACT
>CAYXWB010000309.1:0-6265 GCA_964468515.1 uncultured Bradymonadales bacterium | reverse complement strand
AAGTCTGACCTACATTGACCTACACCTGCACACCTTCAACCACACCAACTACAGTAGCTAATGCATTGAAAAGACAAAAGAATGACCTCACCAGCCGAGCGTCAAGACGTTCGTTGAGCTGGGTCGGGAGAACGCCAAGGTAGTGGTAAAGGTGAGCGTTTAAGTCGGTAAGAGATTGCGCAGCAAGGGCAGCTTTTGTATCGTCCATGTTGGGCCCGGGAGAGTGGTTGGATTTGGTCGTTCGCCTCTCTTCTCGTGGCCTTATTCTATTTCTTGCCCCTCCAAAAACGCAACATGGGCCATCCCGAGAAATTCGGGATGACCCATGTTGACGTTTGATCGCTTCGCGACGCCACACCGTTGCTCGCTTGACAGCGCGCGCAAGATGCGCGTCAATCGCGCCCCCTCGCAGCTCGGAGGCTCGCCGCATGATCCTGGCCCAACCCCACGGCTTCACCCATCCTATCCCGCGTGAGCGCCTCACGCGCCTGCCCTTCATCCCTGTCCCCGATCATCCCCTGTTCCCAGGGGCTTGCCTCGACATTGAGGCGACCGATCCGATGTATCAACGCGTCGTGCGCGACGCGCTCAAGGCAGACGGCTTCATCGCGCTGGTGCTCAGCCACCCCGAGGAGACCTGGCAAGACGATGAGCCTTGGTTTCATGAGCTGGCCGCGCTTGGCAAGATCCTTCACCCCCTTGAGACCACCCCCGAGGGCGTCAGCTTCCGCTGCTGCGGCGTCGGCAGGATCTGGGTCACGCGCGAATATGAGGTCGATGAGCTTGATTACGCCTTATTAGAGGCGCGCCCCGCGCCGACCCGCTTGGGCAAGCCGCTGGACATCCTCAACACCCAGCTGGCGCCGCTGGCCGCCGCCCTGCCCGCGCTGCGTCAGCTCGATCCCGAGCTCGCCGACGCCATCAACGAGCTGTTCGAGGCCAAAAAGCAGCCCGGCACCATCGCCGACACCCTGCTGCCCTTCTTGCTCGAAGACGATCCTGACCTCCAGCGCGCCATGTTCCTAGAGCTGCGCGACGCCCCCCGCGTCAGGCTCGCCGTCGATCGCTTCTGGGACATCTTGGGTGAGCTGCAACAAGCCGCGCTCGCACAACGACAGGGCGCGCGCGACTGAGCAGATGCGATAGGCGCTTGACTTAGCGCGCTTCGCGCGCGCTCCTCTGTGCTGACTTAAACGCGACCTGAGCCTGCGCCTCGCGCGCTCACCCACGGGGTGAGACGAGGGGGCGCGTGAGGAGTGTGAGTGATACGTAACATGCGCTGGATGACGCCCTTGATGGCCCTCCTCACCTTGACCGCTTGGAGCATCACGCAGAGCGCCTGCGGCAGTGACCCCACCAGCGTCTCGCGCGTTGAGGATTGCACCAACGGCCTTGATGATGACGGCGATGGCCTCATAGATTGCCAAGATCCGCTCTGCGCCAGCTGGTCGCAGTGCCGCCCTCCTCAGCGCGAGGTGTGCGACAACGGCCTCGATGATAATCGCGACAAGCTCATCGACTGCGCTGACCCTCAGTGCGCCCCGGCCTTCGGGTGTGTAGCGCGCGGCGAGGACTGCGCCAACGGCCTCGATGACGATGGTGATGGTCTCATCGACTGTCACGATCCTGCGTGCGCAGAGACGGCGACCTGCAAGATCGGTGGCGAGGGCTGCGCCAATGGCACAGATGATGACGGCGACGGCTTCATTGACTGCGATGATCCCGCCTGCCAAGAGGTCTTCATCTGCTTGGCACGCTTAGAGGTCTGCGACAGCGGCCAAGATGACGACGGCGACAGCCTCACCGATTGTGATGATCCCGACTGCGCCAACACCGCCACGTGTAAGGCGGGCGGCGAGGATTGTAGCAACGGCGCGGATGATGATGGCGACGGCTTGGTGGATTGCGCCGACGCGGACTGCGCCTTCACGCGCCAGTGCTTGGTGTTAGCTGAGGACTGCGCCAACGGGGTCGATGACAACGGTGATGGCCTCACCGACTGCGCCGATCCTCAATGCACAGGCCGCAGCGCGTGCGGGACGAGCACCGCGCCCGCGCGGTGCTCGCCAGGAGCGCTTGAGCGCGGGGCCTGTGGCGATCCTGCCTGCGCCCACATCTTCCGCTGCTTGGAGATCTGTGACAATGGCGAGGATGATAATGCGGATGGCGACACGGACTGCGAGGATGAGCGCTGCGCGCTGACCGCGCGCTGCCTCGATCTCAGCTGCGGTGCGTTTGGCCGCGAGGGGCTGCCTGAGCCTGCGGATGAGCTGGACAACGGCTTCAAGGGCTGCCAGGACAGCGCATGCCGTGATGAGCCGCTCTGCCAGCCAGTGGGAGGGACCTGCTTTAACCCAGCGCGTTTGCTCACGATACAAGGGTTCAACACCACCAACAGCTACCCCCTTGCCCCACTCCGTGAGCACACGAGCCACTACGATCTGAGCCAAGCCGCAGGCGGCGCATGCGACCCATCAGGGAGCGCGCAACAAGGCGCCGATCAGGTGTTCCAGCTCACCATCGAGGGGCCAGGGATCTTGTCAGCGGGCTCACGCGTCGAAGCGTCAGACACCACAGACCAGACCAGCACGACCGTGATGTTGACGCCCTCGCTCGTGGGATGTCACCTGATGGACAATGTGCGCGCTTGTGAGCGCTTTATCGCGACCGAAGCGTTGAGGCCGCTGGAGACGTTTGGCCTTGAGGTGACCTACCCTCAGACGGTCTATCTCACGCTCGACAGTGACTATCAGGGTGAAGATGAGAGCGCATCGCAGACGCTCGCGCTGTCATTTGAGCGACTGCCCGAGCGCTGCGACAACGGCGAGGATGATAATGGGGATGGCCTCATTGACTGCGCCGATCCTCAGTGTGATGACATCCCCGCCTGCTTGGAGAGCTACTGTCAGTCCGTGGCCTTTGGTGGCCAGCCCGAGATCAAGGCTAACTTCAACGGCGCGGCGGTGTGCGCAGATCCGCGCTGCGCCACGTCGTCGCTCTGTGTGCCTGGAGCGTCATGCTTCGCGCCGATCGACATCACCCAGCTGTTCGTCGACCATGGCGACGAGCAGCGCTTTCGAGTCTCCACGCAGGGGAGCAGGAGTCACACAGACAAGCTGGCGAGCATCGTGACAGAGCATACGCCCTGCGCTGACGCCTACAACACCCCTATCCAAGGCACAGGGGTGGTCTATAAGGTGACCTTAGCGGAGCCCCGCACGCTTGGGATTAGCAACATCACCAATTACATCGACGACACGCCGCTGCCCAGGCACGCGCTCCACCTCAAGGTGGGCGCAAGCTGGTATGGCTGTGATGGGTTTGATGACCTCATCATGTGCACAAAACGCGAAGAAGAAGGGACCTCGCTGGGCGGGTTTGGCTTCGGATGCCAGATGTACGAGACTCGCGGTCTGAGCATGCCGGTCGATCTTTACCTGATGTTCAACACGAGCATCACGGCCCCTGCTGGTGCGCATGTCGAGTTCGATCTCACAATGGGCCCTTGCGACTAGAGGGCTCACCTGCTCGCCCCTAGCCCTAGGCTGACCAAACAATGAGGTTTGCAACGCGGGGCGACTTTTGGCAAGTTAGCGCGTGGTCAACCACACCAGACGAGGGCCAGGGGGTAATGCCGCAGGCGCGGGTTTAACCCCAACGCCCGATGCGATTGAGCCCAGGATACATCCGATGAGCATGACAACCACAGGCGTCGCGGGGACGCTCTTACGCCTCCTCACCATAACAACCTTGCTCGCGCTGGCGAGCGCGTGCAGTGATCCTGCGATTGAAACGATCGAAGATTGCCTCAATGAGACAGATGACGATGGCGATGGCCTCACAGACTGCGCCGATCCTGTCTGCGCCAAGTGGCCCCACTGCCGCGTCCCAGGCGTGGAGCTTTGCTACAACGGGGCAGATGATGATGGCGACGGCCTCACAGACTGCGCGGATCCCGACTGCGCAGGCACCTTCTGGTGCATGACAGACGCAGAAGACTGCGCCAATGGTCTGGATGATGACCAAGATGGTCTGATCGACTGCGCTGATCCTGCATGCGCCGACACGGCGACCTGCAAGCTCGGCGGCGAAGACTGCGCCAATGGCGTCGATGATGATGGCGACGGCTTCACTGACTGTGACGCTCCTGCCTGCCAAGCCGTGTTCATCTGCTTGGTCAAGCTAGAGGTCTGTGATGACAACATCGACAACGATGAGGATGGCCTCACCGACTGCGCCGACCAAGCCTGCGCCAACACGGCGACCTGCAAAGCGGGCGGCGAGGATTGTGGCAACGGCGTGGATGATGACGGCGATGGGCTGATCGATTGCGCCGACGCGGACTGCGCCTTCACACGCCAGTGCTTGGTGTTGGCTGAGGACTGCGCCAATGGCGTCGATGACGACGGCGACGGCCTGACTGACTGCGACGATCCTCAGTGCGCAGGCCGCAGCGTGTGCGCTGGCGCGCCGCGCTGCCTGCCCAATGATCAAGGGCGCGTGGACTGCTCGCGCACCGAGTGTCGGGGCGTGTTTCAGTGCTTTGAGATCTGCGACAATGGCATCGATGATAACGACGACGGGGCCATCGACTGCGTCGATGCTATCTGCGCTGCGCTGCCGATCTGCCAGCTTGGTAACAGCTGCCTCAACCCCATCGATCTGACCGACAAGCTCATGATGAGTGAGGTGGATTATTTCAACCTCATGCATAGCGGCGATCCGCTGTCCGGTTATACCAACCTCTACGACCTGAGCATGACAGAGGGCGCGCTTTGCGGTGCAGACACACCCGCACAAGCCGGCGCTGATGTCGTGTTCAAGCTCACCCTGCCTCGCCCCGGCACCTTGTCAGGTTATATTAACTTGAACACGATGACGCAGGCCGAGACGTCACCGCTCCTGCTCATCACTGGCTCACCTGAGCATTGCCACACGATGACGCAAGCGAGTCAGTGCATCACAGATCTCGACGCGCTGTCGTCGAGCGGCGCCCTCACCTTTGGGCGCGATGAGACCTACCCGAAAGACATCTATCTGACCTTCGACACCCGCGACGAGGTGGAAGATGAGGCTGCTTATTATAGCATGTATTTGAACTATCAGGGCTTGCCCCCCATCTGCGTCAAGGACGGCACGCCTGATCCTGACAATGACATCTACAGCTGCGAAGATGAGCGCTGCATGTGGCGTCAAGAATGCGCGGTGGAGATCTGTGACAGCGTCGACCCCTTCGCGCGGAGCGCGCTGGATGATGATTTCAACGGCCAAGCGGGCTGTGAGGATGTCGCCTGCATGGGCACAACGCTGTGCGAGGAGGGCAACTCCTGCTTCAACCCGATCGACATCACCCCCCTGCTCATGCCTAACCTTGACGGCGGCTGGGATGTCCCTGAGCAGAGCGGCCAAAGCCCGCTGATGGCGAGCCTGAGCGATCTGGTGAACCTAGGTCAGACCTTCAACCCGAACGTCAACAGCGACTGCCTGCTCCAAGGCAGCTATACTGGCCAAGACATCGTCTACAAGCTCGACATCACACAACCCTCGAACGTGTATGTGAGCGCGCGCGCGATAGGCAGCTACGGTGACTTGGATAACGTCACAACCGCAGTGCACATCACCCAAGACCTGGCCACCTGCCACACGCGCACCTCGCCGTCCAGCGCGGGGACCGCGATGTGTCAAGCGCTCGAAAATGGCAACGCCTTTGAAGGGTTCCACTACGAGTCCACCATCTTCATCCCGACGACGCTCTACATCGCGATCGACTCGCAGCACACCTTCGTGGGCGATCAGCGCTATCAGCTCTACGCGAGCGTCTTCCCTGTGCCGATGTGAGCGAGAGGCGCGCGCATGCGCGCGCCTCGCTCGCGCCTGATTTACCCACCTCGCCACGTCCCGAGCGACCATGAGAGCTATGACGCTTTATCTGCTCCGCTACCTCACCCTGATCGTCTCGCTCAGCGGCGCGATCATGGGCTGCGCTGGCGAGCCAGACAGCGGCGCGCGCTCCCATATCAGCGAAGATTGAGCCGCGGGAGGGGCGCTGCCATCGCAGCGCCCTCACTCGCCGCAACGAGATAACTCCAAGGAGCTGTGATGTTTGATAAGACGATCCGAGGGCGCGTCGCGCTGATGAGCCTCATCTTAGGTTTGGGCGGCGCCATGCAGGCGGTCACAGGCTGCAAAGGCGATGCGGAGCAGCCCAGCGGCGAGGTGTGTGATAACGGGGTCGATGACGATGGCAATGGCCAGATCGACTGCG
>CAYXWB010000308.1:0-6277 GCA_964468515.1 uncultured Bradymonadales bacterium | reverse complement strand
CCGGGGCGCCCGCGGGGGATGCGGCCCGGGGGGGGGCCCCGCGCCCCCCCCCCCCCCCCGCCCCCGGCGCCGGCGGCGGCCGGCGCCGCGGCGCCGCCTCGGCGCGCACGCTCAGCGGGATGCTCACGGGGCCATCCAGGATGGCGAGCGGCGTCCACAGCGTCGTCAGCTCACCCACGCACCGGCTCTGCCAGCCGCCACCGCCTGCCGCGCCGCCCAGCGGCGTCGACGCCCCGCAGGTCAGCGCAGCGCGCACCTGCGCGAGCCCATCGCGCTGATCGAGGCTGTACACCAAGCGCGCGCCGCTCAGCGGCGCGATGGTGTGCTGCCACGCGCCGTCCACGCGCTTGGCGTCGTGCCACGCGGCGGCGCCAAACGCCAAGCGATGACGGTAAGCGTCGTCGCGCAGCAGATCGATCAGCAACGCCAGCTCGCCGATGGCCATGCGACGCACACCGCCGCCCTCCCCTGCCAGGCCGTCCAAGCGCAGCAGCTGATACTCCATCGCCAGATCAAAGGGGGCGGGGACGCGCAGATCGCCAAGCGAGGGCAAGACGATGAAGGCGTTGAGATCGTGCCTCAGGAAGATCCCCTGCACCGCGCTCAAGCGCCACGGGGTGAGCCCGCCCTCAAGCCCTGCGCCCCACACGGTCAGATCTGCGAGCTGATGGCGAAGCCGCCACCAGATGCCCTCATCCTCGAAGTCGAGCGCGGCCTCTAGCGCCACAGCCAGCCGCAGGGCAGGCGCGCGTGTGTTGGATGCAGCTGCGCCGCGCCCCCACGCTTGCCACTGCGTCTGCGCCCAGAGCTGCTGATAGAGCGGGAACGCCACGCGGGTGCGTCGCCCCTGCGCGTCGCGCACGTAGGCGCCCTCACGGGCGCCGCTGGCGCGGCAGGCTCGCCCTGTAGCGCGAGCGCTGTGGCGAGCTGTGCGAACCACCACGTCACGCTCATGGCGTCTGTGACAATGACGCTGGCGAGGGCGGCGCTGGCACGAACAAGCTCAACCGCAGCCCCGCCATCACGCGCACATCGCGCTGAGACAGCTGCACCTCGGGGAAGCTCATCGCCTGAAGCTCAGGCTGCACAAACAAGCTGATGGGCTGATCGTTGAGCGCCACGACCACCCACTCTCCCATGGCCGAGGCGGAGAGCATCGTCCACGCGGCCTGCGTGTCAGGCTCATAACCATAACGCGCACGCGCGTCGACGCTGAGCTGACCGAGGCCGCGCGCGCCGATGAGCCACGCGCCGCGCAAGCTCAGCTCAGGATACACATAGAGGGCGCCCGCGTCCGTGGCGGCATAGCGGCGCGTGCCCACGCCCGCGCCTAAACGAACCGCCAGATAATCCTCCAGCGCGGGCCCTTGCAAGATCTCCCACCCGATGCGCGCCTCGGCCAGGTCGAGGAACGCCTGCGTCTGATCGCCCACGGTGCGATAGTCAAAGCGGCCCAACGTGGCGCCAAAGGAGAGGTTGAGGAACACGTCAAAGCGGCGCGGCGCTCCGATGAGCGTGGTGATCCAGAGCAGCGGCTCATCGCTCGTGCGCGCGGTCTCATAGTCAAACACCAAGCCGCGCGCCAGCAGCGGATCGAGCGTCAGCTCGCCCTCCACGAACCGGAATCGATGGCGGCGCTGACGCTCAGGAGTCCAGCCCTCGTAGCTCGCGCGGGTGTCGATCGTGATCGACTGGCGCGCGCCATCGCGGCCGAGGCCGCTGGTCACGGTGTAAGCGGCGCTGAGGGCCAAGCGGCTGCGCAGATCAAAGTGCGTCTGAAACGCGCGCCCGCGCGCCTCGCGCTTGTAACCATAAGGCGCGTCAAGCCGCGCGGGGATGAGGACGACCCCCTCGCGCATCGCCAAGGCCAGCTCATCTGGCGAGACGCTCGTGGCGCACGGGCTCAAGTGCGCCACCGACGCGCGCGTTGGCTCCCATCGCGAGGGCTCGCCAGGGGCCTTCACCTCACGAAACATCGCCTCCTCAGCGGCCAGACAGGTCTTGGTGGGCTCATCACACTGGAGCCGCAGCGGATAGATCATGCCAGGTCGATACACGCACGCGATGGGGCGGGTCACGTCAAGCTGAGGCGCATCATCGCCGCTGGGGAGGTAGTAGACCACGGGAGGGGCATCGTCCGCCTGCGGCGCGGGGGTGAACACGCGCATCCCGCGCCGCGCCGCCCTCTCCAGCGCGCGATCGCTGCCCTCAAGCGGCTCATCGTCCTCCTCATCCTCTCCCACAGCTTGAGCGTCGGCGTCGCCTTGATCGTCCACCTCCCCCTCGGGTGGTGCCTCAGCATCAACCTCGTCAGGGGCCTCCTGTTGGGGCGCAGGAGGGGGCGGCGAGTTTGGCTCAGGCGCAGGCTGTGCAAACGCAGGAGCGCACAGACCAAAGACGAGCATCATCGCGAGGAGCACAAAGAGACGCATATGTAGCTCGGGGGCGAAGCGGCTGTGATCGACTGACAGATAGTTTACACGCATTGCGAGCTGTTCCCGATCATCGCGCAGCCGCCCACTGCGCCAGCTCCTCGCGATGGATCTTGGCGTTATGGCGCCGATCCACAGGGAACGCGGGGTGGAACATCACACGCTTGATCGACGCGGTGAGCGGCTGGCTGGCGGCGAGCTGGAGAAGATCGGACACGAGCGCATCATCAGCGGTCGGCGCCTCGGGGCGGCGCTCAATGAGAATCACGGGCTCTTGCTGGCCGCGCTCACCCAGGCCCACGAGCGCGCTGCGCGCGACGTCAGGGTGCTGGTTAAAGATCGCCTCACAGGCGATCGAGTAGAGCGTGCCTTGGGCCGTCTCAACGCGATGCGCCTTGCGCCCGCAGTACCAGAGCCTGCCCTGCGCGTCCAAGTAGCCCACATCGCCCATGCGATGCCAGAACGCGCCCTCGCCACGCGCGGGGTCTGGGATCTTGGCCGCGCGCGTCTGCTCAGGACGATCGGCATAAGCGCGCGTGGCCACTGGCCCGCTCACGCAGATCTCACCGATCTGGCCTGTGGCGAGGTGTCGCACCGAGGACCAGTCCGCGATGGGCTCATCATCAATGGCGATGATCGCGACCTGCATGGACGCCAGCGCGCGCCCCACGCACAGCCCTGCGCCCTCGCGCGTCATCGCGTCTGTCTCACCCAAGACCTCAGCGCTTGAGATCGTGGCGACGGGCAAGCACTCGGTGGCCCCGTAAGGCGTGTGCAAGCTGACGCCAGGGGAGAGCACCCCGTCGAACAGGCGCATGATGACAGGGTTGACGGGCGCGCCAGCGGTGAGCACGCGGCGCAGCGTGGGCAGCTTGAGCTGATGCTTGGCGCAGTAGCGCCCCACGCGATCCCAGACGATGGGCGAGGCGAAGGCGGTGGTGGCGCCATGATCGACGATCGCCTCGACCATGTGGCGAGGATCCACCTGCGCGAGCTTGGTGGGGTTGACGTCGGGGATCACGCAGGTCATACCCAGCGCGATCGAGAACAGTGAGAACAGCGGGAACGCGGGCACCTCGATCTCGCCAGGCTCAATGCCATACATCGCGCCGATGGCCTTGACCTGACCGTCAAAGATCCCGTGCGTGTACTCGACGCCTTTGGGCGGCCCCGTGGAGCCGGAGGTGAACAGGATGGCGGCGAGGTCGTCGCGCTGGGTGTCAGCGGGGGTGAAGGCGCCCGCGGAGAGGTCGGCGAGCTGGGGCAAAGCCAAGGCCCGTGACCACCACAGCGGGCGCGTGGAGACGGCCAGCTCAACGCTTGAGAAGGCGCCGCGAAACAACGCGCGCACGGCGTGAGCGAGCGGGATGCCGATCAAGGCGCGCGGCGCCGCATCGCGCACGCACTTGAGGAAGCTTGAGCGCCCCATGCCCGGGTCGATCATCACAGGGACCGCGCCGATCTTAAAGAGGGCGTAGGTGAGCGCGATGAGCTCCAGGCCTTGGCTGACCATCATGACGACGCGATCACCGCGCTTGAGGCCGCGCTGGGTGAGGCCATGCGCGTAGGCGTCGCACAGGGCGTCGAGCTGGGCGTAGGTGAGGTGGCTGTAGAGCCTGCGCCCGAGCGCGTCGCGGCCATGAGGTTGCACGAGCGCGCGCTGCGCGGGGCGCTCGGCGGCGCGCGCGGGCAGGTAGCACGCCACGTTGAAGCGCGGCCCCTCGGGCGCGCGCCAGGGCGAGTCGAGGCTGACATGAGGGTGGTGCAGCGGGTGCATCAGCGCGAAGGGGTCCATGCGGCAGCCTCCTGGGAGCGCGGGGAGCCGAGGCTAGGGCGCGCGCCGCGGTCTGTCCAGCGCGCAGAGCGCGCCACGCGCGCGCACCCTCACCACGCCCTGAAATCGCCGCATAAAAGCCACATGAGGCATAAAAACCACACACCCACACCCTCGCATGAGGAGCCTATGTCACAGCTCAGCGCAAAAGCGCATGAGTTCTGGGGTTGCGCCCCCTCAGCTCCTTTATTTCCAAATGGCACTGTTCTTGCTAATTCTGTTGGTGTGAATCTCCCAAGCCATGTTGATAGCCACGCGCCCTAGGATAAACCATGATGCGACTGTCCAAGCCCTCCCTCGCGCTGATGATGGCCACCACCTTGTTGTTTGGCGCTTGCGGCGATGGCGCCCTCGAGCTTGGCCAAGATGAGACCATCCGCGAGGCAGCCTCGCCAGTGCCCGAGCACCACAGCCAGCTGATCTACCTCAACACCTCCGACGACGTGCGCGAGGCATTTCAAGGCGGCGTCGCTGAGTTCACCCCCCAGCAAGGCTTCGTCGGCGTCGTCATGATGATGACCGTAGAGGGTGACCCCTTCATTGAGTATCAGCTGCGCGACGCCAACGGTGACTGGTCGGTCTGGGAGACGCTCACCATCAGCTACCATGATGGTCGCTACCAGAGCGCCGAGATCAGCGCGTTTGAGGGCGCCACCGCCCTGCGCCTGCGCAGCGAGGAGGACTTCCAGTTCGTCCGCTTGGAGTTCCTCGACAGCCTCCACGCTGAGGACGGCGCCCACTTCCACGATGAGCACCCCTACGCTGAGGACCTTGAGCAGATCAGCCTCACCGATGAGGAGCTGATCCGCCAAGGCATCGCCCGCGCTGGCCGCTGGGCCCTGCCCGCCGCCACCAAGCGCCGCGGCCAGTCCTTCTCCGTGCGCTACGATGGCGCCCCCTCCTATAACGGCGGCCGCAACTGCTCAGGCTCCTTCACCGCTGGCGCGCGTGAGCTTGGCGAGTACCTCGTGCAGACCTTCCCCGGCGCGCGCTACTACCAAGGCTACAACTGCCGCACCATCGCTGGCAGCTCCAGCATGTCCATCCACGGCACGGGCCGCGCCATCGACGTCTTCATCCCCCTTCACGGCGGCCAAGCCGACAACGACCTCGGTGATCCGGTCGCCAACTGGCTCGTCGAGAACGCCGACAAGATCGGCGTCCAGCTCGTCATCTGGGATCGCACCGTCTGGACGGGCAACCGCAGCGGCACCAAAGATCGCCAATACACAGGCGTCCACGCTCACCATGACCACCTCCACATTGAGCTGAACCAAGCGGGCGCCTCGCGCACCACGCAGTGGTTCCGCAACCGCGGCTCGGCCTCCACGCCTGGCACCTCGCCACCGCCCGCGAGCGGCAACGCTGGCTCCTGCAGCAGCCAGACGCTCGGTCGCCGCGTCAACAACGGGGAGTGCGTCCAGACCTCCTATAACACCTGCGGCGGCACCTGTAAGTGGTCCAAGTGCGTCAACGGCTCTTGGCAGTGCTCCACCACAAGCGCTTGTGGCACCAAGCATGGCAACGCCGCCTGCGGCGCCGCGCCCGCTCCCGCGCCTACGCCCTCCGGCGCGTCCTGCTACAGCAGCACCCTCAAGAAGAACATCCCGCGCGGTGAGTGCGTCCAGATGCCCTATAACTCGTGCGGTGGTACGGGCACCTGCAAGTGGGCAGTCTGCGGTAATAGCGGCTGGGCCTGCACCGCGTTCAACAACTGCAAGGCCAAGACCCACCCCAGCAGCGCTTGCGCCAGCGGTCGTAACTCCTGCTACAGCCGCACCTTGGGGCGCAACACCCCGGAGGGCAGCCGCGTCCAGATGTCTTACAACTCCTGCGGTGGCACCTGCCGCTGGGCCGAGTGCCAAGGCGGCAGCTGGGTCTGCCAAGGCGCGAGCGTTGACAACCTGAGCACCAACTACAAGCATGCCAGCTGCCGCTGAAGCGGCCAGAGCTCAGGCGCTGAAGGCGCCTGAGCCCGAGCGTGGGATGAGACGAGCGAGGCCCCGCAGGT
>CAYXWB010000307.1:0-6286 GCA_964468515.1 uncultured Bradymonadales bacterium | reverse complement strand
GGGAGCAACACCAACAGCAACCAACAGCTCCTGCTGTTGAGCGGTCAGCTCATCCAAGCGCTCGAATCCCACGGCGGCGTCGACGCGCTCACGCTGCCAGACAGCGATCAGTTCGACCAGATCCCGCAAGACCCCAACAACCCCATCAACGCCTCCAAGGTCGCCCTCGGCAAGCTGCTGTTCCATGAGACAGGCATGGGCGTGAACAGCTTCCGTTATGAGGGCTACCAGACCTACTCCTGCGCCTCCTGCCACCCCGCCGCCGCGGGCTTTCAATCCAACATGCCCCAGGGCATCGCTGAGGGGGGTCAGGGCCTGGCGCAACGCACGAAGATCGCGCACTACGAACCCGAGGAGCTGGACGTGCTGACCGCACGCGTCCCCTCCACCCTCAACGTCGCTTACCAAGAAGTGGTCTTGTGGAACGGGCAGTTTGGCGCCACAGGCCCCAACGTCGGCACCGAGTGGAACTGGACCGCTGGCACGCCCAAGGCGGTCAACGCGCTCGGCTTCCACGGCATTGAGACGCAAGCCATCGCCGGCCAAGACGTCCACCGCCTCAGCTTTGTTGACTCGCCGATCTCCGCCATCGCCTCCTACCGCACGATGTTTGATTTGGCCTTCCCCGAGGAGCCCATCGGGGAGCGCATCTCCGATATCAACGCGGGCCTCGCTATCGCCGCCTACGAGCGTACCAAGCTCGCGAACAAGTCCCCCTGGCAGCGCTGGCTGCGCGGTAACATGCGCGCCATGCGCGCCAATGAGCTGCGCGGCGCCTTGCTGTTCTTCGGCGTCGCTAACTGCGCCAGCTGTCACACCGGCCCCGCCCTCAACAGCATGACCTTCCACGCGCTCGGCATGAACGACCTCGACACCGCTGGCGAGGGCGTCTTCGCCGCTGGCCTCACCAACCCCGAGCGCCTCGGGCGTGGCGGCTTCACGGGCAACCCCAACGAGCTGTACCAGTTCAAGACCCCGCAGCTCTACAACCTCAAAGACTCACCCTTCTACGGTCACGGCTCCTCCATGCGCTCGATCCGCGAGGTGCTGGAGTACAAGAACAACGGCGTCGCTGAGAACCCCTTGGTCCCCGCACACCGCCTCTCCCCCGCGTTTCAGCCGCTCGGCCTGACGAACTCACAGCTCAACGATCTGGAGGCGTTCATCACCCACGCCCTCCATGACAACAAGCTCACACGCTACCTGCCTAAGAACCTCCCCTCGCGCCTGTGCCCCGCCGCCGCTGATGCGCTCACCAAGCAAGAACAGCGCTGCCAATAACAGCCACAGCGCTAGCTCGCCCAAACAGACGCGCCCTGGACCTTGAAGGTCCAGGGCGCGTCTGTTTGGGCAAAAGCTCCGCGCGCGCGAAGCGCGCGTCCTCAGCTGCGAAGCGTCGCCACCATGCCCTCAACCCACGCGCCGAGCGCGTCATCGACCTCGGGTGCGTCGCCAGACAGTGCGGCGAGCAAGGCGCGGGTGGCTGGCCCCTGGTCGGGCTGCGCGGCCAGCGTCGCCGCGATCGTCGCGCTCACTGCGTCGAGGCCGCGCGCCTCAAACCCAGCCGAAGCCTCGATCAGCGCGGGGTCGCTCGGCCAGGTGAGCTTGTGCGCGCCATCGGCCAGCGCGTTGATGCGCGACAGCACCAGATCGCGCCGCTGCACATAGCCCAGCGCGCCCAAAGCCTCAGGCATGATCGGCGCGCCGAACACGTAGTCTTGTGCGCCCAGGCCCACGGGAAACTCCAGCTTCGCGCCCTGCACCGGCTCAAGCGGCAGGCCGCCTTGAAAGCTCACGGGCACGATGGGCAGCTCCAGATCCAGCGCCATGTCGAGGAACATAGAGCTGACCTTCTCCACGCGCTGAGCGCTGCTGCGCTCGCGATCGCCCGCCGCGTGCACCATCACGGACACGCCGCGCGCGCGCACATCACGCTTGAAATCCTCAATGAGCCCCAGCAGCTGCTCGCGCTCCTGCTGGCGAAAGTAGACGATGTTTTGAGGATCACCGCAGCCCGGATACGCGAAGACCTGACGCACGAGCCTGCCCACCCAGCCCTGCTCATGCTTGGCGTTGGCGAGCGTGACCACGCCGCGACCGGTCAAGCACGACGCCAGCGCCGTGATCAGCAAGGACTCGATCTGGACCTGGTGATTGGCCAGAAACAGCACGCTGCGGCCCTGCAACGCGGCCAAAGCCGTGGGGTCTTCCAGACGCACGCTGCGCACAAACGAGCGCACCAGCGCGCCGTACAGATCATCGCCAAACCAGCCCTCATGCACGTCGAGCCGCTCGCGCCAGAACGCCTGCAGCGGCGCCACATCCACGCCGGGCCAGCCGCCCGAGCTGACCTGCACCGCGCCATCCTCGCTGACCTGCACGCTGACCTGCACCGACTGCCACGGCAAGGCGCGCGAGGTGACGACGCCGTCGGCGTCGACCTCAAGCGCAGACGGATGCACCCGCGCCATGCGCGCGACGTGCTCCTTGGCGGCGATCTGCCATGTGGCCTCCTCCACCCGCTCGCTCACCCCATACGTCGCCGCCATCGTGCCGCGAAACCAGTCGCTGGCCTTGACCTCAGCGCGCGTCAGGCGCGTGACGCCGCCCTCGTGCGATGACAGGCCCACGCCCTCGACCCAGCGCCGATCGCGCAAGAACGCGCGCCGCGCAAGCGGCGCCGCGTGGCCCAGGCGACCCTTCGGCATCAGGATCTCGACCAGCCGCATCGTCAGCCAGCAGCGATCGCCGTCGAAGATCGCGATGTCAAACACCGGCAAGCGCCCCTCGCGCAAGCTCACGAACCGCACGCGCGTCTGCGGTGTGGCGTCGGGTGCGGGCGCAGGACCATAGACCGTGAGCTGCTCCACCGCGTGCGGGTAGCCGATCAGATCATCGACCTCAGGAGAATCGCTCCACGCGCCGAGCTTGTCGTGTGGGATCACTTGCAGCGCGCCGTCGAGCCACGCCGGACACAGCAGCCCGCGCGGCACGGCCTCGGGGTGCGCGGTGAGCTGACCATCGGCGCCGCGCGCGCCCATCAGGCCGCCCAAGACCACCTGCAGCGACGGGCCATGAAACAACGCCCCGCTGTCATACAGCTCGGGCAGCGGCTCACCATCAGCTAATGGGGCCACTTGAGGCGCGGGTGCGTCTGGCGCGAAGCGCGCGCCAAGGCGCACCGTGGCGCTCGCGCACGGCTCGAAGCGTGACAGCGCCGGGTTGGGCGCGTCCCACCAGCGCGACAGCGTGACCGCCACCTCGCCGCGAGCAGCGTCGATCACTTGCGCGTCAACCTTCAGGCGCGCCTCATCGCTCACCGTGATCCAGCGCATCATGCGCGCGTCGCTCAAGCCCACGACCTGGGCGGTGGGCGCGAGCTGCTGCGCGGCCTGCGCCATCCAATCAAGCGCCGACATCATCGGCGCTGCGGGCGCCGTGTAGGTCGGGCGATGATCCTCAAGCCAAGGATCGCTCGCGAGCGTTAAGACAAACTCATCGCTGTGTGACTGAGCCGACCACGCGATCGCAGCAGACGCAGACGCAGACGCAGCGGTCGAAGCGGTGGCCGCGTCATCACGGCTGTCCTCGCGCTTCGACCCCGGATCAAAAGGGCCGTCGGCCTCCACCAAGCGCATGGCGAGGTTGGTGGCGCCGTAGATCTTCATCCCGTCCACCCACAGCGCGCCCGTGGCCACGATCAGCACGCCGCCGTCGTCCTCCTCATGGATGGCGTTGATCTCGACGGAGCTTGTGATGACCTTGTTATGCGGCATCACCTGCCCGCGATAGCTCCACTTGAGCGGCTGCGCGACGGCCACCGCCTCAAAGCGCGGCGCGCGCATGTTCAGGTGCAGGCCGCGATGCAGCGCCGCCGCTTGCACGAGCTGCAGCAGCGCCTCAATGCCGAGCGAGCCCGGCTGCACCGGGTCCTGATAGAAGTGCGCCTTGAAGAACCACTCGCCAGGATCGACCACCTTCTCGGCGCGATAGCGCCCAAGCCCTGCGGCGCCCGCCTCGGGCCACGCGCCGGTCAAGCGATCGAGCATCAGCAGCATCGGCTCGGCCAAGCGCGCGCTGCCCTCACAGAAGCGCGCGGGGCGCGCGGTCAGGTCGATCACCTCGTCTGAGGCGTCGCGCCCGAACACCCACTCGCGCTCGCCAGCCACGGGCACCAAGCCCGCCTGCGTCGCCAGCGCCTCCTTGGGGAAGAACCCGAAGACCGTGTCCATGGTGAAGATGAGCTGATCGTCGTGCTCAGGCGCGCGCATTGACACGTCGAACGCCACGATGATCGTGCCGCCCGCTTGCGCCACGGTCTTGAGCTTCACGTCGGTGCGCAGCGTGCCGGTCTGCGGCGTGACCTCCGCGTGCTGTGTGCCGGTGCCGTCGAGGTTGCGAAAATACAGGTCGATGGGCTTGCTCAAGGCGCAGCCCACATAGGATGCCAGCCAGCCGCACGGTTGCAGCGCGGCCTCCATCAGCACCGCCAGCGGCATCACGGCGGCGCCGTTCTCCTGGAAGTACCAGGCATCAGCGGGCACGTCGTACTCCATCTCGACCGTGACGCCCGAGCGCATCGCGGCCATCGGCTCGTCCACGCGCGTGACGCGCGAGATGAAGTGATAAGGGGGGCCGGGCAGACGCGCCACGCGGCGATGGCTGTCAAAGCGCTCATAGCGCGGGCCGAACGCGTCGCTCGGCTTGCCCCACGCGCACGCCAGCAGCGACGCATAGTCAAACTTGAACCCGTCCACCTCAGCCACGGGCTTCGGCTCGACGTAGCCCTCCAGCAGCTCGGGCTGGCGATCCATCGGCCACGCGGGCGACAGGCGCAGCCCCATGCGCGCGCAGTGGAACGCGCGCAGGCCGTCCACCGTGCAGAGCAGATCAGCGTACAGGCGCGGCTCCGGCCCAAGCTGGACCTCGCGGATGAACAGCTCGTACACCAGCTCCTTGGAGGTGGTGGACACCTGCCCGCGACAGCGCAGCGGGTACAGCTCAAACGGCACCGGCTCGAACACCGCGCCATCATAATCGAGCGTCATCCCCAGGCCCGCCATATAGAAGGACAGCGCCTGCACGCAGCCCTCGAACATCAGCGTGCCGGGCATGCAGGGATCGTTCTTGAAGTGGCCGTTGAAGAACCAGAAGTCAGGCCGGATGTGCTGCACCGCGCGCATGTAGCCGCGCCCCCACGGGCCGCCCTCAGGCTCGAAGTGCGTCACCTCGTCCATGAACAGCATGTCGCCGCCCTGCACGCGCGGCGTGCGCGTGTGCGTCTGCGCGGGCCAGAACTCAGGCCCGAACGTCTCCCACGGGCGCCCCTGCGTGAACGACTCCAGCTCATCGCGCGAGAAGCTGCGCTTTGAGGTCATCACCTTCGGGGTGTCCATGCGGCCCCCCTCCAGCGTCTCCTCCTCCGGGCGCCACAGGATCCCCTTCGACGCCGCCAGCTCCTCATACGTGAAGAAGCCCGCCTGACCGCTGCGCACGCTCAAGCGCACCTCATCGCCCACCGTGCAGTCGTAGTGGAAGAAGAACAGCCGGATGTCATCCTGCTTCGCGTGGCCATCCACGTGGATGTCATACACCAGCGTCTCACCCGGGCGCGCGAGCCCGCCGTGGAACATCAAGTCGCACCCCAGCAGCCGATAAGCGCGCTCACCCTTGTTCTTAAAGTCCGCCCCCATCCAAGAGATGAGCATCAGATCGGCTTGGCCTGACTCGATCATGATGCCGGTCGGCATCCGCCCCTCGTTCAGGTACCAAGAATCCCAGGTCACGTCCGTCTCGGTCCACATCGTGCCCGTGCTGTGCACGCCAGGCTCGGCGTCGATGCCCGTCACGCGGTCAGCCAGCAGCAGCGGCGGCTCAGGCATGCGCACTTGCAGCGCGTACTGATCCTGCTGCTTGAACAGCGGGCCGTAGATCTCGGAGATGTTGCCCGAGGCGTGGACCTTGAGCTGCTCGCGATCGAGCCTCAAGCCCACCGGGGCGCGCTTCTTAGTCGGCTTGAACTTCGCCGCGCGCGCCTGCTGCTGCTCGTCCAAGTAAGCCTGACCGCTCACCACCACTGGCGCCTGCACCGAGGGCTTCGCCGCGACAGGTTGAGTCGTCGGCGCCTGCGGCGCCTTAGCCTGCGCCGCAGGCGCAGGCGCCGCAGCACGCGCTGGCGCGGGCGCGGGCGCGGGCGCCTTGGCCTGGAGGGTCGGGGTCACGGGCTTCGCGACAGGCGGCGTCGGACGCAGCGGCTGCGCCACAGGCGCAGCCGGCGCTGCGCGCG
>CAYXWB010000306.1:0-6327 GCA_964468515.1 uncultured Bradymonadales bacterium | reverse complement strand
GGCGACGCGCCGCCCGGCGCGTTGCGCCAAGCGGCCTTGAGCGTCTGGCGCCATAGCCCCACCGCGCCGCTCATCTGGCTTCGCCCCGAGCCTCACCAGCTCACCGCCCTCATGGTCGATGAGGGCCCCGGCCGCGCCCCGCTAGTGCGCGCCATGAGCTTGCCGCTGAGCGACGCAAGCGCTGGCCTCGATCCGCGCGCGGTGGCCCAGTGGGCCAGCCTCACGCGCGCCGAGCGCGCCCCCGATGTGATCGATGACGCCCACGATGTCAGGCGCCTGCTGCGTCACGCCTTCGCTCAAGAAGGGCTCACGCGCCGCTTCTTCGACGGCGTCGTCGCGCTGCATCAGCGCCTGAGCGCCGCCATGCTCCACGGCCCAGCGGGCGAAGACGCGCGCGCTCAGATCGCGCTGTCTGTGCTGCTGCGCCTCATCGTCTTGCACTTCTTGCAAGCGCGCGGCGCGCTCGATCACGATCCTCAGTTCTTGCTCACGCGCTGGCGTCAGGTGCTCGCGCGAGGCGCTGATTTCTACCGCGAGGTTTTAGCGCCGCTGTCGTTCGGCGCGCTGAACCTGCCTCCCGCGCAGCGCCCTGAGGCGGCGCGCGCCTTGGGCGCGCTGCCTTTCTTGAACGGTGGCTTGTTCGAGCCCTCCCCCGATGAGCAAGCCCACCCCACGCTCACCTGGCCGCAAGAACTCTGGGAGGACGCGCTGGAGGGCTTCTTCGCGCGCCATCGCTTCGCGCTCGTGGCGGGCGATGAGGGCGACGAGCACGCCGCCATCGACCCGGAGGTCTTAGGCAAGGTCTTCGAGGGGTTGATGGGCGAGGTGACGCGTCAGCGCACGGGCAGCTTCTATACGCCGCGTGATGTCGTGCGGCGCATGACCTGTGAGGGCTTGGTCGGTCACCTCATCACGCGCGCTGAGCTTGACGAGGCGCTCGCGCGTGAGGTCGTCGAGGGGCGCGCCAGCGCCCTCAGCCCGCGCCAGCGCGAGCGCGTCACGCGGGCGCTGGCGCAGCTGGCCATCCTCGATCCGGCCGTGGGCACGGGCGCCTTCTTGCTCGAATCACTCACCGCCCTTCGACGCTGCTGGCGTGGCTTGGGCGCTCACGAGGCGGACACCTTTGAGGGCGTGCGTCGCCTCATCCACGACCACTTGCATGGCGTCGACCTGCACCCCACCGCCGTGCGGCTGTGCGAGGTGCGGCTTTGGTTGGCGCTGTTGGCCACCTTGCCCGCGCGCCTCGACGACCTCAGCGCGCTGGCGCCGCTGCCCAACCTCTCGCACCGCATCGCCCGCGGTGACGCGCTCGCCACGCCGCTCGATCTGCTGCGCGTGCGCGTGGATGAGGGGGGCGCGTGGGCTGGCGAGTCAGACGCGAGCGCGCGCAAGCGCGCTCGCGCCATCGGCGCCGCGCAGCGCCTCTATATGACCTCGCACGGCGACGACAAGGCGCGCGCGCAGCGCGCGCTGGAGCTGGAGGAGCGCGCCCTCTATGACGAGCTGTTACAAGCGCGACGCGCGCGCCTGACGGCGCGCCGCGCCGCCCTCACCGCGCAGACCGAAGACCTGTTCGCTGACGCGCCGCCCAAACCTCGCGCTAGCGCCACGCGCGCGCTCGATCGTCAGCTCAAGGCGCTCGATGACGCCCTCGCAAGCCTCGGCGCCCGCGCGCCCGCGTTCTGCTACGAGGCGCGCTTCTGCGAGGCCATCGCCGCAGGCGGCTTCGATCTGATCCTCACCAACCCGCCCTGGGTGCGCGGCAATCGCGTGGACGCCGCGCTCAAGGGCGTCTACACCGCGCGCTATCCTGACTGTCAGGCGCCGCTGTGGGAGGGGGCCAGTGAGGCGGGCGTGACGGCGACCTTCGGCGCGCAGGTCGATCTGGCGGCGATGTTCTTGGAGCGCGCGCTGGAGCTGCTGCGCCCTGACGGCCAGCTCGTGGCGCTGATCCCCGCCAAGCTCCTGCGCGGGCTGCACGGCTGCGGCTTACGGTCGCTGCTGTCTCGCCATGTGCTGCGCCGCGTGGAGGATCACGCCGACGCGTCGCGCGCCATGTTCGAGGCGACCACCTATCCCGCGCTGTTGCATGTGCAGCGCGCCACGCCGCCCAGCGCGCGGCGCGCGCCGCGCGCCGCGCCGCTGGTGCAAGTGGTCACCTGGCGCGGCGCCCAGGCGCAGCAGTGGCGCTGCGCGCCGAGCGCGCTGTGGGCCAGCGGCGCGCACGCCGGGGAGCCGTGGCTGTTGGAGACGCCGCAGGTGCAGGCGTGGCTTTCGCGGGTGCGTCGCGCGGGGCCACCCTTAGGATCGCGCAGCGCGCTGCGGCCTGCGCGCGGTGTGATGACAGGTTGTAACGCCGCGTTCGTGCGTGAGGTCGCTTCACTGCGCGCGCGAGGCTGGTCAGATGATGACCTGTCGCGCCTGTCGCGCTACGCCTTAGGCGGGCGCGACGTGCAGGCGTGGCAGACGCGCGCGCCTGGGTCGCGCTTGCTGTGGACCTGCGACGCCGACATGCAGCCTGTGCGCGCGCTGCCTGAGCCGCTGTGTGAGGCGCTGACGCCGCACCGCGCGGCGCTTGAGCGCCGCGCGGACTGGCGCCCTGGGCGCCCCTGGTGGGAGCTGTTTCGCGCCCAAGCGGGCCTCGCTCAGCCCAAGGTCGTGTGGGCGGACATGGGGCAACGACTAGAAGCTGCGGTCGTGAGCGAGGATGTCGCGCCGCTCAACACCTGCTATTACATCCCATGCCACGACGCGACGCGCGCCTGGGCGCTGGCCGCGCTGCTCAACGCGCCGCCCGCGCGCCTGTGGGCGCGCACGCTCGCTGAGCGCGCCCGAGGCGGCTGGCGCCGCCACTTGGCGTGGGTCATCTGCCTGCTGCCCGTGCCCGACGCGCTGGCCGCGTGGCTTGAGGGCGCGCCCGATCCGGCGCTCGACGCGTGGGCCGCGTCGCTGTGCGAGGATGAGGCCGCGCGCGCTGACAGCGCGCGCGTCATCGGCGCCATGTATGACCTCGACGTGGCCACCCTCGCCAGCATCGACGCGTGGTGTGATGAGTCGCACCCGAGCGCCGCCGCGCGTGACGCGCAGGATCAGGAGGCGCTGTCATGGGCCAGCTAGCCTCACACGCCGCGACGCCGCTGCGCGGCGCCGCTTGGGTCAGCCACGCGCTGGGCGCGTGGCGCAAGTGTCGCGGCGCCGCGCCCGCGCGCGTGCCGGAGACCTTGGGCCGCCTGGCCATCGATCTGCCGCAGCGCGAGGCCACCGCGCGCGCGCTCGCCATCTTGCACTCCCATGGCGGCGCGCTGCTGGCCGAGCAGGTCGGCCAAGGCAAGACGCGCATCGCGCTGGCCACGGCGAGCCTCTATTTGGAGCGGCACGCTGGCCCACTGTTGTGCTGTGTGCCCGCGCGCCTGATGCCGATGTGGCGTCAAGCGCTCGATGACGCGGGGCTGAGCGCCCGCGCGCCCGTGCAGCTCGTCTCCCACGCGGCTATGAGCCAGCCCGGCGCGCTGGCGATCGATCCTCCCGCGCTGATCTTGGTCGATGAGGCGCACCGCTTTAAGAACCCAGCGGCGCGGCGCAGCGCGCGGCTGACGCAGTGGGCAGCAGCTGCGCCCACGCTGCTCATCAGCGCCACCCCCATCGCGCGCGATCTGATGGATCTTTACCACCTGCTGGCGATCTTCCTGGCCGAAGACGCGCTGCTCGGGATCACGGGCCGCCCGCTGCGCGAGGTCTTCATGGCGCGCGATCATGCGTCGATCTTGGCTGTGACGCACGAGGTCGTGGTGCGGCGCGCGAGCTTGGCGAGGGCGCGCCCCGCGATGCAGCTTGAGGCGCTAGCGCACGAGCTGGACGACGAGGAGCGCTGGCTGTGGCAGCACCTGCCCGACGCGCTGCGCGCGCTCTCGTTCGCGCTGTGCGGCGCCACGTGGCCGCGCGCGCTCGCTGAGGACATGCTGTGTCGGCGCTGGGAGAGCGGCCCGCGCGCGTTGCTTGTGAGCCTCGACGCGCTGCTCGGCTGGCACGAGCGCTGGCTCGACGCCGCGTCGCGCGGCGTCACGCTCGATCGCGACGCCTTCAACGCGCTGTTCCTGCGCGATGTCTCCCAGGAGGTCTTACCCTTCATGCTGCCGCGCGAGCTGCCCTCGCCAGACGATGACCTCATCGCCAAGGTCACGCGCGACTGCGACGCGCTGCGCGCCCTGCGCGCGCGGGTCGAGGGATTGGCGGCGCGAGGTAGCGGCCGCGAGCGCGCCATCGCCGCGCTCTTGGCGAGCGAGCCGTGGACGCGCGCGCTGGTCTTCACGCAGTGGCGCGACACGGCGCTGGCGCTAGAATCACTCATCAGCGCGGCGCTCGGCGCGCGCGCTCGCGTGGGGCTCATCACAGGCATGGAGGCGCGCGCCACGGGCCTTGGCCAAGCCCCCGCCCAGACGATCTTGGAGCGGTTCGCGCCCGTGGCCTGCGGCGTGGTGCCACCGCCTGAGCATCAGGCGCTGCGGGTGCTGATCGCCACGGACTGCCTGGCGCACGGGGTGGATCTGCAAGACTGCGGCTGCGTGATCTTGGCCGACGCGCCCACCACGCCGCTCTTGATGGAGCAGCGCATCGGGCGGCTCTTGCGCCCTGGCGGCCCGCACCTGCGCGCGCGCGTCATCGCCCCGAGGCCGCGCCACTGGGCGGGAGGCTTGGGGATGCGGCGCATGGACACGCGCCTGGACGCGCGCCTGGACAGCGCCCGACAGGTCGGCCTCGCCATGCCCGCCGCCGAGGTGGCCGCAGGCATCACCCCGCACCGCGACGATCCGCTGGCCGCGATCGCGATCATGGAGCGTCTGGCGGCGCATCCGAGCGGTGCGGCGCACGCCTTTGGCGCCGACGCACACGCGACGACCTGGTGGCGCGCAGGCGCAGGGCCGCTGATCGCGCTTGCCCGCTGGGAAGACCTCGGCTCACCCCTGTGGATGACCGCGTCACCCGACGGCCAAGTGAGCGCCGCGCCCGCCGACGCGCTGGCCGGGCTCATGCGCCTGCGCGACACGGATCTGGCGCTTGAGCCGCTGCCCGACGACGATCCGCTGCGCGAGCAGCTTTTGCGCTTCGCGGCCGCCCTGGTGACGCGCCGCTTAGGGATCGCGCTCGCGCCCCCGGCGCTGCCGATGCGCTCTCCCCAGGTGCTGCTCTGGCGCCGCATCAGCGCGTGGGCCAGCGTGGGCGCGCGCCCCGACGACCGCGCCCTGGCCCAGACCCTTCGCGCGCGCCTGTTGCGCCCGCTCCCACGCGGCCTCACCCGCGCGCTCGAAGCCCAGCTTGAGCAGCCCCCAAGCCTCGCGCTGCTCCACACCCTCGACACGCTCCTCCCCCCACCACCCCCCGAGGACACCACGCCGCGCCTGCGCTGGCTCGCCGCAGCCCGCGCCCCCTAGACGCCCCCACCCCCAAAGCCTCGCTTGAGCGATGCGGCGCGCCCGATGAGAGGGCGCGATCACGCGACCCCACCCCATGCGGCGCGCTCGCCATCGCTCCTCCTCCTCGCCGCAGCGCGCCCGCGTGGCTGTTCAGAGGTCGATGACAAAGAATTCGCCATCCAGCGACTTATGCGCCGCGAAGAGGGGCGAGCCTGGCGGGTGAACGTTCCACGACCTGCTCAGCGTGGCGATGGCTGTCGATTTGTGCTCGGGATAGAGGGCTTCAATCAGCGCCTCACCGCGCTCGAACCCCCCAAGCTCACTCGCCGCCAGCCAATCGAGCCGTGGTCTATCCGCAGGTGGGGCGCAACACGCGCGGGCAGGCACCTCCCGCACATCAGCGGCGGTGTATTGGCTCACTGAGGGGGGCAGCCAGCTCGGATCGACCCGCGCCCAGTCATCGGCTTGTCCAGGCAGCGCGCTGGGCTGAAACAAGCTCAGGCCATGCTGCCACGGCCCCAGCTCGCATCCATCGGGGACGAGGGTGTTCGCCAAGCGATGGGCTCGAAGCACATCACAGGGGCGAAATGGCCCAGCCGCGATGGAGCCGGTTCGCCACCCCGCCGAGACAATCCAGTATTCAGCGCGCCGCCGCGACTCAACGACCACAAAGCGCCCCTCATCCTCAGCTGGCTGACTGAGCAACCTCCCCGCAGGGAGCACACACCAGGGCTTGCGCTGCGTCCTGGTCATCTTGCTCGACTCTGCCATCTTGGACCTAGGCGTTGGGTTTGTTGAAGCTGAATTGTGCGAATAGGGGAGGTCATGTGTCTACAGGTTGTTGTGTCAGCTTTGAAGAGAGCTGTAGTTGGTGTGGTTGAAGGTGTGCAGGTGTAGGTCAATGTAGGTCAGACTT
>CAYXWB010000305.1:0-6330 GCA_964468515.1 uncultured Bradymonadales bacterium | reverse complement strand
TGAGCTACCATCACATCCACACCAAGCCGCCCGCGCCAAGCTCCATCAACCCCGCCCTGAACAAGAAATTAGAGTATGTGATCTTGAGGCTGCTGGAGAAAGATCCTGATGATCGCTTCCAGACGGCGCAAGAGACGCAAGAATACATGGCGCGGACGCCCTCGTGAGGCTGACGTGCAGCGCATGAGAGTCATGCGCTGAGGTAGCAACATCAAGCAGACAGGAGCGGTGCGATGAGCGAGTCGCTGACGCATCTCGACGCGCAGGGGCGCGCGCGCATGGTGGATGTGGGCGACAAGCCCGTGACCACGCGCGAGGCGACGGCGCGCGCGTTCGTATATATGAGCGCTAAAACACTAGAATTGCTCAGTCAGGGGAAGATTGGCAAAGGCGAAGTGTTTCAAGTCGCGAGGCTGGCTGGTGTGATGGCCGCCAAGCGCACGGACGAGCTGATCCCCCTGTGTCACAGCTTGGGCCTTGATGTGGTGGAGGTGCGCTTGGCGCTCTTACCCGAGCACGGCGCGCTGGTGATCGAGGCGACGGCGCGGGTGCAGAGCCGCACCGGGGTCGAGATGGAGGCGATGATGGCGGTGAGCGTGGCGGCGCTCACGGTCTATGACATGTGCAAGGGGGTCGATCGCGCGATGCGGATTGATCACACGCATGTATGGCGCAAGCGGGGCGGTCGCAGCGGTGAGTTTGTGCACCCTGAGCCGCCAGGGCCTGCGCTGGGCGATGAGCTGCTGTGGGCGTGAGCGCGCTCTAAAGCAGCAGGGTGCAGGCGTCGGGGCCAGGGCGTCGCTTGAGGGCGTAAGCCTCATAAAGATCCTCGCAGCTGGCATCAGCGATGACCTCGGCGCAGGCGTCGATCGTGACGTTTGGGTCTTTGGTCGCGCTCGCCTCATTGGTGCAGGTGCGCCCGATGGTCTGCTCACACTGGGCGAGCGTGTCGCCCGGGGCTAGGCCGCAGAGCTCGGCGCCGCTGATGGGGGGGAGGCCGTCGACGGCGGGCACAGCGCAGCGCTCACAGCGGGCGCAAGCGCTGGCGGCGATGTCATCACACTCTTGCGCGATGCTCGCGCCCAGGCAGCCGGCGAGGCTGAGCGTGGCGAAGGTGAGGATCGTGGCGCTGGCGAGCTGGCGAGCGAGGTGCGTCATCCGAGCGTGCTCCTGTGGGCGAGGCCGCGATCTGGGGCGGCCTGCGCGCTGCTGCATGCGAGGCGGTCAGGCGCTTCGGGCGCCGATGACACTTGAACTACCTGAAATCATCGCGATACACAATGCGCAGGACCGCGCGCAGCTGAGCGGGTGGTCTGGGCCACAAGGACGAGTCAATGACGATGACACCTCATGATCTGATCCGGCGCTACGCGCACGGGACCAAGAAGCAGTTTGGACAGCACTTCTTGAGCGATCCGTCCATCCTGCACAACATCGCGCAGCACGCGCAGGTGCAAGAGGGCGATCACGTCTTAGAGATAGGCCCCGGCTGCGGCACGCTGACCTGGGTGATGCTGGAGCGCGGGGCGCATGTGACGGCGGTCGAGATCGACCGTCAGGCGGCCGCGTTCTTGCGCGAGGCGATGGCGCCCTACGGCGATCGGTTCACGCTCATTGAGGCTGACGCGCTGCGCGTCGACATGGGCGCGATCTTGCGCGGCCCCGTGGCCAAGTGGAAGGTCGCCGCGAACCTGCCTTACAATGTGGGCACGGAGGTGTTCTTTCGGCTCGCGGAGTATGCCGATCGTCTGGACCACATGACGCTGATGTTTCAGCGCGAGGTGGCGCGTCGGATGGTGGCGCGCGTGGGCGATGAGACCTATGGCGCGCTGTCGCTGATGGTGCAGCTCGGGTTTGACGCGCGCGTGGTGATGACGCTACCTCCCGGGGCGTTTATGCCACCGCCTAAGGTGCACAGCGCGCTGCTGCATGCGCGCCCTGTGCCAGGGACGCGCATCCCCGATGAGGCGTTGCGGCGGCGCTTCGTGCGGATCGTGAAGGTCGCGTTCCAAGCGCGCCGCAAGCAGCTCGTCAACAGCCTGCGCGGCTTAGGCCTCGACAAAGACTTCGTGCAGACCTCGCTGCGTTGGTCAGGGTTGCCCGATCAAGCGCGCCCTGAGAACCTCTCCTTTGATGACTTTCTGGCGCTGGCGAACCTGCTTGATGAGCTGCCTGGCACCTGAGCCTGAGCGCCGCTTGGGGGCTAAATTCATGCGACGCGCTGCTCTCAGCGCGTCGTCAAAGCGCCCCCTCGTGGCGCGCGTGTGCGCGTGATGAGCTGATGCAAATACCGCTGCTGGGAGAGCTGGTCGTCGCCCTGGGAGGCGCCAACGCGCTGGTGTGGGGAGGCCACAAGCTGAAGCTGCCCTCGCTGTTTGGCTTCTTGGTCGCAGGCCTGCTGCTTGGGCCAGCAGGCCTCAACCTCCTGCATGACATTCACGATCGAGGTCATGGCTGAGAGCGGGATCGTGATGCTCTTGTTCAGGATCGGGCTTGAGCGCTCGCTCAATGACAGGTTCAAGATGGCCAAGCCTGTCTTCTTAGGCGGCGCGCAGCTGCTGACGGGGCTGCTCGCGGGCGCCGTCGCGTGGGGGCGTCCACGCGCGAGGCGATCTTCTGGGGCTCTTGGTGGGGCCTAGCTCGGCGGCGCTGGTGTTGCGCCTGTGAGGCGACAGCGGCCAGCTCGGCTCACGCTATGGGCGCCTCTCGCTGGCGGTGCTGCTGATGCAGGACTTGGCGGTGGTGCTGACTTGGCGGTGGTGCTGCTGATCCTGCTGGTGGCGCTGCTTCGCGAAGACGCGCGGCTTGACGCGGTGTCATGAGGCAAGCAGCTGGGCTTGGCAGGCGCGGTGATCGTGGGGATCGACACAGTGGCGCGCTTCGCGTTCCCCTGGCTGCTCCACCACGTCATGGCCGCGCGCAGCCGCGAGCTGTTCTTGCTCACCTCACCGCTGGTGGCGCTTGGCACCGCGCACATCGCGGGGAGGGCGGGGCAGTCTTGGCCCAACCCACGCGCTGACTTCGCCTTTGGTCCTGACGACCGGTTGGTGTTGACCGGGGAGGGCGCGCAGCTGCGCGCTGCCGAGCTGCTGCTTCGCGAGGGCGTCGCGCCTGAGCAAGGCCCTCCTGCGCGAGCGCAGCCGCCGCCCGCGCTCGATGGGGGAGGCGCAGGCGTCGCCTTGAGCATGCTGAGCGCGAGCTTTAGCAGCCCGCGCTGAGCGCTTGGGCCTCCACCTCGCGCGCTTCGCGCTCGTAGCAGATGTTCAAGTAAGCCTCATGATCCGATAAGCCGCGCTGGCGATGGCGCGCATACTCGCTCACATAGCGGGTGAGGAAGCGGGTCACGCCGTCGCGTCGAAACTGGACCACGTGCGCGACCTCGTGCACGACCAGGGCCAAGGGCAGGGCGCCATCAGCGCGCCAGAGCTGCGCTTGGATGAAGACCCGATCGCCGAGCGTGATGCCGCTTGCGCGGCGCGCCAGCGCGATGGCGGCGATGAGCGAGCGAGGCCCGCGGATCTGCAAGGCACCAGGCGCCCAAGGGATGAGGACGCACGCGTCGAGCGCGGCCTCGCAGGTGAACGAGTCCGCGATGGCGCAGCGCGTCAGCGCGCTGCGCGCGACGTCTCGCTCGCGCGCGGTGAGCGGGCGTGGCGCGCTTATCGGCGCGAGACGCGCGCGCTGCGCGCTCACGGGCGCACCCTTCGGGCGCGACGTACGCCCAGCATCATGAGGCTGAGCAGCAGCGCGTGCGCGGGACGTGGCTCGCTTGATGAGGCTTGGACGCTCGTGCAAGCACAGCTGTCTTCACCGCTCGCGCTCACGGCGCTGTTGCACGGGCCTTGCGGGCCTTGCGGCAGCGGACCCCCGCTGGGATAGATGGTGCATAGCGCCTCGATGTCATCGGGCTTCAGCTCCCGCTTGCTCAGCTCACCCTCAGGCGCCATCCCAAACATCGTCGCGTCTTGATGCTCGCTATGATCGAGGCCGATGAAGTGGCCGACCTCGTGCGTCATCGTGTTGCGCACGTCGACGAGCGTGGCGTTGGCGTTATCTTCGTTGGTGAAGGTGAAGTTGACCCCGTTGAGCTCGATGTCTGCGTCAGCGATGATCGCAGAGCTTGCGCGAAATGTGACGCTGGTGAGCGCGTAGACGCTGCGCGTGTAGCTTGGGCCAAGCTCGCCCCAAGCGTCCTCGCGCCAGACCACCACGTTGATGTTAGGCGGCGCGCCCTCGGCGCAGTCGAGCCCGATGTCCTCGCGATCGGTCAGGCCCACCTCATACAGCTCTAGGTCGGAGCAGCTGGGGGCGTTCCATGCGTCGAACGAGGCGTTGAGCGCCGCGCGAAGCGGCGCGCTCATGCGCCCATTGACCGTGGGGAGGTCGTCGCTGCCACGCTCGTTGAGATGATAGCCGATGCGTCGGCGCGACCACAGGATGCCCTTGGGCAGCTCATCTGCTTGGCACAGATAGGCGCCCTCAGAGAGCGAGGTGTAGCAGGTCTGCGTTTGACGCCAAGCGAGCGCGTCTGTCGCGCCTAAAAGCACGAGCAAGAGCCCAACGCCCCCCGCGCCGAGCGCGCGCGATAGCTTCACGGTGACTCCTGCGTCGAGGTCACGAGCTGGCGCACACGCGCGGCGAAGTCATCCAGCGGCAGCGTGACCTGATGATCTTGCGAGGGCTGGGCGTCGCGCAGGCGCGCGCTGAGGTTGTCACCCTCAGGCAGCTGCGCGCGCTCGACCAAGCGCGCGTGCTCCAGCTGAGGGCGCACATAGGGGACCGCGTCAGCGCCAGAGATGACGCTGAACTTGCCCTGTGACATGCCCGTCACCACCAGCGGCGCCTGCGGCGCGGGGCGCTCTAAGAACACCACCACCCGCTCACCGACCACGAACCCTGGCGAGCCTGCGACCACCGTGACCAGGTCGTCCACGCGGCCGCCGAGCTGGCGAAACGTGACCTCGTCGCGCGGGGTGCCCTTGTAGTGGGCCTGCGCCTTGAGGGTGACATAGGTGTAGATGCGCCCGCCCTCCATGCGACCCTCCACCGCGCTCACCTGGCCCGCGACGATCTGCTCCGAGCCGCGCACGAGGTCGGCCAAGGTGAGCTTCAGCACGGTGGTCGCGCTCGCCACGCTGCACACACACAGCAGCGCGCCTAGCAGCAGCGTCGCGATGGCGTGGCTCGCGCTGATGCGCTTGATCGCTCGTCTCACTGGAGCACCTTCGCGATGGTGTCTTTAGCGCGCGCGAGCGTCACGCCCTCAAGCATCCGGCGCACCTGCTCATCCGCTTGCACCAGCGCCAAGATCGCGTCACGCGCGATCGCCACGAGCTGCACCTCACCTTGGCGCGCCTCGACCGTCGCCGTCGCGCTCTTGCCGCTCAGCAGCGACACCTCGCCAAAGTAAGACCCTGGCCCCAGGTGCTTCAGCTCGACCTCGCGGTTGAGCGAGTGCGTTGAGACCCGCACCACCCCTTGCGCTACCAAGAACAGGTGACTCACGGGCTCGCCCTCGCGCACGATCACGTGCCCTTCGGGCAGCGTCGAGAGCGTCGCCTGCGCGACGAGCCCGTCGAGCGTCGCCGCGTCGAGGTGTTTGAACAGCGAGCAGCCTTGAATGGACGTGATCAATAACTCTTGCATCGTGACGTTCCCTGCGGCGTGGCGCTCTTGCGCGAGCGGCTCTGCGCGATCAGGCCGCGAAGCGACCTTAAAAACCTCCCCCACTATTCCACAACTCCCCTCGCCGCGCCACTGCGAGCCGCGCCATGTGATGGGCCCAAGGAGGTCCCATTTTTTTGCACGCCCTCGCCACCGTGGTAAACCCAAGGGGTGAGCCATGAGGGCCCGCGCCGCGCTATAAGCGTCAACCGAACAGGGAGGTTACCGACGATGAGCAGCAACAACCGCCGCGCCCCACGCGTCAACTGTGACATCATCCTGAACAAGGTCCAAGATGGCCACATGCACATCTGCCGCGCCGATAACATCTCGCTCGGCGGCATGCGCGTGCAGCGCCTGCTGGAGCCGCTGAGCGGCGCCAGCGACCGCGTGCGCTTGCAGTTCGAGCTGCCTGGCGATGGTCAGCCTATCTGGGTCGGCGCCAAGCGCGTCTATGAGGACAGCGACTACTTCGGCTTCAGCTTCACGCACATGTCACATCAGCACTTTGTGCGCCTTCGCCAGTGGATCCAAGAGGCCATTGAGGAGGACGCTATGCCCACGCTGCGCGTGACCATGCAGGCGGCCAGCTGACCTGATGCTGGGCGCCTTTGGCGCCCAGCGCGAGCGAGAGGAGGAGCGGCGAGGCCCCAGCGCATCAGATGC
>CAYXWB010000304.1:4165-6383 GCA_964468515.1 uncultured Bradymonadales bacterium | reverse complement strand
CTGAGCAGGCTGACGGCGTCCTCGTTGTTGATGTAGCGCTCGGTCAGGAGCATGTCGTTGAACATCTCCTCCAAGCGCGCATAAAACGTGGGCTCGCCAGCCAAGTCCTCGACGATCTGGTCGAGCGCGTCGAGGCCCTCCTGCTCCACGCGCACGATCTCCGCCTCAGTGGGCAAGCGGCCGCCGAGGTTGAGGGTGGTCTTGCGCAGCGTCTGCTGGGGATCGAGCAGGCGCACGGGCTTAAAGTGATCATCGACGGTGAGCGACTGATCGCAGCTTGAGGGCGAATTGAAGCGATCAAGCATCGTCGCGATGGCCTTGAACTCCTCGCTGTCCTCAGCCAGCACCACGCCGCCTTGGTGGGCGAGCTGCCCGAGCGGCTTCTGGAGCACGATGGACTTGCCAGCCGTCTCATACTGCGCCGCGTCTTGCAGCATCTTGAAGTTGGCCTCAACGTGGCCCGTCTGCGAGCTGGGCTGAAAGACCAGCTTCGAGTACTTGGCCACGCCCGAGCCGTTGTGACAGCTAAAGCAGCGCTGCTCCAAGACGGGCTTCCACACGCGCCTGGTGAAGTACTCTTTATCGGAGACGCAGGAGGCGTCATCCTGCCCCGCCTCCTCGCCGCCACACCCGACGAGCGCTATCATACACATCAGGCCTATCAGCCCGACGCTCGCGCTAGCGTTCCTCATGAGGAGCTCCTGTTGTAAGCGCGGCGCCGCCCCTCATCAATCAAGGATGCGCCGCGCGAGTTTGTTGTAGATTGTAACCGTCCTGGAACGGTCGTGAATTTAACATGCGATGCGTCGTCGGCGCAAGCGGCTCGTCATATGATTGACATAGCAAACAGATACCCACCTCCACCTACATGAGCGCCTGGCTGCGCGTGACGCGCGCCTTGACAGATGAGGCCGCGCTGACTAGGTTGCCGCCGTCCCTGACGTTGTGTTGGGGCCAACGACCACGACCACCGCGGGGGCCTCGCTCCCCGGTCGGTGACAGGAGCACGTCCAGATGTCATTGCACCAAGATCGTAAGGCCGAGATCATCGAGCAGTTCAAGCGCGCCGACGGCGACACCGGCGGCACCGAGGTTCAGATCGCGCTCATCACCGAGCGCATCAACCACCTCCAGGGCCACTTCAAGACCCACAAGCACGACAACCACTCCTACCGTGGTCTGCTCAAGCTCGTCGGTCAGCGTCGTCGCCTGCTGGCTTACCTGCGCAAGACCGATGTGAACCGCTACCGCGAGCTCATCAAGGCGCTCGGCCTGCGTAAGTGATTCGAGACGGAGGCTCGCGGTGACACCGCGAGCCTCCGTCAGTTTAGGGCGCGCACAGCGCGCCCTAAACAAAGCCACGCGCTGTTGACGCGCGGTGAGGCGATCTCATGTGGCAGTTTGGTGCACGCGCCAGGTCAGGCGACGATGGCGTGACAGGGCGCGTGCCCCAGGCTAGCATGAGCGGCTCTCTCGTGGCGGACATCGCGCCCCATCGTCTCTTCGGGGATTCACCCCACCGCGCGACGCATGAGCGTCGCGCAGGCGGCCTCAAAGCGCTCCTCATGCGCTCAGCCGCCACACCTTCATCACGAGAGAGTCAGAGCATGAGCGAGATCATCCGCGAGGGCGCGCGCCTCGGCGCACAAGAGCTGATCATTGAGACGGGCCGCATGGCCAACCTCGCCAACGGCTCGGTCGTCATCCAGTACGGCCAGTCCCAGGTGCTGTGCACCGCCACCGCAGGCGGCCTCAAGGCCGATCTGGGCTTCTTCCCCCTGACGGTCAACTACCAAGAGAACTTCTGGGCTGCGGGCTCCATCCCCGGCGGCTACCTCAAGCGCGAGGGGCGCCCAAGCGACAAGGCCACCTTGTCCAGCCGCCTCATCGATCGCCCCTGCCGCCCGCTGTTCCCCAAGGCCTACCAGAACGAGACCCAGCTCATCGCGTGGGTCATCTCGGCTGACAAGATGAACGACACCGACGTGCTCGGCATCACCGGCTGCTCGGCCGCGCTGATGCTCAGCGACATCCCCTGGGCTGGCCCCTTGGCGGGCGTGCGCGTGGGGCGCGTGGATGGCAAGTTCATCGCCAACCCCACCTTCGAGCAGCGCGAGCGCAGCGACATGGACATCGTGCTGGCCATCAGCCAAGACGCCATCGTCATGGTCGAGGGTCAGGCCAGCGAGCAGCCCGTGCCGCTGATGATCGAGGCGCT
>CAYXWB010000304.1:0-4065 GCA_964468515.1 uncultured Bradymonadales bacterium | reverse complement strand
GCGCAGAAGAAGATCGCGCGCAAGACCGTCATCACCACGGGCAAGCGCATTGATGGCCGCCGCCCCGATGAGATCCGCCACATTGAGTGTCAGATCGGGCTTGTGCCGATGGCGCACGGCTCGGCGCTGTTCACGCGCGGTGAGACGCAGGCGCTCGCCAGCGCCACGCTGGGCACCGAGAAGGAGAACCAGCGCATCGACGGCATGGAGGGTGACACGGTCAAAAACTTCATGCTGCACTACAACTTCCCCCCCTTCTGCACTGGCGAGGCCAAGCCCATGCGCGGCACCAGCCGCCGCGAGCTAGGTCACGGCACGCTCGCTGAGCGCGCGCTGTTGGCCGCCCTGCCCGGCCTGGGCAGCGACTTCCCCTACGTCGTGCGCGTCGTCAGCGACGTGCTCGGCTCCAACGGCTCCTCCTCCATGGCGTCGGTCTGCGGCGGCAGCCTCGCGCTGATGGACGCGGGCGTGCCCGTCAAGACCGCCACCGCGGGCATCGCCATGGGCCTCATCAAGGAGGGCGATGACATCGTCGTGTTGAGCGACATCCTCGGTGACGAGGATCACTTCGGTGATATGGACTTCAAGGTCTGCGGCACCGCCAATGGCATCACCGCGTTCCAGATGGACACCAAGATCACCGGCGTGTCGTTCGAGACGCTGACCCAGGCGCTTGGCCAAGCGCGCGACGGCATCAACCACATCCTCACCGTCATGAACCGCACCATCAGCGAGCCCCGCAAGGACCTCTCGCCGAACGCGCCGCGCATCGTCAACATCAAGATCCCGCAAGACGCCATCGGCATGATCATTGGACCTGGCGGCAAGACCATCCGCGCCATCCAAGACACCACCGGCGCCCAGCTCACCATCTCCGATGATGGCACCGTCTCGATCGCCTCGCCAAACGCGACCTCCACGCAGCAGGCCATTGAGATCATCGAGGGGATGACCGCGGTGCCCGAGGTCGGCAAGATCTACGTCGGCACCGTCAAGCGCATCGTCGACTTCGGCGCCTTTATCGAGATCCTGCCTGGGCGCGACGGCCTGTGCCACATCTCGGAGCTGACCGAGGGTCGCGTCAACCGCGTCGAGGACGTGCTGCGCGAGGGCGATGAGGCCATGGTCAAGGTCCTTGAGGTCAGCCGTGATGGCAAGATCCGCCTGTCGCGCCGCGCCGCGATGGAGGAGCACGCCGCCAAGAACAGCTGAGCCTGACCGCGCGCGCTACAAAGCGCGCGCGCAGAGGATCGCTCATGAGGCGCCCGCTCACTTGACGTGAGCGGGCGCCTCATTTTTGGCGCGCACCGCTCGCAGGCGCGCGCCTAAACGGACGCCAGACACACCCCACAAGCCCCAATAAAACCTCACAAATCATCGCACAGCAGGCCTCCTTCAGCGCGCTGTACGCGGGCGTGTTTGCGATCTTAACAGTGGTTGCCGATGCCGATGAGGGGACTAGATTCGCGGTCGGTTGAGCTGAGTCAGCGCTCTCATCCGCTCGCTTGGATAGGCGCGGCCAGCCCACATCGAAGACTACGCCAACGTGCCAACGCGGGTGGCAGCTCACACCTCCACCACAGAGGTGCGTTGGCCTTTACGCCAGGAGAGGAGCAACTATGGCTCGTCTGATGTCTAGCACCGAGCTTCAACAGCGCATGCAAACGGATGATAACTTCATCCTGGTCGACGTCCTGACCGAGGAAGACTTCCGCAAGGAGCATATCCCAGGCGCGACCAACATCCCGCTGGAGACGCTTCAAGAGGCTGCGAGCAAGCACCTCAATAAGAACCAGAGGATCGTCGTCTACGGTAACACCCACGACTCACCACGCTCGAACGAGGCAGCGGCGCTGCTGGAGCGGCTGGGGTTTCGCAAGGTGTCCGACTTTGACGGCGGCATCAACGCGTGGAAGAGCGCGGGCTTCTTGACCGAGGGTGAGGCCGCGCTGCGGGACTGATCCCGAGCGCGCCAACACCTGCGAGGGCGCGGCGGTGGGGCGCGCCAGCACAAGACGCGAAGCGGCCCGCGACCTGTTCAGGTCGCGGGCCGCTTCGCGTCTCTCTTTGAGGGCTGAAGCTCAGTCCTCGATCGACACCTCAAGGCGATAGATCACCACGTCGCCCTCCGCGTGCACGAGGCTCGCCTTATACTCATGGCCAGGCGACTCATCGGCCGCCCACTGCGTGACGCACAGGTCAGCCTGCTCCGCGCTGCGCAGGGCGGTCAAGCTGACCTCCTCACGCTCGCGATCGACGCGCATGACCACCACGACCGTCTCATCCGTCACAGCGGGGCCTTGCAAGTAAGCGCCCCCCTCAATGGGCTCGATCTCGTCGAGGTCCACGATCTCCTCGCGGCCATCTTCGAGGTGGCGCACCACGACGGCGCTGTCATCGTCGGCCTTGGCCACGATGACCACCTCCGACGCAGGCGCGCTCTCCTGGTTGACGCGCCCGCGACGATCCTCATCGCGCGCCAGCAGGTAGAGGCGATGCGGCGCGATGCCGCGCGCGTCGAGCAGGCGCTGGAGGCGATCGTTGGACTCGATCAGCTCCAGGTAGTGCTCCGCGTCGCGCAGGTTCGTGGTGCGAAAGATGACCTCGTTCTGCTCATCCACGATCTTGCAGTGGCGCTTGCCACGCTTGATCGTCAGCCCACGGTACGAGCGGCCGTCCTCTTCTTCTTCATCAACGAGCGACATCACGACTCCTCAGCTGCTTCGGTGTAGACGCCCGCGCGGCCAAGCGCCGCGCGACGCGTCATCTAGCGCGAAGCGCGCCTCAAAAGCCAGGGCCGAACGCGAAGCGTTCGGCCCTCAACGCTCGCGCATCGAGCGCTCATGCGCTCTAGCGAGCGATGTTGCGCTCTCTAAGCGGGTGTGAGAGCTTCATTCAACAAGGGCAAAAAACTGCCCATCATGATTGAGCGAGCGATGCGCGAGCCCACGACAGAAGAGCACATCAGCGAGGTTGAGCTGCGCCGCCGGGTGCTGCTCTCCATGCTCGGCCCTGTGGTGCGCTTGGCGGATCACTTCGGCATCTCGCTGCGCGAGCTGACGGCGTGGGTGCGCTTGGCCTACTTCAAGGATCAGCGCGATCGCGGCCTGAGCCTGTCGCAGATCAGCGACAAGCTGGATGTGAGCGAGCGCACGAGCAAGGCGCTGTCGCGCCAGCTGCGCGAGTCCTTCTTCTTGCCCGAGCAGGCGCACAACCTGCCCACGCTCATTGAGCTCATGCTGTGGCGTGTGCCGATGAGCGAGGCGCGGCTGTGTCAGGTGCTGCCGCAGCACAGCGCCGAGGCGGTGCGCGCCGCGCTCGATGTGCTAGAGCGTGAGGGCCGCGTCGCGGCGCACGCGGGGCGCACGACCACTTATGCGCCGACGCAGAGCGTCAACGCGCAGGTGCAGCCGCAGTGGGTCAAGCGCATCGGCGGCCTCAACAGCCTGATGGGCAACCTGTTTGACGTGGTGCGCGGGCGCTTCTTCGAGCGCGATGAGCGCGCGTTCGCGCGCACCATGAGCTTCACCGTGAGCCCGGATCAGCTCGACGCGCTCGACGCGCTGTTCTTAGAGGTCATGGTCCCCGCGATCGCCGACCTCGACGCGCGCTCCCACGATGACCCCGAAGCGCTCAGCCTGCGCATGAGCCTGTGCTGGGCGCCCTGGTCCGATACAAAGCCCCCCAACCTGAGCAAGAGCCGACAACCCCGCAGCCTTGACCATGACACGACGTGTGACCCCCTAGCGGCTCTGCTCATCGTGAGCGCGCTCAGCCTGAGCGCTTGCGGCGCCGATCCTGAGCCTAACACCACACCCGAGCTTGACTGTGGCAGCGGCGTCAAGGCGACCGTGGGCGCTGACACCTGCTGCGTCTATGACGGCGCGCTCATCATGGAGGGGTTCTCCTGCCCGAGCGGCATGGTGCAGCACAACCTCCCCGGCATCACCGCGTGCGGCCCCTCCGGCGTGGCGACAGGCCCCCTGCCCCACCCCACCTGCCCTTAACCCCTCGCCGCGCTAGCGGCGCAGCTTGCTAGCCCGGGCGCGAAGCGCCTGGGCCTCG
>CAYXWB010000303.1:0-6389 GCA_964468515.1 uncultured Bradymonadales bacterium | reverse complement strand
ACCGTCAGCATGTTTCCCACGGGAGGCTATCTTGAGTGGTCACGATCCCAGGCGTCGCAAGACAACGACCGTCTCTACCACGACCCAGGTGAGCCCGACCTCGCCAGGCCCTGACTTTGACGTGCTCACCTCCGAAGAGGAGAAGGTCTTGCGTATGCTTCATGGTCTCTCGGAGGAGGGGCCTCATCCCCTCAAGTTCGCTCTTGGCGCCGACGCCGACAGCCTCGCTAAGCTCGCCATGATGGAGAAGCAGCTCGTGGAGCTGTTCCGTGGCGACACCATGGATGAGAGCCTGATGGGCGACGTTCAGGCGCTGCGCCGCACGCTGCCCGATGGCACCAGCGAGCGCTGAGCTTGTTGCAGGGCGCGCCTGGTGGTCTTAGACGCGAGCCTCTGGCGAGGACCTCTTCTAGAAGAGGTTTTTGCCAGAGGCTCGCGTCGTCTGTGCGCCGTGCGGGCTGGCCAAGGCGCGCGCCGCTTGGTATAGACGCAGTCGTCATCGCTCGTCTGATCCAGCGCTTGAGGCGCAGGATCGCTGCTCATAGAGGGACGCATGTTCAAGAAGGTGCTGATCGCTAACCGTGGCGAGATCGCGGTGCGGGTGATGCGCTCACTGCGCGAGCTTGGGATCGCCAGCGTGGCCGTCTACTCCGAGGCTGACCGCGACGCGCTGCACGTGCGTATGGCCGATGAGGCCTACTTGATTGGCCCCGCGCCGAGCCGCGAGAGCTACCTGCGCGGCGACGTCATCCTGGAGGTCGCCGCGCGCTGCGGCGCTGAGGCCATTCACCCCGGGTACGGCTTCTTATCGGAGAACGCCGACTTCGCGCGCCAGTGCGCCGAGGCCGGCGTCGTCTTCATCGGCCCATCACCTGAGGCGATCGTGGCGATGGGCTCGAAGACCCAGGCGCGCGCGCTCATGGCCAAGGCAGGCGTGCCGCTGGTGCCGGGCACCCCCGAGGCCATCGCGGACCCGCAGCTCGGCGTTGAGTTTGCGCGCAGCGCGGGTTTCCCCGTGCTGATCAAGGCCAGCGCGGGCGGCGGCGGCAAGGGCATGCGCTTGGTGCATCGCGAGGAGGACTTCGTCTCAAGCTTCGACGCCGCGCGCCGCGAGGCCGCCAGCGCCTTCGGTGATGACGCCGTCTACATTGAGAAGTACGTCGTCCACCCCAAGCACGTCGAATTGCAGGTCTTAGCGGACACACACGGTCACGTCGTGCACCTGTTCGAGCGCGAGTGTTCGGTGCAGCGTCGTCACCAGAAGATCGTGGAGGAGGCGCCTTGCCCCACGCTGCGCGAGGAGGTCCGCCAGCGCATGGGCGAGGTGGCTGTCACCGCCGCGCGCAGCGTCGACTATGTGGGCGCGGGCACGGTGGAGTTCTTGATCGACGTCGATCAGAACTTCTACTTCTTGGAGATGAACACCCGCTTGCAGGTCGAGCACCCGATCACGGAGCTGATCACGGGCATCGATCTTGTGCGCTGGCAGCTGAAGATCGCGGCAGGGCAGCACCTGACGTTGCAGCAGCGCGACATCCAGCGACGCGGTCACGCCATCGAGTGTCGCATCTACGCGGAAGATCCCGATCAGAACTTCATGCCAAGCCCCGGCCCCATCCCGTACATGCGCGAGCCGCATGGGCCAGGGGTGCGGCTCGACTCGGGCGTGTACTCGGGCGCGTCAGTGCCGCAGTTTTATGACCCGATGATCGCGAAGCTCGCGACCTGGGGTGAGGATCGCGAGCACGCGATCGCGCGGATGCGTCGCGCGCTGAGCGAGCTGGTGGTGTCAGGGATCCGCAGCAACGTGGACTTCCACGAGGAGGTGCTCACGCACCCCGCGTTCGTGGACGCGAGCTATGACACGGAGTTCGTGGCGCTGCTGTTGAGCGAGCGGGCAACAGGCGCGAGCGCGGCTGATGAGGAGGCGGCGTGGGTCGCGCAGGTGGCCGCCGCGCTGGTGACGCATCAGCAGGCTGAGGCGCTGGCCTCAAAGGGTGGCGCCGCTGCGGGCGCACCTCGCGCGCCTGGGCGCGACGCGGGGCGTTGGGAGACGATGGCGCGGCTGGAGCAGCTTCGCCGCTGGTGATGAGACAGGAGCCTGACTATGCCGAGCTATGTGCTGATCGAGGGCGCCGACGCGCGCCCGATCGAGGTCGAGCCGCTGCCCAGCGGGCGCTATCGGGTCACGCTGCCTGACGGCCGCGCGCTTGAGGTCGACGCGAGCGCGCCGCAGCCGGGGCGCTTAAACCTGATCATCAACGGGCGCGTGCACGACCTCGACGCGCGCCCTCAGGCGCAGTCAGTGGTGGTGACCGCCTGGGGCCATCGCCACGAGCTCACCGTGCTCGACGCGCGCCAACATCGGCTGCGCGCCGCCACTGGCTCAGGCGCGCGCGGCGCGAGCAGCCCCGAGCTCAAGAGCCCCATGGCGGGCAAGGTGATCCAGGCGCTCGTCGCCCCAGGCGACGTCGTCACACAGGGTCAGCCCGTGATCATCGTCGAGGCGATGAAGATGGAGAACGACCTCAAGGCGCCCCTGAGCGGCGTGGTCGCCCAGCTGCCCGTGAGCCCTGGCCAGAGCGTCGAGATCGGCGACGTGCTGCTCGTGATCACCCCCGAGGAGGGCGCACCATGAGCCAAGACGACGCATCCTGCGCCCCCAAGCCCGACCTCAACGCGGAGCTCGCTCAAGCCTACGCCGCATGGCAAGCCGACGTGGTGGCGCCGCTGCTCAAGCGCCACGGCCTGCGCCGCGAGGACTTTACGCGCTCCGATGGCGAGCCCGTGAGCGCGCTCTACACCCCGCTCGACGCCGATCCGAGCGCGCATTTGGAGCAGCTCGGCCTGCCGGGCCAGTACCCCTACACGCGCGGCGTGCAGCCGACCATGTACCGGGGGCGGCTGTGGACGATGCGCCAGTATGCGGGCTTTGGCACCGCGCGCGAGTCCAATGAGCGCTATCACTACCTGCTGAGCCAGGGCACGATGGGCCTGTCGGTCGCCTTCGATCTGCCCACCCAGATGGGCTACGACTCCGACTCCCCGCGCGCGCGTGGCGAGGTCGGGCGCGTGGGGGTCGCGATCGACTCGATCGTGGACATGGAGGTCTTGTTTGACGGCATCCCGCTAGATCGCGTCTCGACCTCGATGACCATCAACGCGACCGCCTCGACCTTGCTCGCGCTGTATATCGCCGTGGCCGAAGGGCGCGCCATCCCCGCGACCAAGCTGCGCGGCACCATTCAGAATGACCTGCTCAAGGAGTACATCGCGCGCGGGACATACATCTACCCGCCGCGCCACTCTATGCGGATCATCACCGACATCTTCTCGCACTGTCAGCAGCACGTGCCGCAGTGGAACACGGTGAGCATCTCGGGCTATCACATCCGCGAGGCGGGCAGCACCGCCGCCCAAGAGGTCGGCTTCACGCTGGCCAACGGCATCGCCTACGTCGAGGCCGCGCAGCGCGCGGGCCTCGACGTGGACGACTTCGCGCCCCGGCTGTCGTTCTTCTTCAACGTGCATAACAACTTCCTCGAAGAGGTCGCGAAGTTTCGCGCCGCGCGCAGGCTCTGGGCGCGCATCATGCGCGAGCGCTTCGGGGCCAAGAAAGACGCGAGCTTGCTGCTGCGCTTTCACAGCCAGACGGCGGGCTCCACGCTGACCGCGCAGCAGCCCCAAGCGAACATCGTGCGCGTGGCGCTGCAAGCGCTGGCGTCGGTGCTGGGCGGCACGCAGTCGCTGCACACCAACGGCTGGGACGAGGCCTTGAGCCTGCCCACCGAGGAGGCCGCGCGCCTCGCGCTGCGCACGCAACAGGTCATCGCCCATGAGTCGGGCGTGGCAGACATCATCGATCCGCTGGGCGGCAGCTACGCGGTCGAGGCGCTCACCGACGCGATCGAGGCCAGCGCCCGCGACTACATCCGCCAGATCGATGCGCTAGGTGGTGCGGCGGCGGCCATTGAGCAGGGCTTCCAACAGGGCGAGCTTCAGGACGCGGCCTATCAAGCGCAGCTCGCCGTGGAGCGAGGCACGCAGCTCATCGTTGGGGTCAACGCGTTCCAGCAAGACGAGCCTTTGCCCAGCGGGCTCTTGGTGGTTGATCCAGCGCTTGAGGGTGAGCAGATCCAGCGGGTGCGTGAGCTGAAGGCGAGCCGACCTGCGGATGAGGTGACGCGCGCCTTGGCGGCGCTCACGGCCGCAGCTCAGGGCGCTGATAACCTCATGCCGCACATCCTGCACGCCGTGAAGGCCAAGGTCACGCTCGGTGAGGTGGCCGACGCGCTGCGCGCGGTGTTCGGGGAATACGTAGAGCATGTCGTCTTTTGATCGCTGCGTCTGCCATGACGTTGCCACGACGCGCGCGGCGCGCGCCTCTTCTTCTTCTTCTTCTTCTCGCTTTGCTGACGGATGAGCTATGGCTGTGCATGAGGGCGTGCGCTTCTTGAACCCCACGCTGCGCAAGGCGCTGGTGCTGGAGAACCCCGACATTGAGCTGGACGCCTACCTGCGCGCGCAGGGCATCGAGCCGCAGCGCGTGCCGGAGGAGCTGACCGAGGACGTGGACGCCATCATCGCGCTGCTGCGCGAGGGCCAGCACGACCTCATCTACAAGCGCAGCCGCTTCTTGATCGATGATGGCGTCTTGGAGGCGTCGCAGAACCTCGCGGCGGTGATGCTGTGCTGCATCGGCGATGACTCGGTGGACAAGCAAGCGTGCGCGCGTCACGGCGTGCTCGTGATGAACGATCCGATCAGCAACGGGCGCTCGGTGGTGGAGCTGGTGTTCGGTGAGATGCTGTGCTTGGCGCGGCGGATCTTCGATCTCAACGGGCAGACGCACGTTCATCAGTGGCGCAAGGGTAACAAGGGCAGCTACGAGCTCAAGGGCAAGACGCTCAGCGTGATCGGCCTGGGCAACATCGGCAAGCAGGTCGCCCAGATGGGCGAGGCGTTCGGGATGCAGATCTGCTTCTACGATGATCGGGAGCTGGCGCGCGAGGTCGGTCGCGCGCTGGGTTGGCGCGCGGTGGCGAACCTGGAGGAGGCGTTCCGCGAGGCCGACTTCTTGACGCTCCACGTCGGCGCGGAGAACTCGCGCGGCCAGTCCAACCGCGACATGATCAAGCCTGAGCACTTCATGATGATGGGGCAGGCGCGCGGCGCGAACAGCCCCCGGATCTTCATCAACGCCGGGCGCGGCTCCTTGTTTGAGCCGAGCGCGCTCATCGCCGCGATCGAGTCGGGCGCCGTGCGCTACGGCGCGGTGGACGTGTTCCCCGAGGAGCCCGGCAGCGGCGCGGACGCGTGGGTCAACCCCTACAGCGATTATCCGCAGGTGATCACGACGCCGCACATCGGCGCCGCGACGCAGGAGGCGCAGCCGCGCATCGCGACCTACGTGTCTGGCACCACGCGCCTGTTCAACCAGCAGGGCACGGCGCGCTCCTGCGTCTACAGCCCCGGCCAAGTGATCGGCGTGGATGTGGAGCACGCGCACACGGTGCTCGCGGTGGTCCACTCCGACGCGCGCGGCACCAAGAAGGCGATCAGCGACAGCATCTTCAACGCGGGTCGCAACAACTTAGAGTCGAGCCACCGCGACTTCACCAAGTACGGCTTCGCCTACGACGTGAGCGCGCTGGATGGGCCGCTGAGCGCGTCACAGATCAGCGCGCTCATTGAGGAGGCGCGCCATATCTCAGGCGATCCGAGCGCGATCCGCGCGATCCGCCAGATCTGCGTCGCGGACCTGCGCTGATCCTCCTCAAGCTAGGATGCCTCGCCAGTGGCGCGCGCGCGCGCGTGTGATTAGAATCAATGGCTCAAGCGTGAGCGCGCGCAGGTCAACGCTGACCTGCTCCCCCTCGTGACGTCGCCCCCTAGAGGTTCGCGTCGCGTCGCGCTCACGAGGCTTCAGACTTGGCGAGGAGGCACGAGGCTCATGACGACATCTCCCAGCGCTCAGGCGCACTTTAAGGCTCAGGTGCGCGCGATGCTTGAGCTGATCGACGGGCGCGGACGCGGCGATGACCTCGACCGCGTGGTCAGCTACTCACAGCAGCCGCGCGCCGATGTCAGCCGCCTCACGGCGCTGTTCTGGGTCGTGGATCAGGAGTATCACGGCCCGCTGCGCGAGCTGATCGCGGCGCACCGTGAGGCCGCTGGCGGCGAGGTCGATGATGAGGCCATCTACGACCTCATGCTGGAGGTCTGGCGCGAGGCGCGCGGGCGCTGATCGCCCGCGCGTCCCGAGCTAGCCGCGATTTAACAGCCGCGCTTGTTTTTTGATTGACGATCAAGCCAACAGTCTTTAATAACCATGCTCCGTCATCGACGGGCCGATATAGCTCAGTTGGTAGAGCAACGCATTCGTAATG
>CAYXWB010000302.1:0-6395 GCA_964468515.1 uncultured Bradymonadales bacterium | reverse complement strand
TCCAGGCGCTTGCCATTGCTTGCCCAACAGCTGAGCGCCGCGCTCGCGGCCTGCGCTTTGGCCGGATGCGTCGCCGCGTGGGGTCACGGCGCCGCCTGGGCTGTTGCCGCGCTAGGCCTCATCTTCGCCGCGCTCACGCTGCGCGTTCGCCCCTCAGGAGCCCTCGCATGACCGACGCCGCCGCTCTGCTCTCCTTGCGCGGACTCACCAAGCGCTACCGCAAGCTCACCGCCGTGGATGACCTCAGCTTTGAGCTGATGCCGGGCGATCTGGTAGGCTTTATTGGCCCCAACGGCGCGGGCAAGTCCACCACGATGGGCTGCATCGCGGGCTCGCTCAACCCCGACCAAGGCGCGCTGCGCGTGGGTCAGCTCGACGCGCTCGCCAATGCGGTCGAGGCGCGCAAGCTCATCAGCTTCGTGCCGCAGCACCTGGAGCTGTTCGATCACCTCACCGGCCTTGAGTACTTGCAGCTCATCGGCGCCTTGCGCGGCCTCGATGATGCCACGCGCGACGCGCAGATCGATGAGCTGATGGCGATGGCTGAGCTTGATCACGCGCGCCATCGCCTGCTCAAAGAGTACTCCGGCGGCATGGCCAGAAAGGCCGCGATCTGCGGCGCGCTCTTGGGGCCGCCGCGCGTGCTGCTGCTTGATGAGTCGTTCGTCGGCCTCGACCCTGAGTCCACCTTTCGCTTGCGCGAGCGGTTGCAGCGCTTCTGCGATGAGGGCGGCGCGATCTTGCTCTCCAGCCACATCTTAGAGATGTTGGAGCACGTCTGCACGCGCATCATCATGATCGTCGGCGGCAAGCTCGTGCTCGACGCGCCGATGGACACGCTGCGCCCCGAGCTTCAAGCGGAGGGTGGTCTCACCGCACGCTACATGCGCCTGGCGGGCAAGCTGTAAGCTCGCCTCAGGGCAGCACCACGCGACGCACCGCCCCGCGATGCATGTACACCACCGCCCCCGACTCACCCGCCTGTGTGGCGTGCAAGAGCTGCGCGCCGCGTGGGATCTGCGCCCTCGCGGCCCGGCTGTCAGGATCGATCACGTCGATCAACAGCCCGTCACGATCCTCCACCAGCGCCGCGCCCAACAGCGCCTCCAGACGCGCCCGCTCGCGCACGCGAGCGGGCGCGCTCACGCTCAAGGGGGCCTGATCCAAGGTGATGATCTGCTGCACGTCCGGGCGCACCTGCGTCAAGGACAACGCCAGCGCCCCCTCCCCCTCCTGCGCGCTGAACGCCACCGCGCGCCCCTGAAATGGGAGTGACACCGCGAACGTCGCGCCCGCGCGCCCCTCACTGAGCGCCTCATCCACCAGCGCGCCGGAGGCGTCATACAGCGCCACCCACGCGTCATGCGCCGGACGCCCGCGCCGATCCGCCACGAACAAGGTCAGCGGCGCGCGCTGCGTCAAGCGCCAGCGCGCAGGCCCCATCCCCTCGCGCACCTCCAGCGCGCGTGACTGCGTCTGGCCATCGGCCAGACGCAGCGCCAGCGCCAGCGGCCCCTCATACGCCTGCGCGCGCCAGCGCCACAGCGCCACCTCCTCCCCGCGCACAGGCGGTGACAGCGTCACCGCACGCCAGCCTGACTCACCTTCAAAGCGCACGCGCAGCGCGGCGTCAATGAGCTGCTGCGATGTGGCGGGCTCGATCTCAAGCGTGATGGGCAGCGGCGGCGGCATCGCCACGGTGAGATCGCCGCGCACCTGAAGCTCGCGCGCCCAGATGCCGTGCTCGCGCGTGCTGACCTGCAACCACAGCAGCCCCTGCTGACACGCCTCAAAGCGCCAGTCGCGGCCATCCTCGCTCAAGGCCTCACAGCTGATGGCCGCGTCGCGGCCCGACGCGGCCGCCACATGCACGCTGAGGATCGTGACCTCTGGCGGGCGCGGCGCCAGGCGCAGCGTCCAGCTGGGGCTCTGATCGAGGCGACGCAAGGTGAGCGTGACCTCGCGCGCCTGGGCGGCGCTCGTGTCAAAGAGATCCAGCGCCTCAGAGCGAAAGCGCGCGCCGAGCGTGGCGATCAGGCGCGCACCTGCGGGCACATGCGAGAACGCGGCGACGCCTTGAGGATCGGTGAGCAGCTGACCTGAGCCGCCGCGCGCGTCATCCTCCCAGCGCACTGACGCCGCCCGCACGGGCTGGCCCTCAGCGTCAATCACGCGTACGCGCAGCGGCTCACCGCGCGCGAGCCGCACCGTCACAGGCCCCACCTCCAGCGCCTCGCGCAGATCCAGCGGCGCCGAGAAGCCGAGCTGGCCACCTGCATCGCTGGCGACCAAGTACGCTACGCCGCCTGGCAGGCCGCCCAACCAGAAGCAGCCGTCGAGGTCGCTCCAGGTCGAGGCCGCCTCCGGCGGCCCATCCACCCGGCGCAGACGCGCCAGGGGCACAGCCCCTGGCGCGCCCACGGGATCGATGAGCGCGCTCACTGAGACGACCCCCGTCGGCACACCAGACTCGCGCTCCACGCACCCATACACCTCGCGCCAGGGCTGCGGTGAGATCGTGTGCGGCGGCGCCGACTCATCGAGGGTGTGGTTAATCCAGACCTCGTGCTGCAGCCACCCCGGCGCGCGCACGCGCAGCATGTAGCGACCGGGCACGATGGCGGGCCACGCCGCGCGCCCGGCGCTGTCTGCGCGCGCGGTGAGGCGCACCACATGGATCGCGTCACGTGCCAGCGACAGCGTCGCGCCAGGCAGCGGCTGGCCCGCCGAGGTCGTCACCCGCACGCGCAGCGCGGCGGCGGCCTCTAGCTTGAGGGTCACTTGTGTTTGCGCAGGCGCAGAGCTAGATTCCTGCCCCTGGCGCGTGGGCGCGCCCCAGAACCCCAGCGGCTCGCCCCACAAGGCGCGCGCGATGACGGTGTAAGCGCTCCCTGGGGCGCCATCGAGCCCTTCGGAGAGCGCGGGCAGCGCGACGCGCCCTTGGCCATCGGTCTTCAGCGACTGGGCAGGATAGAGCCCCGGCGCGCCGACCTCAAGCTGCGCCTGCACCTGCCCGCCCGCTGGGCCGAGCACCTGCAAGGTTGGCCCTGAGGGCGCATCAGCGGCGGCGTCTTCAAGGTGGGCTGTGGTGAGCTGCGCCGCGTCGTCCGCCTCAGCCGCCTCAGCCGCCTCGACATGTGTAGGCTCGGGTTCAAGTTCGAGGGCGCGCGGCTGCTCCGGCGCAGGCCAGCGGGCAAACACTGCCAGCGCGAGCGCCACCCCACACAGCAGCAAGCCAAGCGCGACGCGACCGCGCCCCCTCACACGACCGCCTGAGGTCGCGACCAAGAGAGGAGTGAATGAACGTGAAGACGTGGCCACATGAGCACACCATGAGCGAAGGGGAGGACGCGCTGCGGGGACGTCTGCAAGGACGCGCGTTCACGTTGACGCGCGTCAACGCGAGCTGGCTCCACGTCCAGCTCCACGATGAGGAGGAGCGCGAGCGGCCAGCGCATATCATCGTGGGTGTGGAGGACAGCGCCAGGACGATCCGCTTTATTCCGTCGCTTGGACCGCTCCCCTTGCTCATCTTTCCCAAGACGCGCCTGCTGTGTCCACCTCAGAACACCTTACCTGTGGTGCTCTCCTTGCCGCTCTATCTTCGCATGGGTATTGGCTCAGGTCAGCGCTTCGCGCTGGTCAGCGAGCTGGAGCCTCCCTGCATGATGCGCGCGCTCTATGGGCCCGTTGACGCGGGGCGGTTGTGCCGCTCGATCCACTCCGATATCGCCTTCACCCAAGACGAGGCCCGCGAGGCTTATCACGCCTCACAACCTCCTCACGATGACGAGGACGGCACCCTTCACCTCGCCCCCAAGCCCGCCTGCCTCGCCTTAAAGATCTATAACGCCATGAGCGAGCCGCTTGAGATAAGCAAGATCATGATCCCCGTGGAGCTGCTCTCGCTCTATCAAGGCGCTGACGGCACCCCTCAGACCACCTCCATGAAGATGCGCCTGTTCGGTCAACAAGAGGCCGAGATCAGCTCCGATAAGATCCCCGAGCACACCACCCCCATCGCCGATATGAACGGCACCATGCCGAGCCCCAGCCGAGGCTCGTGGATGTTCTCCCACAGCTATCGTAATAAGACCGGTCTGGAGTTTGGATTTTAGTCATGATGAAGACGCTAAACGCCATCTGGAAGTCCTTAGGCGGCTGGGACAAGCTCGGCGATTACATCGTCGCGCTCATCATCGTGCTCGTGGGCTACGTGCTCGCGCGCAGCGTCGCGGCGGCGATTCAGCGCATCGGCGGGCGCCAGCAGCCCAATCACTCCGCGCTCGTCGGCGCCAAGTTCGCCCGCTACGGCCTGCTCATCTTGAGCGTCATCCTCGCGCTCAACCAGGTCGGCATCAAGCTCACTGGCCTGCTCGCCGCAGCGGGCATCGCCACCGTCGCCATCAGCTTCGCCGCCCAGACCAGCGTCTCGAACATCATCTCAGGCATCTTCCTGCTGTTTGACCGCCCCTTCTCGATCGGCGAGACGATCAAGGTGGACACCACCTTAGGGGTGGTCTTGAGCGTGGGGCTGCTCAGCTCCAAGATGCGCACCTTTGACAACCTCGTCGTGCGCATCCCCAATGAGGCGCTGCTCAAGAGCACCATCGTCAACTACAGCTTGATGCAGGTGCGGCGCGTGGATTTGGCGCTGCTCATCGCGCTGGACGCCGACCTGATCCAGGCCCAACGCGTCGTGCTCGACGCCATGCGCGCCCATCGGCTCGTGCTGGATGAGCCGCCACCGTTCATCGTGGTCGATGAGATCCGCGAGAGCGGCGTCCTGTTCCAAGCCCGCGCTTGGGCCTTGAGCTCGGACTACATCCAAGCGCGCAGCGCCCTCAACTGCGCCATTGTTGACGCCTTGCGCCGCGCTCAGATCGAGATCCCGCTGCCGCAGCGCGTCGTCACGCTGCGTCACGGCCCTCAGGGTGAGGGCGCGGGCGCGGGCAGCGGCGTCACAGGCGCGGACCCCTCCTCTGCGGCGCCTGAAGGTGCAGGCACAGGCACGATGATCACCTCCTCGATCACCTCCACCTCCTCCTCCTCCTCCCCGGCGACATCCACGGGCGCGGTGGCATCGGGCAAGACCTGACGCGTCGCGTCGGGGAACGACAGCGTCACGCTCACGTTCACCGTGTTGATACGTGACACGTTGCGCCCCGCGACCGTGCGCTCATACGCGACCTGAAGATCGATCTTATCCAGCGGCACGATCACGCCAGCCTCCAAGATCGTGAAGTCGCGATCGAGGAACAGATCGACCGGGCGCACCGACGCGAACTGATAATCGCGCGCAGGCTGGGTGGGGTTGGTGTCGATAAAGGAGGTGCCCACTGACCTCCCCTCGGTGATGGTCTTCGCCCAGCGCACGCCCACGAACACCAAGCCGCGATCGGCCAAGAACTGCCCCACCTTCGCCGCCGCCACGAGCTGATCGCCAGGCGCACCAAAGCGCAAGCGGTAGGCCGCCTCAGCCCGGATGAAGCTGCTCGTCCAGGGCAAGTAGGAGCCAAGCAGCAGGCCCGCCTGAGCGTCAACCTGACCATCCCCTAGCACGCCATTACCGGATGTCTCCAAGGACTGCGCGTTGGGCAAGCCCGCGAAGTAGGCGTCGAAGTTATCAAAGGTGCCGCGCGGCCCCTCGTAGCCGAGCGGCACCTTCAAACCCAGCTCGGGCGCCACCATGATCGGCCCGCGCGCTAAGCCGTAGCGCAGCGCGATGTTCATATCCGCCGCGCCGAAGCGGCTGGAGTCAAAGTCAATCACGCGATCGCGCGCGCTCGGCAGGTCGAGCATCTCCTCGGGGCCGTTGAGATCCAGGATCACCGGCTCGGATCTGTACGACACCTGCTTGAAGGTGGCTTGCACGTCCAGCTCCAGCCGATCCGTGAAGCCGTAGCGCGCGCCCAGCGTGAGCGAGCTAGAGCGAAACTGGCCGCGCAAGGGGAACGCTTGGCGCGTCCCATCATTGAGGTGCTCCTCCGTCGCGCTGGCGAAGCCCGTGCTCGTCGAGAGCACGAGCTTGTGCTGTGGCAGGGTCCATGGCGAGGCGTGGGCGCTGGCGAGCGAGCCGAGCCAGGCGCAGCACAGCGTCATCGCGCACGATGCGCGCAAGAGTCCTGTCATGCGTGAGTCCTCACATTGGGGCGTTGCTGCGCGCGCGCGATGAGCGCGCTCAGAAGGAGGTAGGCGGGTTGACCGCGGGCGTCTTCGGGACGACCTTGCGGATGATGCGCTTGCGGATGACCTGCTGCGTGGTAGCAGGCTTGGAGGACGCCTCAGGCTCCTGCGCTGTGCGCGGCGCGGAGGCTGAAGGCGACGCTTGCCCAGGGGGATTGAGCGGCGCGACAGGCTGAGGCGCGGGCGCGGGAGGGGTCCGCGCCTCAGCC
>CAYXWB010000301.1:0-6439 GCA_964468515.1 uncultured Bradymonadales bacterium | reverse complement strand
GGCCGCCCGCCGCGCAGTGGATACCCGCAGCCTCAGCGCTGACCTGAACGCTCATGCCGAGCGCGTCTTGGCCATCCTCGCCGTCGCAGACGTAGCGGGTGCCCTGGATCTCGCCATCACCGAGGCCGCCGTCTGCGTTGGCGTCGACGCCGTAGTCGACGCGCTGTCCGCCCGCCGCGCAGTGCTCGCCAGGAGGCTCAGCGGTGAGGCGCAGCAGCGAGGTGGTGCCGTTGGCGCCATCGCTGCCGTTGGTGCCATTGACGCCATCCTCGCCGCGACAGACGGTGGCGGTCTCCTCGATCTCCTCCGCGCTCAAGGCGCCGTCAGCGTTCGCGTCACGGCCGAACTGGAACAGGGTGCCGCCGCCAGGGCAGGCGTCGCTGGAGGCGGGCGTGGCGATGACGAGCGAGCTCTGGCCGCTGGCGCCAGGGGTGATGGTGCTGCGGCCGTTGCTGCCGCAGTCCAGCACGGTGCTGCCATCGTCTTGCGTGGTGACCTTGCACGGGTCGGCGCTCTCACCGCCGCAGCCGACAGTGGCCAAGATCGCTGCGTAGAAGCACAGGCTGAGGTGTTGACGGGTCTTCATAGAGGGGGCGCTCCAGGTGAGACCGCCTGAGGGCGGCGCATGGCGAGAGGTCTGTTGCTGACCTGTCAATGCGAGGAGCGTGCCAGTGATGAAATGTTTATGCATCGGCGCAATGCGGGCTGGGGAGGTGATGATTTTATGCGGGTCTTCGCCGATGTGTTGCGCAGGTTGAGCGCTTAATCGTCGCGCACGCGGTCACCCGGCAAATTTTGCTAGGCTCAGGAGACTAGGCAAAATCTGCCCCTGCCCAGGCGCGCTGCGCGCGAAGATGAGGACGCGCTGCGCGCGAAGATGAGGACGCGCTGCGCGCGAAGATGAGGTAGGGTGATGTCGTGCAGGAGGCGCGAGCGCGGGTGTTGCCTGTTGGCGCGATTGCCCTATGCTTGGGCGTCGCGCGCTTGGGCGTGAGCCACGTCTTGATCTAAGGATCGCAGGGAGCTTGGGTTATGAGCAGTGAGGGAGCGACTGAAGTGGAGCGAGCTGACGTGTCTGAGGGCGTCGTCGTGGACGATGTGGCGCTGGCCGAGCAGCTGACGCAGGCGCACGGCGAGATCGTGCGAGAGATCCACAAGCGGATTATTGGCCAAGAGGCGCTGATTGAGCAGCTGATGATCGCGCTGTTCGCGCGTGGTCACTGCCTGCTGATGGGCGTGCCGGGCTTGGCCAAGACGTTCTTGATCTCGACCCTCTCTGAGATCCTGAGCCTCGACTTCAACCGCATCCAGTTCACCCCCGATCTGATGCCGTCGGACATCACGGGCACGGACATCTTAGAGGAGGATCACGCCACGGGGCGGCGCTTCTTCAAGTTCATCCAGGGGCCTGTGTTCACGAACCTGTTGTTGGCGGATGAGATCAACCGCACGCCGCCTAAGACGCAGGCCGCCTTGCTGCAAGCGATGCAAGAGAAGCAGGTGTCAGCCGGTGGCAAGACCTACGGGCTGACCTTGCCCTTTATGGTGTTCGCGACGCAGAACCCGATCGAGCAGGAGGGGACCTACCCGCTGCCCGAGGCGCAGCTTGATCGTTTCATGTTCAACCTCTTGGTGGACTATCCGAGCGCGGACGAGGAGGTCGAGATCGTGCGCAGCACGACGCGCGCGGGCCAAGAGCCGCTGCGTAAGGTGTTGAGCGCCCAACAGATACTCGCCTACCAAGCGCTGGTGCTGCGCGTGCCCGCCGACGATGACGTCGTGCGCGAGGCGGTCACGCTGGTGCGGCGCACGCGGCCTGCTGATCCGAGCGCGCCGGACTATGTGCGCCAGTATCTGTCGTGGGGCGCTGGTCCGCGCGCCAGCCAGAGCCTCATCTTGGCGGGCAAGGCGCGGGCGGTGTTACGCGGGGAGTCGGCGGTGCGCCGTGAGGACATCCGCGCGCTGGCGGCGCCGATCTTGCGTCACAGGCTGCTGACGAACTTCCAGGCGGACGCGCGCCAGGTCACCACCGACAGCATCATCACGCGCTTGGTCGAGGAGCTGGCATGAGCTCGTCTGTGCGCCTCGCGCTCCTCATCGTCGTGTGCGGCGCGCCCGTCGCCGCGTTGGCGCAGCCGTGCCCGAAGCTTGGCGTGGCCGAGGTCGCGGGGTTGGTGCAAGACGCGGCGCTCACGGAGATCAGCGGCATGGTGGCCTCACGCGCGCAGCCCGGCGTGCTCTGGGCGCACAACGACTCCGGCGACACCCCCACGCTCTACGCGCTCGCCACGGATGGCCGCGCGCTGGGCCGCTGGCACATCCCAGGCGCGATCGCGCGCGACTGGGAGGACATCGCCATCGCGCCGTGCTCAAAGGATGGCGACGCGTGGTGCCTGCTCATCGCGGACATCGGCAACAACTGCACCTGCCGCGATGATCTGGTGATCTACGAGGTCCCCGAGCCGCGGGTTGATCTGGCCGGTGACATGACCTCGGGCGGTGACACGGCGGCGGCGCTCGCGCTGCGCGTGCGCTATCCTTATGGCGATGACGCGCCGCCCGCGCGCCCCGACGCTGAGGCGCTGCTGGCCGACCCTCAAGGCGCGCTCTACATCGTCACCAAAGAGGCTGGGCGCGCGCGCGTGCTGCATGTGCCCGCGCGCCACGGCGACCTCGCGCAGGTCACGCTGGAGCATGTGGGGGAGCTGGAGGTGAGCATGATCACCGCAGGGGATCTGTCGGCGGACGGGCGCGAGGTGGCGCTGCGCGAGTATGGGCAGGTCTTGCGGCGCGTGCTGCCTGAGGGTGAGCCGCTGGCGAGCGCGCTGCTCGGCGATTACGAGCGCGTCGTGCGGCCGCGCGAGGTGCAGGGTGAGTCGGTGGCGTGGGCGCTGCCCTCGTCGCTGGGGCTGTGGACCGCGAGCGAGGGGCGGCGCGTGCCGCTGCACTTCACCCCCTGCGCGCCACAGCTGCCGGTGACGCCGGGCATGGATGAGCCGCTTGACGCCGCGCCTGATCTTGCGCCCGACCTCGCGCAAGATGCATCCGAGGATGACGCATCCGATGATGCGGCTGCGGACGCGCCTGAAGACGCGCCGACTGATGCGGACGGGAACAGCGCGTCGTCCTCCAGCTGTTCGTGTGCTAGCTTGCACGCGCCCGCGCCGCGCCCCTTCGCGCCCCTTCGCGCCGCTGTGGGCGCTGCTGATCGGATGTGGTGCGGTGGCCCTAGCTCGTCGAGCGCGACATGACTGATCCTTCCTCTCTGCGGGCGCGCTATCTGGACCCTGAGGTCTTGCAGCGCCTAGGCGCGATGCAGGTGCGCGCGCGCGCGCTGGCGGAGGGGATCATCGCCGGGCTGCATCGCTCCCCCCATCGCGGCGGCTCAGTCGAGTTCTCCGAGTATGTCGAATACTCGCCGGGCCACGAGCTGCGCAGGCTCGACTGGAAGGTCTACGGCAAGTCCGACAAGTACTACATCAAGCAGTATGAAGATGAGACCAACCTGCGCGTGTACCTCGTGCTGGACAGCTCCGGCTCGATGGGATTCCATGGCGAGGAGGCGCCCTGGAGCAAGCACACCTGCGTGGCGCACTTGGCCGCGACGCTCGGGTATCTGTTCATGCGTCAGGGCGACGCGGTCGGGGCGATGAGCTTCGCACAGGAGGTCTTGCAGTATCTGCCCGCGAGCGTGCGCCCGAGCCACTTAGAGGACATCTTCCGGTTGATGGACGCGGCGCCTGGGCGCGGCGCGACGGGGCTTGTGAGCGCGCTGCAGACCATCTCGGAGCGGGCGCGACCGCGCAGCTTGGTGATCCTCCTGAGCGACATGCTGGGCGCCGATGACGAGGCGCTGATGCTTTTGCGCGTGCTGCGCAGTCGCCGCCATGAGGTCGTCGTGTTCCACGCGCTGGACCCCGCCGAGCTGACGCTGCCCTATGAGGGGCTGACGCTGTTTGAGGGCATGGAGGACGATGGCGAGCTGCTGGTCGATCCCGATGACCTGCGCCAGCGCTACCTCGCGCTGATGGAGGAGCATCTGGAGCGCGTCAAGCTCGGCTGCGATGAGGCCGACGCGACCTATGTGCGCTTCACCACCGTGGAGCCGCTGGAGGAGGTCGCGCTGCGCTTCTTGCGAGGTCGCCTCCTATGAGCTTCTTGGAGCCGCTGTTCCTGCTGGGGATCTTGGCGGGCGCCTTGCCCATCGCGATCCACCTGTTCAACCGCCGCAAGGCGGTGCGGCGCGTGTTCCCAGCGCTGGCGCTCTTGCGCGAGAGCGATCGGCGCACCGCGCGCAGCGTCAAGGTGCGTCAGGCGCTGCTCTTGCTGATGCGCGTGCTCGCCATCGCGCTGCTCGCGATCGCGCTCGCCAAGCCCACCTGTCAGCGCGACGGCGGCTTGAGCGATCTCAGCGGTCAGCGCCTGCCTGCGGCCACGGTGTTCATCCTCGACACCAGCGCGAGCATGCAGCACGGCGACTGGAGCGAGCGCGCGCGCGCGCGCCTCGACGCGGAGCTGTCGCGGCTGCGCCCCTGGGATGAGGTCGCGCTGCTCGACAGCGCAGGCGTCATTGAGGACGCGGGCCTAAGCCCCGACCGCGCGCGCGTGCGCCGCGCGCTCGACGCGCTGGAGCCGGGCTTCGCTCGCGCGGATCTGCCAGGCACCATCACGCGCGCCTCGGACCTGCTCGCGACCACGCAGCTGCCCGCGCGTCGCATCATCGTGATCAGCGACCTGCGCCGTGGTGGCTGGCCCGAGGGCGCGCGCGCCGCAGGCGCGCTGCAAGGGGAGCTGATCTGGTCGCGCGTCGCGCCCAATGAGGCGCAGGCGCCGCCGAACCTCGCGATCGTCGAGGCCTCGTATGTGCAAGATGGCGCGCCTCAAGATCACACATGGCGCTTTGAGGCCGAGATCAAAAACTGGGGTGATGCGCCCGTGCGCGACGTCGATGTGCAGCTGAGCATCGACGGTGAGGTGGTCGGCGTGACGCGGCTGGAGGTCGTGGAGGCTGGCGCGTCAGCGCGCGCCACCTTGCGCCATCGCCACGAGGGCGTGGGCGTGACGCGCGCCGCGATGACCGTGCTGGACCCAGGCGCGATGCGCGCTGATGACACCTATCACCTCACGCTGCGCCTGCGCGATCGTGTGCGCGCGCTCATCGTCAACGGCGAGCCCAGCGCCGACATGTACTTTGATGAGACCTTCTTTTTGACGCGCGCGCTCAACCCCTCGCGCCGCACGGACAGCGGCATCTTGCCCACCGTGATCACCGCCTCGGGCCTCGATGGCGCCACGCTCGACAAATATGACGTGGTGATGCTCGCGAACGTGGCGCGCTTGACCCAAGCGCAGGCCGACGCGCTGGCGAGCTATGTGCGCGGCGGCGGCGGCCTGCTCATCAGCGCGGGCGATCAGCTCGACGTCGAGGCGTGGAACCTCACCATGCGCGAGCTGCTGCCGCGCGAGCTGCGCAGCGTCAAGGAGCTGACCCAGGCCGATGATCCCGACGCCCTCATCAAGCTCACGCGCCTGGGCGCCCAAGACGCGCAGCATCCTATCTTCCGCGCGTTTAACCTGCCGGGCGGCGCCACGATCCAGGCGACGCAGGTCTACAGCTACATGTTGTTGGAGCCTGGCACCTCACCCAACTCCTCGATCTTGCTCACTTATAAAGACGCAGCGCCCGCGCTGCTTGAGCGCGAGGTGGGCCGAGGGCGCGTGCTGCTGTGGACCTCGACGCTCGACCACGAGTGGACCGATCTGCCCACGCGCCCGGTCTATCTGCCCTTGCTGCATCGCGCGACGCGCTACCTGGCCCGTCGCGCCACCTCCGCCGACGCCGCCAAGCGCGTCGCGGGCGCGCCCGTGACGATGGAGGTCACCGGCATCGCGCAGCAGCGCCTCATCGTGCGCGGCCCCGAGGGCGCCGACGCGCCGCGTCGCGAGGTGCTGGAGCCGCAAGATGGCGTGGTCAGCTTCACCCCTCAACGCCCCGGCCTGTATCGGGTCTGGGCCGATGAGGATGAGGGCCCCGAGGCCGAGCGCCAGCGCCGCGACGACCTCGCCATCAGCGTCAACATCGACCCCGCCGAGTCAGACCTGCGCCCCCTCGAAGACGACACACTCGCCGCATTCGGTGAAGGCGAAGGTGAAGGCGCAGGCCAAGGCGTCAGCGTGAGCGCGCCCAAGCAGCGCGTGAACCTGTGGCCCAAGCTGCTGTTCATGGTCACCCTCCTCTTATTATTAGAGACGACGCTCGGCGCGCGCCGCAGCGTGCTCATGCGCCTGTGGCGCGCTGTCACAGGCGCGGCGCCTGCGCGCGCGACCTGAGCTGGGCCTAGACGCGGCCTGCGCGCTTCGCGCGCAGGCCGCGTCTAGGCCCAGCCGCGCGAAGCGCGGGCTGCAACCCACCCGCTCGCTTGGACGATCCCCGCATAGA
>CAYXWB010000300.1:0-6476 GCA_964468515.1 uncultured Bradymonadales bacterium | reverse complement strand
TAAGCCAAAGACCTCTCTGGGAGCATCACCATGAAGATCGCCGCAAGCGCGACTCAGCGCCACTGCCTCGCTTATCGCCTCACCGTGTTGAGCGCGCTCGCCATCAGCGCGAGCGTCGGCTGTGACAAGAAGAGCGACGCGCCGCAACCTACGACCGCGCCCGCGCAGACCGCAGCTGTGCAAACCGCGCTAGAGCGCGCCCGAGCCAGCGCGGGCGCGTTCGCGCCGCTGCCTGAGCATTGGGCCAGGCCTGATCAGACCGAGGCGCAGGAGGCCCTGGGGCGCATCTTGTATTATGAGCCGCGCCTGTCTAAGAGCCAAGAGCTGTCATGTAACTCCTGTCACCTGCTTGACAAATATGGCGTTGACAGCGCGCCCACCTCAACGGGCCATAACAAGGCGCTCGGCACGCGAAACAGCCCCACAGTGTACAACGCGGCCGGCCACTTTCGCCAGTTTTGGGACGGACGCGCGGCCGATGTGGAGGAGCAGGCCAAGGGGCCGGTGCTGAACCCGGTGGAGATGGCGATGCTGGATGAGGCGCACGTCATCCGGCTGATCAACAGCATCCCTGGCTATGAGGCGCTGTTTAAGGAGGCGTTCCCGGAGGATCTGACGCCCATCAGCTATGACAACATCGCCAAGGCGATCGGGGCGTTTGAGCGCAAGCTGGTGACGCCGTCGCGCTGGGACAAGTTCCTCAAGGGGGACGACACCGCGCTCAGCGAGGAGGAGCTGGAGGGGTTCAACAGGTTCGCCGCGAGCGGCTGCATGGCCTGTCATAACGGGGCGCTGGTGGGCGGCACGACCTACCAGCAGGTGGGCAGCGTGAAGCCGTGGCCCAACCAGGACGATCAGGGGCGCTTTGAGGTCACGCAAGACCCCAACGACAAGATGATGTTCAAGGCGCCCAGCCTGCGCAACGTGGCGATGACCGCGCCCTACTTTCATGATGGATCGGTGAAGGAGCTGAGCGAGGCGGTCAAGGTGATGGGCACGTACCAGCTCGGCGCGACGATCTCAGATGAGGACGCGCGGCTCATCACCACGTGGCTTGGCACGCTGACTGGCGAGATCGATCAGGCCTACATCGCCAAGCCTGAGCTGCCCGAGGGCGGGCCTGACACGCCCGGCCCCGACCTCAACTGAGCGATGCATCGCGCGCGCCGACCTCACGCGCGGTCGCATGGCGTGGGGCACAGCGCGCGTCGCATCGCGAGGTTCGCGCGCGACGCTAGCCCACATCGGCGCTCACATAGTGACCCAACATCGCTAAGAGCGCGCCAGTGAGCGACGAGGCCGGCGCAGGCGCGCCGGCCTCGTCGACGATCCAGCGATGCGTGAGCGCGTCGATGGTGTCGACGATGAGCTGCGCGGCCAGCTGAGGGTCACGCACGCGCGCCTCGGGGTGGGCGCGCAGCACCCCGGCGACATGCTCGACCAGCGCGTGGCGCAGCCGCGCCACGCGCGCGGCGATGGCTTGGGAGATGGGGACCTCGGCGGCGAGCCTGCGGTGTAAGAGGGGCTCGCGCTGATGGAGCGCGACGAAGCCGCGCACCCAGGCGCAGAGTGCGTCATGGAGGGGCAGCGCCAGCGGGTCTGGGTGGGCTTGCAGGTGAGCCATCAGGTGGGCCTCAGCCTCGCCCAAGTGACGCTCAAGCAGCGCCTCCACGATGGCCTCTTTATGGGGAAAATACTCATAGAGGGTGCCAATGGAGACGCCCGCGCGCTGCGCGATGCGGTTGGTGGACACGCGCGCCCAGCCATCGACCGCCAAGATCCGAGCACACGCCTCCACGATGGCGGCCACGGTGACCTTGGCGCGCTCTTGCTGAGGCACACGCAGCCTGGAGTTAGGACGATTGGAGCGATCAGGCATCACACCTCCTGGGACCCGAGTAGCGTCAAACCGAGCGATCCCTCAACCTATAAGGCCACGCGCTGGAGAGGCCAGCGCCTGAAGAGATGAGGGGAGCGATGAGGGAACAGCCAAGCTATGAGGCGCACGGCTACTGGCGCAACTACCAAGCGTGCTTGCCCGAGGCGCTGCGCACGCGCGAGGAGGAGCTGCCTGAGGAGGTGTGGTGGCGCTGGCAGGGGCACGAGGTGCACCTTGACCACACGCGCCCCGACGAGGCGCGGCGCGTCAAGGTGGTGCTCATCCACGGCGCTGGCGGGAACGGGCGGCTGCTGATGCCGCTGGCCACGGCGCTGCGACGCGCGGGCTACGAGAGCATCGCCCCCGACCTGCCAGGCTTTGGCCTGACCAAGCGCGCGCCACAGACGGCGCTCGACTACGAGCTGTGGCTGAGGTTGTTGGCGGCGTTGGTGGCGCGCGAGCGTGAGCGCGAGCCGGATCGGCCGGTGGTGCTCTTTGGGTTGAGCGTGGGCGGGATGAGCGCGGCGTTGACGTGCGCGAGCGGGGCGGACGTCGCGGGGGTGATCGCCACGAACCTGCTGGACATGAGCGACGCGCGCGTGAGGCACGAGAGCGCGCGAAGCGCGCTCGTCTCGCGGGTGGGAGGCGCGCTGCTGAGCAGCGCGCCGTGGTGCTTTGACGCGCTGCCCTTGCAGGTGCGCTGGGTGGCGCCGCTGGACAAGATGAGCCCGAACACGACGCTGACGCGCCTGCTCGCGGATGATCCGCACATCGGGAGGGCGAGTGTGCCAGCGCGCTTCTTTCGCACGTTATCGCAAGCGTCGGCGCCGACAGGGCCCAAGCCGCTGCGCGGACGCCCGCTGCTGCTAGCGCATCCTGGAGAGGACGCGTGGACGCCGCTGGCGTTGAGTCAGCGGGTGTTCGATCGGCTTGATATGCAGAACAAGCAGCTGATCACGTTGGAAGGTGCTGGCCACTTCCCGATGGAGTCACCTGGCTGGGAGCAGCTGCGGCGCGCGAGCGTGAGCTTCTTGGAGCTGATCGCTGGCGATGGATCAGCGTGAGCTGCATCGCAACACCTCACCCCCGGATGAGGCTTATAGAATCGAGGTCATCCAGGGGTGTGTGATGAGGATCATGCTCAACGCCACTGCGCGCAGAGCGAGGGGTGCAGGTAGGGGGAGCTGGCGAGCGCGCTGCGGCCGACCTCGCTCAAGCGCTCCGGGCTCAAGCGCAGGGTGGTGAGCTTGGCGAGGTTGAGGGAGTTGGCCAGGGCGAGCGCGCCCTCGTCGCCGATGGGGTTAGCGAGCAAGGAGAGGGTGGTGAGCTGACGCAACGTGGTGGAGCGCGCGAGGGCGATGACGCCCTCATCGGTGATGGCGTTGTGGTTGAGGTCGAGCTGGGAGAGCAGGCTCAGGCTTGGGGCGCTGGCGAGGGCTTGTGCGCCAGCGTCGCTGATCCGATTGCCGCTCAGGCTGAGGATAGCCAGCGGGAGCGTGTGCTTGGTGCGGGCGAGCGCTTGGACGCCCGCGTCACCGATCTGATTGCGCACCAGATCGAGCTTGAGCAGCTGCTGCATCATAGGCGACTGGGCCAGCGCCTCGACGGCCATGTCACCGATGGCGGCGTTATAACCCAAGGTGAGCGTGGTGAGGCTGCTGAGGTGGGGTGACTGGGCTAGCAAGCGCACGGCCTCGTCATCGAGGCAGTTAAAGGCGAGGTGGAGCATGGCCAGGCCAGCCAGGTGAGGCGACTGGGCGAGGGCGCGCACGCCCTCTAGGCCGATCTCATTGCTGTCGAGATCAAGCCAGATGAGTTGGCCCGTGTGTGATGAGCGGGCGATGGCCTCGGCCCCCTCGTCACCGAGCCTGTCATCGCGCAGCTCCAGCGACACGATCTGTTTGAGCTGAGGCCAGCCAGCCAGGGCTTGCGCGCCCTCGGCGCCGAGGCCAGTGTCGCCCAAGCACAGCTCAGAGAGCTGCATGAGCGCCGTAGACTGCGCGAGCGCCAGCGCGCCCCCGGCGCCCAAGGCGTTGCCGCTGAGGTCAAGCGCGTTGAGCTGATGAAGGCGCGAGGACTGCATCAGCACCTGCACGCCCGCGGCGTCGATGAGGTTGAAGCTCAAGCCCAGATGAGACAGCTGGGTCAGCTGCTCGGAGCTGGCCAGCGCCTGCACGCCAGCCAAGCCGATCCTGTTGCTGCGCAGCTGCAAGGTGGTGAGGTTGGCCATGTAGGGCGACGCGGCCAGCGCCTGGGCGCTGGGGTCGCCCAGGTCATTATCAAACAAGTCGAGGGTGGCGAGCTGGGAGAGCGTCGGCGCCTGGCTCAAGGCCTGAGCGCCAGCATCTTCAAGGGCGTTGAAGCCGATGCCAAGCCACGTCAAGCGGCCCAGGTGCGGTGAGCTGGCGAGCGCCTGCGCGCCAGCGGGGCCGAGCTGATTCGCGGTCAGCTCCAAGCGGGCGAGGTTGGCGAGCTGGGGTGCGCTGGCGAGCACGCGGGCGCCCTCGGGGCCGATGGCGCATCCTTGCAGATCGAGCGCGCTCAAGTGTGGCGAGGCTAGCAGCGCGCGCAAGCGATCGGGGCGTGGGCGTTGCCAGCGGTAGGTGATCGCGCTCGCCAGGCGAAGCTGCCCTATGTCAGCACCTGCCACCGAGCGGGCCACCCAGGCCTCAGGCGCGGGGCGCGGGACATCTGCGGGCCAGCGCACCAAGTGATCCGAGACATAATCCAGCACACCTTCGACGAGCGTACCGGGAGGCCAGTGATCTAGCAGCGCGCAGAGGGCATCCCACACCCTGGGCGAGTGCGTCTGCTGCAGCAAGCTGCGAAGCTCGCCAAATCGTTGGTCATCTGTCACACCACACCTCGCGCACGCCGCTCACGCAGATACATCCTGGGCGCAGCATACGTGAAGGCGCGCGCGGCAGCATCAACCATGTCGCGCCCCTCCCTCTGGTCCCCATGCGAGCCCGCTCAAGCGGGCGCATCGCGCCTAAGCGCCCCTCGGCGCACCGCACAGGAGGCGGCGCTGCGCGCGGTGAGGCGCGAGGTTCATGACCTCGCTCCCCCTGCGCTCACGCTCAGGCCTCGCGCGGGCGCCCACATGACGCATCCAAGCTCACGGTGGTAGCGCATGCCTTGCGTCCCCCACGCGCCGCCGAGGTGGCACGCCCCGCTCGCCGCACGATCGTCTGAGGCGTGGGAATGATCGTGCGCGGCGAGCCTGTTAGGGGGGCGATTGATGGCCGATGTGGGGCTGTCGTGGCGTCGCGCAGCGCGTGCTGTGCGTCCAGGCCGCGGTGTGTCTGTTGCGCGTAAGCCATCGTCGTTGAGGCGCGGCGTCACGGTGGTCGCGGCGCGCGCAAGGCAAGGTGCGAGCTCAAGGAGCATGAGATGGGTATGATGATGAGAGCGAGCGAGCGGTTTGAGGGTGTGCGCTATCAGACCAAGTCGAGCGAGGCGCTGCGCGAGTCGATGACGCACAAGATCGTTGAGCTGCGCGAGCGGATCGCGCAGCGCGAGGCGCGCCTGCTGCGCCTTCGCGAGGAGTATCAGCTCAGCCCTGAGCGACTCGCCGAGCTGGTGATGCGTTATCAACATGAGGGCGATCGATCCTCATACACGTCGTATCAGTCGCAGGGCGCTGAGGGCGATCAGCCGCTGGTGCCTGCGGGCGTGATCGCGAACATCACGCGAGAGCGCGCGATGATCGACTCGGAGCGCGAGCAGATCCAGAAGCTTGAGCTGATCTTGCGAAACCTCAAAGAGACCGAGCCCTATTATCATCCTGAGACGGGTGAGCATGGCACCCGCGCCTGCATCCACACGCTTGAAGATGATGAGCTAGAATACCTTGGGTACTGAGCCTGCCCGAGCGGCGCGCGTGACAGGCGCGCCGCAGCAGCGATGACGATGACATATAGAGCTAAGGAGAGAGGCGATGATCACGCTGCGTGCCGCGACGATCGAGGATCTAGAGCTGATTGAGCGATGGGACGAGCAGCCGCATGTGGTGGCGTGCGATCCCACCGATGAGTGGGACTGGCGACAGGAGCTGACGCGTGATCCAGACTGGCGCGAGCAGCTCATCGCGCAGTTAGACGATGTGCCCATCGGGGTCATCCAGATCATTGATCCTGCGCTGGAGGACAGCCACTATTGGGGCGATTGCCCCGAGCATTTGCGCGCGATCGACATCTGGATCGGCGATGAAGCAAGCTTAGGGCGCGGCTATGGGACGCAGATGATGCGCTTGGCGCTGGAGCGCTGCTTCGCGCCGCCCGAGGTCACGGCGGTGCTGATCGATCCGCTGGTGACCAACACGCGCGCGCACACGTTCTATGAGCGGCTGGGCTTTGAGCTCGTCGAGCGGCGCCGGTTCAACGACGATGACTGCTTTGTCTATCAGCTTGATCGGGCCACATGGCAGGCGCGCGCTGCGTCGGGCGCATGAGCGAGCGGTTGGGCCGCCCTCCAAGCGCGCTTGGGGCCATCGCACTTGAGGCAGTATCCGAAAAACCTCCCGTCGGCAGCCGGCGAAGCGACAGCGATGGCAGCGTCGAGCATCGGTCGACGTGGCACTTGCCACGCCTCCCTC
>CAYXWB010000299.1:0-6516 GCA_964468515.1 uncultured Bradymonadales bacterium | reverse complement strand
GGTCGCGACGCTGGCCCTGGCGCGCGCTGTTCTTGGGCTTCTTGAGCAGCGCGCTTTTCTTGTGGCTCGCCACGCGCGGCGTCGACCTAGGCGCCGCACGCGATGCGCTCGATCAGATCCGCTGGCCCTGGTGGGCGCTCTATGTGGCGGCCGCTTGCGGCATCCAGCTCATCCGCCTGGCGCGCTGGGCGGATCAGCTGCGCGTGTTAGGCGAGGCGCGTCGCGCGCGCGCGCTGAGCGTCGGGGCGGTCGGCCTCACGGCCATCTTCTTGCTGCCCGCGCGCTTAGGGGAGCTCGTGCGCCCCGTGATGATCGCCTCGCCGCGCGGCGTCTCGGTCAGCCAAGCGGCCGCGACCGTGGTGAGCGAGCGCCTCATTGATGGGCTGCTGGTGGGCCTCATGCTCGTCGGCACTGGCGTGTGGGTAGGCCACGCGCTCGCCAGCGCTCACGACGCCGCCACGACCATCCAGCGCGCGGGCTGGCTCGTGGGCGGCGCGTTCACGCTGGCGACGCTCGCGGTGTGGGCCGCCGCCTTCGCGCGCACGCCCGTGGCGCGCTTGGCCGCGCGCCTGCTGCGTCGCTGGCCCAACCTCTTACAGCGCGCGCTCAGCGCGCTTGAACGCTTCAACGCTGGCCTCAGCGCGCTGATGCAGCCGGGGCTCTTGGGGCGCTACTTGGCCCTGTCGCTGCTCTTGTGGGCTTGCAATGGCCTGTCCCTCTTGCTGTTGTTTGAGAGCGCGGGGCTTGGGTTGCCCCCAGTCGCAGCCTTCGTGCTCTTAGGCGCGACCTCAGTGGGGATCTTGGTCCCCGCTGGGCCAGCGTCCATCGGCCCCTTTCACTTCGCGGTGTTATGGGCCTTGAGGCTGTTCGAGGTCGACGCGCCGATGGCGCTCAACCTCGCCACGCTGTTTCACTTGGCGCAGGTGGTAGCCAACCTCATCGTCGGCGCGCTTGGGGGGTTGGGGTTGCGCCTCACAGGCTGGCAGGCCGAGGCGGATAGTCCCCGCGACGATGACGCCGCCTGATGCGCCAAATATCGAGCATCATCTGCGCGCTGTCGCGCCCAAGCCGCACGGAGCTACCCTCGCGATCGCGCATCACCGCAGGGATGCGCGTCAGGCGCAGCGACCAGCGCCGCACAAGCGACAGCAGCTCCACGTCAAAGCCAAACCGCTCCACCTGAAGCACCGCGAACAGCGCGCGCGCGACCTCCAAGCGGAACGCCTTGAAGCCGCACTGCGTATCTGGCACCCCGAGCCCGAGCGCCGCCTCCACCAAGCCGTTGAAGACGCGGGTCGCCGCGCGGCGACCCGCGCCATAGGCCTCACGCGCGTCCACCTCGCCAAGATCGCGCGCGCCGATGACAACCTCCGCGCCGCCTTCAAGCGCGTCGATCGCGACCTCAATGAGTGACAGGTCATAGGACAGATCGGCGTCGAAGAAGATCACATAGCGCCCGCGCGCCTGCGCCACACCGCGCGCGATCGCCGCGCCCTTGCCTCGGTTGTGCGGCGACAGCGACGCGACCACGCGCGGGTCTCTTTGCGCGGCGTCTTGGATGAGCTGCGGGGTGGCGTCTTGGCTGCCATCATCGACCACGATGAGCTCAGCCGACAGCGCCTGCGCGTCGAGATAGGCGAGCACCGTGCGCAAGGTGTCAGGCAGGCGCGCGGCCTCATTATAGGCCGGGATGATCAGGCTGACATCGGGTGAGCTCACGCGCGCGGACTCGTCAGTGAGGAGGGTTGTTCAGGGCCCAGGAGCGGCACTCCAACATGCCAAGGCGACCGCGTCAACGAGCGCGCCAGTGCGCCCATGCAGACCATTCATCACACCCCCAGGCGGACACATCAGCTCGCCCTCAAACCCACCGCCGCCGCCGATGAGGTCTGTGCGGCGCGTGGTCTTGCCGTCGGGTGAGGCGCAGATGAGGCCGATCGCGTCGATCACCATACCAGAACGACCGAACACGCCAACAGGAACCTCCCCCGCCTCGCAGGCCAGCCGCTGGGGCGCGTGGCTGCTCGGGTTATAGTTGCCCATCCACAGCCCAGGGCGCGGCGCAGACGCCGCCACAGCAGCGCCACTGGCGACCGCATCGGCGTCGCTCGGCGCGACCGGCTGACACCACACCCGCGCCGCCGCGATGAGGTTGCCCCCCCGCGAGCGCTGCACCTCCAGCGCGGTCATCGCCTGCGATGGCCCGCAGCGCCAGCCTGTCATCCAGCCGCCCTTGCCGCCCATCCAGCCCACCTCGCGCCCCGTGGCGCCGGGCGCCCCGAACACGCGCGCCATCGCCTGCGCCGAGGTCAGCGCCACGGGCTCAATGACTTGGCGCGGGTGGGCGCCGCTGACCATCCACCACCACCAGGGGTTGGGCAAGATGCGCGTCTGCCACAGCGTGACTTGGCCTGCCTCGCCATCGGCGCTGAACACCGCGTAGCGCTCATCCAACACGCGCGCGCCATGACGCTCCGCGAGCTGGCGCAAGAGCGCGGGATGACGCGCGCGCGCCAGATCCACCACCAACACCTCGCTGACGCCATCACGCACCTGCAACCTGCGCGGCCCGCTGACCGCGTGTGGCGCGTCGAGGTAATAGTGCTGCTCAATGCGCGAGTGCAGGGCCGGATCGAGCAAGTAGGTCGTCGTCTCACGCTCACGCGGCGCGGCCACCCACTTGAGCAGCTGCACCTGCGTGTGCTGATCGTTGTAGCCGCCCACATACGACACATGCCCCGAGTCCACCCCCCAGCGCCACTGACGCGCGGCGATGACGCTCTGGCCCAGCAGCATGATCGCGCCGATGACCCATGGCAGCCACTGTGGCAGTCGCGGCACACGGCCCTTGATCAAGCGCCATGCGTCCACCAGCACCATCGCGCCGCCCAGCGCGAGCGCCGGTCCCAGGTAGTAGACCCAGTAGGCGTGGATGATCCCCGCGTGCTTGAACACCGTGGAGTGGATGGCCTGCGATGCGGCGAAGATCCAGGGCACCAGCTCGATCAGGCGCGCTTTGCCGCGCACCAGCCGCACCAGCGACCACACCATCCAGATCAGCAGCAGCGCTACCAGGTGATCGCCGTGCAGCGCGTCCTCGCGCGCCAGGATGTGCTCCCAGTAGTGCGCAGGCTCACTGGTGCGCAGCGTGAAGGCGCGCACCATGTTGTCAATGGAGCCGCGCGTGTGCGCGATCCAGGCGAAGAACCCGAAGAAGTTCGCCAGCACCACCGCGCTGAAGATCAGCAGCAGCGTCCACGGCTTGGGCCAGCGCCAGCGCCCCTCAACCCGCACCCCTTTGAGCCCCCACGCCCCCAGGTGCAGCGCCATCATGAAGGCCATATAATAGGCGGGCCAGTCAAACTGCGCCGCGCACGACGTCGCCACGAGCGTCCACACCGCGCGCTTGGCTGAGGGCGCCTCACACCAGCGCAAGTAAGCGTAGAGCATCACCAGCGCCCAGAAGATCCCGCCCTGCTCATGGTTGATCATGTTCGCGCAGATCAGATGCAGCGGCGTCAACGCGAAGATCGCCGCCGCCACCAGCCCCTCGGCGCGCCCCAAGAAGCGGCGCCCCATGGCGAAGATCATCAGCAGCATGCCCATCGAGTAGGCCGCTGGCACCAACCTGCCCATCACCTCACGCGCGCCGCCCAGCGCCACGTTCAACACCAAGTGCGCGTGCAACAGCAGCGGGTGATGCGTGTAGAGCATCGTCGGCTCAGGCGGCTCAAGCCCCATATAATATTGCGCCTGACCCACGATCCCAAAGCGCAGCGCGTTGCGCGCCGCGTGCATGAACGCCGCGCCGTTGTAGCCGTTGTGCCCCCAGCGCCATGGCCCCGCGATCTCATAGAGGCAGGCGCACAGAAACCCCAAGACGATGAGCCCGAAGCTCCCCCAATATAGCCAGCGCCACACGCGCGGCTCGCTTGACTGGCTCATAGTGTCACGCGCTCCACCAGTTCAGGTCAGCCGCCTCGCTCACAAGCTCATCCCTTAAGGCATGAGGCTCTGGTGAACAGCGCCCGCGAGCGTGGCGAGCCACTGCTCAGCCTCTTCAGGATCTCGGCACAGCTGCTCAGCGGTGAGCGTGTCCAAGTCCTCGCGGCGCGACAGCGCGTCGAAGATGATCGTGTTATCGTGGCGCGTCAACACACGATAGCGCGCGAACAACCGCCGCACCTGCCCGCGCCGCTCCGCACGATCCAGCGCGTCATACACAGGCCCGTGGCTGGCCGCATACCCGTAGCGCGCCACCAGCTCCCGGCGCAGCTCGCTCGGCGTCATCACCACCCGCTGCTCTAGCAGCTCCAGCGCCGCCCAGATCAGCGGGTCCTCCTCGCCGCGCGACGCGCTGCGATGCAACAACAGCTCCCCCCGGCCCGCGATCACCTGCTGGCGCTGACGCAGCATCGCCCACAAGATCGTCGGCCCATGCGCCAGCGCGCTCAAGAAAGCTGCCGCTGGCGCGCTGGCTGACAGCTCCTCTAACAGCAGCGCGCTCGACATCGGGCAGCTGGCCTGCGCCAAGCGCTCAGCCGCCGCGCCCAAGAGCCGCTCCTGCACCGCACGCGTCAGCCCGATCGCGTCGCGATGCAAGAAGCGCCCCTGGCCCAGGTTGATCACGTCCAGGGCTTGGCTCAACGTCATGTAGATGGCGTTGCGGTTGTAGGTCAAAAACGCCGGAAAGCGCGCGCACACCTCATCGCAGCTCAGCGGCTCACCAGCGTCGAGCAGGATCCGCGTGATGTGATCCTCCTGCGTCTTGCGCTGGCCCTTGAAGCTGTCCAAGTGTGCGACAAAGTCAGTCGACTGGAAGGTGCGGATCCTCGGATCTCGCCCCATCACATCGCGCAAGAGCAGCGATGACACCGCGTCGCTCACCAGCCCCTGCTCCCGCAGCGCGTCGAGGAAGATCGACGCGCTCACCGCGTGCGAGGTCCCCTGCAGCGCGTCGATCGCGCGCTGCGCGGCGCGCTCCAGCTGCTCCAGCGGCATCGGCAGGTGCGCTTGATGCGCGTAGGTGCCGCGATCCACATAGTAGACCTCGGGCGCGCGCTGCAAGTTCGCGTAGACGTGCCGCTCGCTGGGCGCCTCATCCAGCTGATAGCGCGCCTGGATGGCCTGCGCCACCTCGCTCAGGCTCGCCGCTCTGCCCAAGCTCTCCAGCAGTGAGGCATACAGCGCGGGCGTGTCGAGCCAAGGGTTGAACACCGCGTCGCGCTGACGCCACGTGTCCCAGCGCTCAATAAGCCACATCGCCATCAGCTCATCGCTACACATTAGCCCCAGCTGTGAGGCCCACGCGCGCGCCGTGCTCAGCGGCACCATGTCTTGACCGCAGCGCTCAAAGGCGCGCTGCAGCTCCTGCTCCACGCGCTGATACTCGGCCACATCCAGCGCACACCAGAGGCTGGGGCACGGCGAGTGGAGCGGCAGATCGATGAGCGCCATCGCGAGCAGGAAGGAGGGCTCATCGACGCCCTCACCAGCGCGCTCCAACGCCCACGCGCGTGACATCAGGCCGCCCTGATGACGCAGCAGCCCCATCACCGCCCCCAAGTGCTCTCTCACCAGATCGCTGTAGCGGCGCATCCCTATCGACAGCGCGCGCTCCAAGCGCTGACGCACCCCCTCGCGGGTCACCCCCAGCGCCGTGGCCAGCTCTTCCAGCGTCTCATGGTGCAGGTGACGGCGCTCCACCAGCGCGCGATCTTCGTCCGACAGCTCCCCCAAGAACCGCTCAAGCGTCTCACCAAGCGACGCTGGCTTGCCCTGGGGGCCATACCAGAACGCCTCTAACCCCACCGACACGAGCCGATCCAAGCGGCCGCCGACCTCGCGCAGCGTGGTGGCGCCAAAGCCAGGCAAGCGCGTGAGCGAGCCAGACTCATAGCGCACCACCACATCGCGCAGCGTCGTCATCCCCTCACGTTGAAACACGGTGCGCGCGCGCTGGCCCAGATCCTTGAGGATCAGCTCCCAAGGCTCTTCTAGGTTGACCCCAGCGGCCGCCAGCTCATCAAGCAGCGTCGGGGCCTCCTCCTCTTCTTCCAACAGCTCGCCGCCATCCAGCAGCGCACGGGCGCGCGCCCGCAACAGCTCCAGCGCCTCGACCTTGCCCCGGCCCACGCCGCGCATCGTGCTCACGCGTGACATGTCCAAAGACAGCAGGTCCGCGACGGTGCGAACCTCACATAAGGTCAGCGTGTTCTCAATGAGTGAGGGCGGGCTCAACACCTCGACCTCGATCTGGAGCAGTCGCTCTCGCTCGGGGCGCGTCATCGACGCTCCTGCACTGGGGCGCGCCTACCATGGCACTCGCGCGTTAGCTCGCGCCTCCTTGGCGCCGCTCTCGAAACACTTGAACAGGCGCAACTATTCTCGCACATGTCAAAACATCTCTAAAGCGCAGATGTAAAGATGCCACGATAACTTCAAAGGCAAGAAACACAAAAGCCCCGCTGACAATTTAATGTCAGCGGGGCCTTCGCTATAAAAAATGGGTTGGCG
>CAYXWB010000298.1:0-6550 GCA_964468515.1 uncultured Bradymonadales bacterium | reverse complement strand
GAGCCGTGAGCGTGGTGTGGCGTGAAGAACCTGCGTCGCGCGCTTGTTCTATGATAGACAGCAGCGCCACACTCGCCGCAGGATCAGGAGCCCTCCATGTCATCACGAGCTGAGCTGAACCGTCGTCTCTTCTTACGCGCGCTCGGGCTTTGCGCCGCAGGCGCCGCCTTGCCGAGCGTCGCGTCTGCTCAGAACAGCGCCGCGGATGAGCATGACCCTGAGAGAAACTTCAGCGAGCCTGCTGGGCTGACAGGAGCGCCGCTCGCCTTGCCCGCTTGGAAGTACGGTAAGGTCAGCGCTGCCCCTGACACGATGCTGATGTTTCGCGGCAACCCCTCGCACACCTTCTATGGGACGGGGCCTGTCCCTGACACGCTGGCTCTGGCGTGGCGTCAGCCGATGGCGAAGTTCCACACCAAGCTGCGGGGCAAATCCGTGACCTGGACTGGCACAGGCTGGTCAGGTCAGCCCGTGAAGCTCGGCGATTACGTCTTTGTCGGTAGCCAGGGCGGCTACGTCTACGCCTATGAGGCCGCTACCGGCGCGATCCGCTGGAGGCATAAGGGCGAGCGCATGTTCAAAGGCTCGCCATGCGTCTATGAGAATCGCATCTATATTGGTAACACGGATGACTATCTGCGCTGCATTGACGCTGCCACAGGCAAGCTGGTCTGGCGTAGGCACATGGGCACCGACTGCGACTCATCGCCTGTCGTGGTCGATGGCAAGCTGTACATCGCGGGGGAGGCAGGTTTTGTGCGCTGCTTGGATCCGTCCAATGGCAAGCCCCATTGGGAGACGGAGATCGGCGGCACGGGGCCGGGCACGATGGCAGGCTCGAACGGCTCAGAGACCTCACCGGCCGTGGTCGATGGCGAGGTGTTCGCCGCGACCTATGATGGGTTCTTGTATTGTCTGGACGCGATGAGCGGCAAGATCAAGTGGCGCGTCGAGACGGGCGATGACACGGACGGCTCCGCGGCGGTGGTCGAGGAGCGCGTGTATATCGCCGCCGAGGAGAAGGCGCCGAAGCTGTACTGCTTTGATCGCAGCCAGAAGGGCAAGCTGGTGTGGTCGTTCGCCAACACAGGCGGCTGGTGGAGCACGCCAGCGATCGTGGGCGAGCGCGTCTATATCGGCGGCCAAGACGGCTTCATGTATTGCTTCGACGCGAAGACAGGCAAGGAGCAGTGGCGCTACAAGGCGGGCGGTCCTATCTGGAGCTCGGCGGCGGTGGTGGGCGAGCGCGTGATCTTCGGCTGCCGCGATCCGTTCGTGTATATGCTGGACGCGAAGACTGGGAAGTTCATCTGGAAGGGGAACATGGGCGGGCGTACACTGTCGACGCCGATCGTGGTGGATGGTGCCATCTATGTGGGATCGGCGGGTGGTGATTTTAGCTGCTTTCGCGGCTGATAAGCGCGCGTGACGCGCAGCGAGAGGTGAGCATGGGACGAGTGACGATGCGCGCGCTGGTGATGGGCTTGATGGTGATGTTCGTCGCATCGTCAGCGCCAGCACAAGAAAGCGCCAAGCCTAAGCCTGACAAGAAGGTCAAAGCGCCCGCGAAGGAGTCCAAGCGCGCCGCCAAGCGATCGGGCGAGGTCGAGTCGTCTCGCTTCAAGAGCGAGAAGGGCTACGCGCTCGTGCCGCCGCCGCAGTGGGGCATCGCCTCGCCGTATCTCAGTGAGGCGCAGATGGCCTCGCTGCCCGCCTCGCTGCGCGACGCCTACAAGCCGGATCAGACCGACGTGCTGTTTATGGATCTTCGCGAGAAGTCAGTCGGTGGAGACTTTCGAGATAACCTCAACGCGGTGGTGATCGCGCAGCCGCTTGATCCTGCCAATGAGGCACAATTGGCAGAGCTGCGTGAGGTGTTGTCTCAACAGTATGGCAAGATGTTTGAGGCCTACACCTGGGTGAAGTATGGCAAGGCCACGGTCGCCAAGAGGAGCGTCATTGAGATTCATGCCACTTATAAGCTCAACAATCACAACCTGTATTTGTATCAGGTGCTGCTGCCTAGCGATGACAAGTCGGTGGTGATGACCTGCACCTTTGACCTCGCGCGCAAGGCGGAGCAGCTCAAGGCCTGTCAGACATCGCTCGCGTCTGGTGCTCACGCGAAGACAGGTTGCCTCACAGGGGGATGTTGCCGTGCTTCTTGGGCGGCAGGCTCTCACGCTTGGAGCGCAGCATCTCCAGCGACTGGATCAGGCGCGGGCGCGTGTCGAGCGGGTCGATGATCTCGTCGATGTAGCCAAGCTCCGCCGCCTTGAAGGGGTTAGCGAAGGTGTCACGGTAGTGTGAGACGAGCTTGTCTTTGGCCGCGACCGCGTCATCGGCCGCGTCAAGCTCCTTGCGAAACACCACATTGACCGCGCCATCGGGGCCCATGACGGCGATCTCGGCGGTGGGGTAGGCGAGGTTGATGTCAGCGCCGATGTGCTTGGAGTTCATCACGTCGTAGGCGCCACCGTAGGCCTTGCGGGTGATGAGGGTGAGCTTGGGCACGGTGGCCTCGGCGAAGGCGTAGAGCAGCTTGGCGCCGTGCTTGATGATGCCGCCATACTCTTGATCGACGCCTGGCAAGAAGCCGGGGACGTCGACGAGGGTGATGAGTGGGATGTTGAAGGCGTCGCAGAAGCGCACGAAGCGGGCGGCCTTGACGCTGGCGTTGATGTCGAGGCAGCCCGACAGGTGGGCGGGCTGGTTGGCGACGAAGCCGACTGAGCGGCCGCCCATGCGCGCGAAGCCGATGACCATGTTGCGCGCGAAGCTTTCTTGGACCTCGAAGAAGTCGCCATCATCGACGATGGCGAGGATCAGCGCCTTGATGTCATAGGGTCGCGAGGCGTGCTCAGGCACGAGGTTGGTGAGGCTGGGGTCGCGGCGATCGGCGGGATCGCGCGTGGGCACGAAGGGCGGATCATCGGCGTTGTTGGAGGGGATGTAGCTCAGCAGCGCGCGCAGCTGTGCGATGCAGGTGGCCTCATCGGGCGCCTCAAAGTGAGACACGCCGCTGATCTCGTTGTGGACCTGCGCGCCGCCGAGTTCTTGCTTGGTGACCTCTTGGCTGGTCACGGTCTTCACCACGTCGGGGCCAGTGATGAACATGTAGCTGGTCTGATCGACCATGAAGATGAAGTCGGTGATGGCGGGGCTGTAGACCGCGCCGCCAGCGCATGGGCCAAGAATGGCGGAGAGCTGCGGGATGACGCCGCTGGCGCGCACGTTGCGATAGAAGATGTCGGCGTAGCCCGCCAGGCTCACGACGCCTTCTTGGATGCGCGCGCCGCCCGAGTCGTTGAGGCCGATGACAGGTGCCCCGCACTTCATCGCCAGATCCATGACCTTGCAGATCTTCTGGGCATAGGCGCCGGAGAGGCTGCCTCCGAAGACCGTGAAGTCTTGGGCGAAGACGTAGACGATGCGGCCGTCGATCTTGCCATAGCCGGTGACGACGCCGTCGCCGGGGATCTTCTGCGCCTGCATGTCAAAGTCAGTGCAGCGGTGCGTGACGAGCTTGTCCAGCTCGACAAAGGAGCCAGGATCGAGCAGCAGGGCGATGCGCTCGCGCGCGGTCAGCTTGCCTGCGTCGTGCTGGCGCTGGATGCGGGCGGCGCCGCCGCCTTGCTCTGCGCGCTGGTTGAGCGTCTCAAGACGGGTCAGGTTATCGCTCATGGGGCGATCCTCGTCGCGGCGTGGGTGAGGGGAGGGGCGCCCGCGCCGTGTGCGGCGCGGGCGTCCTGAGCGGCCGTGGGCTGTGAGGTCGCGTCGGGGCTCAGGAGGCGTCCTGATCATCAAGCTCATCGATGCCCATGTGGGTGCGATAGAGCTGGTCGTATTGTCGCGCGGACTCCTCCCAAGAGAAGTCCTTGGCCATGGCGCGGATCATGAGCGGGCGCCAGCGGCGATAGTGGCGCGAGTGCTCAATGGCGCGATCTAGCGCGTCGCGCAGCGCCTCTTGGGTGTAGGGCTTGAAGCTGAAGCCCGTGCCCTGCTCGGGGTCAGCGTCGGCGTCGATGACGGTGTCAGCCAGGCCACCCGTCGCATGAACCAAGGGCAGGGTGCCGTAGCGCAGCGCGTAGATCTGGGTCAAACCGCAGGGCTCAAAGCGGCTGGGGACGAGCAGGATATCGGCGCCCGCCTGGACTTGGTGAGCGACGGCCTCCTCATAGCGCAGCTTCACGCTGACGCGGCGCGGATACTTCGCGGCGAGCGCCTCAAGGCGCGCCTTGTAGCTGGCGTCACCTTCGCCTAAGAACACCACCTGAAAGCCCTCACGCTCCTGTTGCATCTGCCCGAGCAGCTGCTCTAGCACGGGCAAGAGCAGGTCGAGGCCCTTCTGCTCGGTGAGACGACCCACAAAGCCCAGCAGCGGCAGGGTGGGGCGGATGGGCAGGGCGAACAGGTGCTGGAGCGCGGCCTTATTCTGGCGCTTGCCGTTGAGCGTCTCCTCGCTGTAGCGCACGGGGATCTCACGATCGCGCGCGGGGCTCCAGATGTTGTAATCGGCGCCGTTGAGGATGCCGCTGAGCAGGCCCTCGGCGGCGATCTCGCGCAGCGTGGGCTCCAGGCCGCAGCCGCACGCCTCGGTCTGGATTTCTTGCGCGTAGGTGGCGCTCACGGTGGTGACCGCGTCGGCCATCTGGATGCCCGCCTTGAGGAAGTTGAGCTGGCCATCTTGGAGCAGATAGGCGTCGCTCTGGTACTTCTTGGGCAGGCCCGTGGAGGCGAACTGATCTTGGTCAAAGCGGCCTTGATAGGCGAGGTTGTGGATGGTGAGGATGAAGGCGGTGGCGTCGAGCTCGCGCTCGTAATAGTGGCGCGCATAGAGCGGCGCCAGCGCTGTGTGCCAGTCATGGCAGTGGACCACGTCAAAGGCCACGGGCGCGAGCCTGGCGACCTCGACGATGGCGCGGCTGAACAGCGCGAAGCGTGCGGCGTTGTCCGCGTACTGGTCGGCGTCATAGCCGTAGAGGCCTGTGCGATCGAAGAAGCCTGGCACGTCGAGGAACAGCACGCGCACGCCGCCCTCCATGCGCCCCTCAAGGATGTGCGCCTCGACCTTGTGCCGGTTGGCGCCTTGGCGCGGGATCTCCAGCGGCAGCAGGCGGCGGCTCAGGCTCAAGCGCGCGGGGTCGATGTGCTTGTAGAGGGGGGTGATGATGGTGACGTGGTGTCCCAGGCGCGCGAGCGCTTGGGGCAGGGCAGCGGCGACGTCGCCCAGGCCGCCGGTCTTAGAGAAGGGGGCGACCTCGCAGGAGGCGAACAGCACATGCAGCGGGCGGTTCGCCTCGCTGCTGGTCTGGCGTTGGGTGCGGATGTAGTTCTTCAGATCCATGGTGGGGTCAATCCAGCTCAATGTCGCGCAAGTGCCTGGCGGCGTCTTCGGGCGGCGTGGGGTTAATGTAATCTCCGCTGCCCCACTCGAAGCCTGCGAAGCGTTGTAATGCGGGGATGATCTCGACGCGCCAGCAGTAGTCCTGGCGCGCGCCTTGGCCGTAGGGCGCGCTCATCAAGATGAGGTTAAACGGCGGGCTGTTGAGCGCGCGCTCCATGCGTCGAAGCAGCGCGTTGAGCACGCGCGCGAGCGCGCGGTCTTGGGCGGCGTCGCCTGACTCAAAGGCTGCGCGCGGGCGACGCGGCAGCATCCAGACCTCAAATGGCGAGCGCGAGGCATAGGGGGCGAAGGCGACGAGGTCGGGATCATCAATGATGAGGCGGCTGCGATCGCGCAGCTCGTGGGCCAAGATGTCAGCGAAGACGCTGCGCCCTTTGAACTCAAAGTAAGCGCGCGCGCGCTCCAGCTCACGCTGATGGCGCGAGGGGATCATCGGCAGCGCCACGAGCTGACTGTGCGCGTGCTCCAAGCTCGCGCCCGCTTGCGCGCCATGATTCTTGAACACGATCGCGCACTTGAGGCGAGAGTCGCCGGCCAGGTCGGCCACACGCTCGCGCCACGCGCGCACGACCAGCTCGGTCTGCGCGACGCTCAAGGCGGTGAGCGCGCTGACGTGCTCGGCGGCTTCGATGATGACCTCATGGGCGCCCACGCCTTGCAGCGCGTCGTAGGGGCCTTCTGCGAAGGGGCTGACCTGCCCCTCGACGCGCAGCGCGGGGTACTTGTTCGGGATGACGCACACCTGCCAGGGGGCGTTGGGGTCATCGCCATGGTAGGTGGCGATGCGATGGGGCGTGGCGTCCTCGTGACCGGGGCAGAAGGGGCAAAACGGCGCGCTGAGCGAGCGCTGAGAGAAGGTGTAGTCGCTCGGGCGCTTGGCGCGCTCGGTGGCGATGATCACCCAGTGACCGTGGAGGGGATCTTTGCGCAGCTCGGGCATGCAGGACTCGGTGCAAGCGTCGCGAGGTCAATGACACAGGCGTGTGTCTCTTGTGCGATGTGAGCGTAGAGGCGTTGATCGCGCGCGCGGCGCCTGTTTTAGTCGAGCGCAGCCTACAACGTCAACCAGAACCCCGCGACCCCCGCTTGCGCCCGCTTGCGCCCGCTCTGGGGTCCTGCGCGCGCCTTCGCGTTCTAAGCCAG
>CAYXWB010000297.1:0-6613 GCA_964468515.1 uncultured Bradymonadales bacterium | reverse complement strand
ACCGAGGAGATGAGCCTCATCCCCTTCCCCACCGATGAGCTGTTCAATGAGGAGCTGGGCTCGTTTGATCTGGTGATCTTCCAGAACTTCGAGTTTGGCCCCTATCGCATGAGCCAATACCTGTCGGGGATCCGCGACTTTGTAAAGCGCGGCGGCGCGTTCGCGATGGTCGGCGGCGCACAGTCGTTCGCGTCGGGAGGTTACGCGGGCACGGCGCTGGAGGAGCTGCTGCCCGTGCAGCTGCCTGGGCGCGGCGGTGAGCTGATCGATCTGGAGCCGTTTCGCCCTGAGCTGACTGAGGCTGGGTCGCGTCATCCTATCACGCAGCTGGCGTTTGACCCGCAGCAGAACAGGAGCATCTGGGAGGGGCTGCCCCAGCAGCGTGGCACCAACCGCGTGCTGCAAGCGCGCGAGGGGGCGACGGTGCTGGCGACGCACCCGCGCCTGCGCGCGGGCGGCAAGCCCATGCCCGTGCTGACCGTGGGCCAACAAGAGCAGGGGCGCACCATGGCGCTGACCACCGATGACAGCTGGCGCTGGGGCTTTGAGGCGCTGGCTGATGGGGCGACCTCGCGCGAGTATCAGACCTTCTGGACCAACGCGATTCGGTGGCTGATCCAAGATCCTGAGCTGAAGCTGCTGCGCTTGGAGCTCGTGCAAGACACCTGGGCGCCCGAAGACACGGTCAAGGCGCAGGTGCTGGTGGCGCAGCCCGACTACGCGCCCGCCTCAGATGTGGAGGGGCAAGTGGTGGTGCGACGGCGCGCGCTGGAGAGCTTAGGCGATGATGATGCCAGCGCTGTGGAGGTCGCCACCCTGCCCTTTAAGACAGGGCTCAACGGCCAAGCGGCGCTGAGCTTCGCGCCGCGCGAGTCAGGCGTCTACACGCTGGTGGCGAGCGCGACCACGGCGAGCGGCGCGCTGCGCGATGAGACGACGGTGCTGGTGATCCCGCAGATCAATGAGCACGGCCAGATCATCGCGCGCGATGATCTGCTGCGCGCGATCGCCCAGGCCAGCGGCGCGAGCGCCCAGGCGCTGCCTGACTTCAGCCCGTCGCGGCTGCGCCTGGAGCCGCCGCGCACGATGAAGGTGAACAAGCGGCGCGTGATCCAGCTGTGGGACGCCACCTTGACGTTCGCGCTGATCTTGCTGTTGTTAGGCGTGGAGTGGTCGCTGCGCAGGCGCTGGGGTCGATTATGAGCCGCGCGCGCAAGAAAACTGGCGCGCGTGACGCGCTGCGATCATGATGAGCGGCGGCGCGAGCGTGATTGTCCCTCACCGCGCGCTGCGCTATAGTCGCCCCAGAGTCATCACCTTGACGCGTCCGCTGTCGTGTGGCGAGATCGGCGCACCACGCTTACCCCGAGAGAGAGCGACACATGGGAGATCCGACTCCCGGTATTCTGGAGCTGACCTGTCCCGGCTGTCAGGCGTCTTTTCGTCTGACCGCCAAGCGAGGCAGGTTGCCCCGAGGGCCGATCCCTTGCCCCAAGTGTAAGACCGCGATCCCTGTGCCAACGGCCACAGCGAGCGCAGCGCGCACCCAAGCGCACACGGCAGAGACGCCTCAAGGCGGCGTGCCGGCGGTGAGCGCGCCGCGCGAGGGCGCGCCCAAAGCACAGATCATGGGCAGCGGGGTGCTCAAGCGACGACGCACAGCGCGCGCTGAGGGTGAGGGCGAGGGTGAGGGCGATGAGCCCACGCGCGAGATCCCACGCGACGCGCTGCGCGATGCTGACATCTCCTCGACGCCTGGCATCGGCCAAGCTGAGCCGCCCGCCCCACAAGAGCGGCGCAGCCTTGGCATGTTCGACGCCTTCTTAGACGAGGGCGTCGGCGTCAGCTCCACCTTCTTAGGCTTCCAGCGCCGGGTCGAGCCTGAGGCGCGCCTCGCCACACAGCCCGCTGAAGACGCGCCCGCCTCTGAGTCATCCGACGCGGTGCTCATCGAGACGATCGAGACCGCGCGCCCTGATCCTCAAAACCAGCGCGTCACGCAACCTGTCGCGCCCGTGCTCGCTGCCCCCAAGCTCGCGCAAGAACTCTCGCCGCACCAGCGCGCGACGCAGCCCTTTCAAGCCAGCGAGCTGCCGCTGCCTCGCCCCATGTTCGCAGAGGATCAGCCCGACGAGTCACTGCCTGGCTTCAACCGCATCCCTCACATCCCCACCAGCGACTTCTCGCGCGAGGAGACGTTCGTCGATGATGGGCGCGTGATGGACGCCATGCGCCTTCAGTCACGCGCCAGCCTTGAGGCCCCTGAGAGCGCGCACCTGCGCCGCACCCAAGAGCTTGAACGCGCTGAGGATGACAGCCTCCACCAGCGCAAGACGCCGCTGGGCGTCGATCGCTTGGAGTTCACCCCCGAGGAGGCGCCCGCCCAAGCCCCCCCCGAGCAGCGCTGGGACAGCGATGAGGTTGAGCCGGGGCCTTTTGATCTGCGCGACATCGTGGAGGCCGAGCGCAACACCATGCGCAGCGACATCTCCAGTGAGATCACGCGCAATCCCGCGCTCGAAGACAGCTTCTTCCCCTCGGGCGTCGTCGAGGCGGCCAAGCCGCCGCCTGATGACTTCGCGCCCCCTGAGCGCGGCCGCGTCTCGGCGGGCGACATCTTCAGCGAGAGCGGCGATGTGCCCTCGCTCGGTGAGCACGCCTCCTCCATGGCCGCCTCCACCGAGGCAGGCGTCACACCTGACACAGCTGACAAGCCTGCGCAGGAGGCGGCGCCTCCCGCTGGCCTCAGCTCGCTGCTCAAGAAGAAGATGGGCGGCGCTCGCGTCGCCCCCAAGCTGCCCGGCCAGCCCGCTGGTGAGCGCAACCCAGAGGACTCAGGCAGCGCCTCGCTCGACGCGCTGCTCGATCCCCAAGCCCACACCGCCTCCTCGCGTGGCATGACGCGCGCTATCCCGGAAGGCAAGACCGATCCGGCCATTGACACCCTCTTTGATGAGGAGTTCTTACAGCAAGCCTCCGATGCCATTGATGAGGCTGAGCTGCCGACAAACCAGACCTACGCTGGCCCCGCCAACCTCAACCTGCCGCTGGCGACAGCATCCCCCGCGCGGGCTGAAGCCCAAAGCGCGACGCCTCACGCCAGCGCCTCGCTGGATGACGCGCTCGACGCGCCGCCCGAGGGCGCGCTCCGAGAGACGATGTTAGGCGCGCCGAGCGGGCGAGCCCTGCTGGCCACCCTCAAGCGCTCGCTCGTGCAACGCCAAGAGGCGTCGTCCCCGGCCATCGCCATCAACGCGCCCGAGCCTGAGCCCTCGCAGACGCCTGAGCCCGCACCCGAGCCTGAGCCCGCAGCGAGCCCCGTCAAAGACACACACCCCAGCCTGTTCAGCGCGCATGACGAGGCGGACGCCTCCATGAGCGGGGAGCACTCCCAGCTGCCCACGCTGGGCGGCTTAGCCGAGGTCGGGCGCGATCTGGATCAGCCCAAGATCATCCGCTCGCGCCGCAGGCGCGCTGGCGAGTCGCAGTCAGGCGTCTTCGCCCGTCCGCTGGCTGAGGGGCTAGGTCAAGAGTCCTCGGTCACCCTCGGCGGCGCCACGGAGCGACGCGGCAGCGGCCACATCCGCCTGCCCACCACCGAGATCTTAGAGGTCTTGGGCAACGGCCACTTCCGCCTGATGGTGGAGGACATCGTCTATGAGCCCGTCGATGAGCGCGGCTTGGCCGATCTGATCAAGCAGGGCGTGCTCATGGGCGCGGAGATGATCGCCGAGGCTGACGGCGACTGGATGCCCATCAATGAGCACCCGGTCTTTCGCAAGCTGCGCAAGAAGATGGCGATGGAGGCGCACGCCGTGCTGGCCAAATATCGTCGCCGCAGCGTCGATGAGCTGACTCGCCCCCCATGGGAGGCGGTGAGCGCGCGCGCCGAGGAGAGCGCACCCGCTGAGCCGATGACGCCCGCTGTCAGCGCCCCATCAAGCGACGAGAAGCCCGCGACGCTGCCTGAGCCCAAGGCCACCTCGCAAGAAGATGTGCTTGATGATCTGTCGGGCCTCTTTGAGCTGCCCGAAGAAGAGGAGCAGCAGCCAGCGCGCGTCAGCGCGCCGGCTGCGACCACGCGCCCGCTCACGCCTTTGCCCAGCGACGTGGCTGAGGCCACCGCTCCCCCCGTGGAGGCGCCCCCAAGCGACGCGCTCCCTACGCTCGACGCACCCGCACCGCTAGCCGCAGCGCCGCATGAGCAGCCATCATCCGCGCCCTCCCCTGCGAGCAACCTCGACGACGCCACCGCCGCGCGTGAGCCGGTCATGGCTGAGTCGATCGCGGTTGAGGAGGAGGCTGATCCGCTCGATCCGCTCGCGCCGTCACGACGCGACAACCCAAGCGCAGGCAAGATCGCGATCGTGGTGCTGATTTTAGCCGCCCTCATCGTCGCGGGCCTGCTCGCCAGCGGCGTGATCCCGCTTGAGCAGCGCAACCCCCTAGCGGGCGATGGCTCGCCGCCAGCGCCCGCTCAGCTCGCCCCCCGAGAGGGCGACGCCCTCAACGCCCCGCAGCCTCCGTCCCAGGCGGCCTCCCCAGCGCTCATCGCTGAGGCGATGGGCGCGGCGATGACGCGCGTCGACGCGGCGCGCCAAGATCCTCATCAAGAGGAGCGACAACAGAGCGTGGCGCTGGAATTGCGCGAGCAGGGCGCGCACGGCGCGGCGGGCGCGATCTTCCGTCACCTGTGGCGTGAGCGTCCTCAGGATCAAGAGGCGGCGCTGCGCGCGGCGCGCGCGCTCGTCGATGGGGAGCGCTATCGCGAGGCGCGCGAGATCATGGCGGCCGCGATGATGCACCCCAACCCCTCAAGCGAGCTTGGCGCGCTCTACGCGCAGTCGATCACGCGCGATCCTGGGCTTCGACCCAGCGCCCCTGAGCCCGTGAGCGCGCTTGGCCCTCGCCAGGGGCGCTGGGCCGAGGAGCGCGGCGTGTGGCGGCTTGAGCTGTCACGCGATGGCGTGACGACGCACCTGTTCAAGCCCGCGCAGCGCGGCGACTATACGTGGCGCGCTGAGATCGCGTCGTGGCGACTGTGCGAGGTGATGGCCTGCCCGTTCATCATCCCACGCACCAGCGCCGCGACGCTGGATCGCGCCACGCTGGCCTCGCTCGGCGAGGCCAGCGTGGCGCCAAGTGAGGTGATCTGGAGCGGCGATGCGGCGAGCGAGGTGCTCGCTGGCGCGCTGCAAGAGGTGCCCGCGCAGGCCTCGCCCATGCCGCTGGAGTATCGCAACTCGTGGCGCGCGCTCATTGATCTCACCGAGCGCGGTGACACGCTCGATGCTCCGATGAGCAAGGTCTTATCGCCCCTGATGCGCCCCGCGCCTGAGCCCATGCGCGAGGTGATGGCGCGCCATCAAGACGACCTCACCACGCGCGAGTTCGCGCGCCAGCTGTCGTGGATGATGACCGTGGACTACCTCACCAACAACCGTGATCGCTTCACGCCAGACAAGGAGCGCTTTGGACAGCGCACGCAGCTGGTGGACGGCGCGCTGATGTCCACCCTCCACGGCAACGCGTGGCCAGGGCGCGCGTCGGGCACGGTGCGCGGTCGCTTCGGCTGGGTGAGCCGCTTCAGCGCGCAGCTGCTGGGGGCGCTGCAGCTGATGACGCCTGAGGCGGTCGACGGCGCGCTGTTCCCTGACGCCACGCGTGAGGAGCGCGTCGCGCTGAGGATCTTCTGGCAACAGCGTGAGGATGTGCTCAAGAGGGTTGATTCTCTGGTGGGCAAGTATAATACAGAGAGCGTCCTGGCGTTCGAGTAAACGCCGCCCTCCCCGGCACGTCGTGATGACGCGCCGGGCTCATCTCCTCTTTGCGCGCGTTTATCTGCTCATGAGCAAAATCTTCTACGGCTGCGACGAGATCTCCCGAGGCTGGGAGCGCTACTTTCAACTCTGCAACGCGCTGGAGGTGCGCCTGGATCCTCAGGTGACCCCGACGCTCAAGACGCTCAACCGTTGGCGCGTCGACTCTCCCAAGAACTTCTGCTTCATGCTGCATGTGGCGCCCGAGCTGATCGACGCGCTCTTGGTGCAGGCTGGGCGCAAGTCGTCCACGCTGAGCCCTGAGCTGCAAGCGGCCTGGGAGAAGACCATGGAGCAAGCGCGCGCCTTGGCGGCGCGCGCGCTCGTGATCGAGACGCCCACGGAGCTGTCCCCCAACGCCACCAACCGCGCCCTGATGGTCGAGCTCGCCAAGCTCGCTCAAGCCAGCAAGCTGCCACTCATCTGGCAAGCGCAGGGTATGTGGAGCAAGAGCGAGACGCGCGACTTCGCTGAGTCGCACGGCATGATCTTCGCGCTCGATCCCTTCTTATGGCAGCAAGAAGAGCTGAGCTTCACCAGCGGTGACGCTTGCTTCATCCTGAGCGAGCGCATCGGCATGCGTCGCAAGTTCGATCAGTATGATCTGGAGGAGCTGGTGGGCTGGTCCCAGAGCTACAACCGCGTCTTCGTGCTGCTGCGCGGTCGCTTCAAGTGGGATCACGCGCGCGAGCTGCGCTACCTGATCGACTACGCCTAAAGCCCCTCGACCTGCCCTAGACCGCCTGCGCTGTGCAGGCGAGGACGCGCGCAGGGCGCGCTGACACCTTGAGAGG
>CAYXWB010000296.1:4124-6618 GCA_964468515.1 uncultured Bradymonadales bacterium | reverse complement strand
GGCCCTCGCCGCGCTCGCTCGCACAGCCGCCGCTGGAGGCGCGCGGCTAACCCCAGCGCTTGATCAGGATCTCTGCGTGCGCGCGCGCCTCGGGCGTGTCCACGTCCTGCCACAGCGCCGCGCCCACATCCGGGAACGCGAACGCGCGCTTGGCGCTCAGCCGCCGCACCGCGTCCGAGGTGGAGCAGTCACCGCGCGCGTCGCGCTCGGCCTCAAGCGCCTCAATGAAGCCTGGGCCACACCAGAACAGGCCCACATCAATCACGTTATAAGGGTCAATGTCTTTGCCGATGGCGAGCAGCTGATCGTCATCATCGAGCGCGACCTTGGTCGCGTCGGGCATGTCAAAGATGGTGTCGAGCTTGCGATCGATGTAGAGCGCGCCCTCGATCTCGGGCGCAAAGGGCGCGCGGGTGGCGAGGTCGTCGAACAGGGCGGGCTCAAAGAGATGATCGGCCATCGTGAGCCAGCAGGGCAGGGCGTGGGAGGCGTTGTGTGCCTGTGCGTGCGCGATGCCTGAGAGCACGGACAGGCCGTTGGCGCCATGAAACTGCGCATTATAAGAGGTCTGCACCTGCAACCGCTCGCCAGCACATGCGGCCTCGACCGCGCGCTCAAGCGCCTCATGGCGATAGCCCGTGACGACGGTGATGTGCGAGACGCCCAAGCGCTTGAAGTTGTCGAGGTGGTGTGACAACAGGGTGCGGCCGCCGACCATGGCGAGCAGCTTGTGCCCTTCTTGCGCTTGGAGGCGGCTGCCCAGGCCTGCGGCGAGGATGATGGCGTGGCGAGTGTGCATGGGGGCTTGGCCTGAAGCGAGGGTGGCGAGTTGGGCGTCGCGGCGGCGTCGGCGCCGAGGGATACCGCAGCGGGCCGAGGTTGACAAGGGCGTGGTGCAGATTCGGAAATAGCAGGGGGTGGCGAATCTGTTAGAGTGATGTTAGCTTGAGCCGTTACTCCAGATTGATGAGGTCGCATCATGTCAAGACAACGTCATCCCGCGCTCACTGTGTTGGTGGAGCTGGGCCTGTGGGGCCTTATCAACGTCGCGAGCATCGGCCTAGCCGTGCTCACCACCTGGGTGGTCTGCACCAACCTGCTAGGCTGGAGCCCGTGGCGCGTGGCGCCGCTGGCGTATGCCGCAGGCGTCGTGAGCTTGACCTGGGGCAGCTGGGCCTCGCTCATCTGGACGCGCACGCGCGCGCTGCGTGTGGTGCAGCAGCTCATGACGATGCTGCCCGCGCTGGCCACCTTGGCAGGCGCTGGGGCCTTGTTGTATCTGTCGCCTGGCAAGTGGCTGGTGGCCGCAGCCTTTGGCGGAGCGGGCCTCGGGATGTTGGCCGCGTCGATGGTGCTGCACGGCGGCGTGTTCAAGAAGAACGCCGCGCCGAGCCGCGCGCAGCTCGCCATCGGCATGGCCATCTTCCCCGCGCTGACCACGGTGGTGGCCGGCGGCGTGGTCGCGCTGTGGTTCTTGCTGATGGGCCACTTGCAAGATGGCTCGGGCTGGCGCGCCATGATCTCGACCGCCGCGGTCATGGGCACCACGGGGGCGTGGGCGCTCAGCTCCACGGTCCTGCCTGCGGCCACCAGCCGCGCCTGTCAGCAAGTCGCCGCGCTGGTTCGGCCGCGCTGATCGGGCGCCTTAATCACGAGTGTGAGAAGCCTCAATCGCGTTAGCGCTTGCGTTTCTGAATCGTTGCAGTTGTAATGATCTCAGCCTTGTCGCTTCTCACAATAAACGCACAGGGGGGGCTCCGGGTTGCCCCTCCCAGGCCTCGCCCCTTCGCGAACCTCGTGCGTGCTCCAAGCCCGAGGCATGGTTGATGAGTCATCAAAACCCTCGCCCTCTCAGCAACACAGGCACAGTGGGGCCGCTGAGTCGTCCGCTTGAGTTCTTTGAGGAGCCTCAGCTTGGCACCCCGCAGGTGCTCGTCGTGGATGATGAGCCTTACGTCCTGCGCGCGGTTGAGCGCCTGCTGCGCGAGCGTGATGTGGAGGTGGTGACCGCCTCTAATGGCATTCAGGCCATGTCCATCCTCGACAGCCAGCAGATCGCGCTGCTCATCTCCGATCAGGTCATGCCCGGCATGACCGGCATTGAGCTGCTGCGCTACGCCTCAAGCGTCAGCCCCAAGACCCTGCGCATCTTGCTCACCGGCCAGAGCGACATCAACACCGCCGTGGGCGCCATTAATGATGGTGAGGTCTATCGCTTCATCACCAAGCCTTGGCGCAATGACGAGTTTGTCAATGTCATCGACTTGGCCATCGCGCAGCATCGCCTCTCCGTCAATCAGCTCCATCATGAAGAGTACATTCAACATCAGAATGAGCGCCTGCGCGGCATCAATGATGAGCTAGAGCGCCGCATCCAAGCGCGCACCCGCGCCCTTGAGGAGAGCCGCGCTAAGATCGATCAGCTCTACGCTGAGCTTCAGCAGAGCTTCGACGCCACCCTCCAGATCATCCTGTCCGTGATGGAGCTTGGCGA
>CAYXWB010000296.1:0-4024 GCA_964468515.1 uncultured Bradymonadales bacterium | reverse complement strand
CGTGACTGTCAGATCCTCAAGATCTGCAGCATGTTTGAGCGCGTGCGCACGGTGCGCCAGCGGCGCACCCCCGTCGCTGAGCGCATCACCACGGAGGAGGGGCTCGTGCGGCTGCGTCAAGGCGCGGGTCGCGCCTACGATCCGGCCCTGGTGTCGCGCTTCGCCCAGATGCTCTCGCTCCAGCACGATCGCGCGCGCCGCGAGCTGACCTTTGACTCCGCTCACAAGCTGCGCGAGGGCATGATCCTGTCTCGCCCCCTAGAGACCCGCCAAGGCGTGCCCATCGCGCCGAGCAACATCCCCATCACGCCTGAGCTGATCGAGCGCCTCCTGTTCTTTGAGCAGACCCACGAGCTGCGCGAGATCTTCGTCTGGAGCCACGCCCCAGATCTCTGAGGCGCTCACCTCAGAAATCCCCCACCTCTGCGTTAAGATCATCGAGCGCGACCGCATATCAGGCGGCCGCGCTCGATTGGTCTAAGGCTTGCAAAAGGAGCAGGGTGTCGCTCATTGAACGCTCACTCAGGAGCCTGCCATGACCCGCTACATCCTCACCCTCGCCCTCGCCCTCGGCTGCCTGTCAGGCTGCATCTTCGCCGACAACAACCCCGAACCTCAAATGCCTTGCGACGAGGGGCGCCGCTGCGCGAGTGACAACGTCGAGGTCTGCGATGCGGATGGCGAGGTCTACGCCTGCGCCGCGTATGCCGCGTGTTTAAACGTCACCGCCTCCGCTGAGCGCTGCGCGCCAGAGTGCCCTGTCTACTCGCCCCCCAGGTGTGAGCCCGATGAGGTCCTCACCACGGGCGTGGATGCGCGCGGCTGCACTTACCCCTACTGTGAGCCTGTCTCGTGCCCTGAGATCGCCTGCAACCTGGCCTGCCCTGACGGCTTCGTCAAGGACGCGCGCGGCTGCGACACCTGCGCCTGTGTGCCTCACAGCTGCCCTCCGGTGGCGAACCCCGTCTGTGAGCCTGGCGAGAGCGTGACGCGCGGCGAAGATGAGCAGGGCTGCCCTTATCTCTACTGTGAGCAGGTGCTGTGCGCCGATCCTGCCTGCGCGCTCGATTGCCCTGGTGGCTATGCGAGCGATGCGCGAGGCTGCCCCACCTGCGAGTGCCTGCCCGTCACCTGTGATCCTCCCATCTGCACCCTCGCCTGTGAGTTTGGCTTTGCGACCGATCCAGCCTCAGGCTGTCAGGTGTGTGATTGCGCTGAGCCGACGCAGTGCACGCGTCACGAGGATTGCTCTCCCAGCGCGCCTCGCTGCGTGCCGCTGCCTCACACGCGCGCTTGCTGTGGGCCAGATGACGTGTCATGTGACGACAATCTGCTCCCCTGTGAGGGCATCTGTGAGCCTGCGCGCGCTTGCGAGCGGGCGAGCGACTGCCAGGCTGATGAGGTGTGCCGTCAGCTGCGCAGCCGCTCCTGCTGCTCGCTGGAGGATCCCTCCTGCGAGCAGGATGCCCCGATGTGTCCCGCTTACTGCGAGTCGCGCCGTTGAACACACGAGCTGCGGGCGCGCCAACAGGCTTGACGCGACCGCAGCGCGCGCCCACACTCTGCGGCGGTGGCTGGATTTCCCCCCCGCTGGAGTGTGAGATGATGCGCCCCATGCCCTCTGCTCGCTTGCTGCTGTCGCTGCTCCTGCTCTTCGCGCTGATCGCGCCTGCGCCCGCCTGCTCAGGCGGCGCCTCCTCGTCCATCCCCTCGGCCGGCGCGATGCCCGCTGGCGCGAGCTTTGAGGGCGTGTGGTACTCGGAGCAGTTCGAGCAGATGTACCTGCGCCGCGTGGGTGACACCATCCGTGGCATCTACACCTATAAGTATGGTGGCACCCTGGAGGGCGACATCAACGGCGATCTGCTGACCTTCAAGTGGATCGAGCCCGGGGAGACCTCCAGCGCGACGCGCACCCGCAAGGGGCAGGGCTACTTCAAGCTGAGCACCGATGACAACGGCAACTTCGTGCTCAAGGGCCGCTGGGGCTATGAGGACGATCGCACCAACGGCGGCGTCTGGGACGCGATGTACACGCGCGCGCTCGACCCGAGCGATCCGAAGACCCTAGAGACGTGGCGCGAGGCGAACGTGCGCTGATCCGCTCGCCATGCGGGCGCGCTGTGCGTCGTGGCCGCGCGCCATCGCTGCATCTGCTCACCTCACCGCGCTGGAGCTGCTATGACGCATCGCACCTGGGGCCGCTTGGCGCTGATCTTGTGGCTCGGCCTCGTGGGCTGCGCCGCCACCCCCGCGCGCCCCGATCCAGGCGCCGCCGCGCGCGCGGCGGCCGCCTCGCGTGAGGCGCTCACCAGCGCCCTCAAGGCGGAGCTGACGCGCGCCATGACGCGCCTCAAGTTCAAAGACTACGAGCCCCCTTACTTCATCGCTTATCAGCTCAAAGATCAGACCACCGTCTCGCTCACGGGCAAGTACGGCGCCATCTCTGAGCGTGAGGACAGCCGCCTGCGCGTCCTCTACGCTGAGGTGCGCGTCGGCGATTACAGCTTCGACAACTTCGCCAACATCGACAACGAGGCGTTCCGCATGAACGACTATCCGGTCGATCGGCGCGCGCCCTTAGATGATGACCTCACCAGCCTGCGCGGCACGCTGTGGCTGCTCACAGACAGCGTCTACAAGAAGGCGCTGAGCGACTACCTCACCAAGAAAGGGGGCGCGGTCTACGCCACCGATGAGAAGACCGACGCGCCCTCCTTCTCGCGCGAGAAGCCTCAAAAGTTTCGCGGCGCGGTGCTCGACGCCCCCCTTGATAAGGCCGCATGGGAGCAGACCACGCGCCAGATCACCGCGCGGATGCTCAAGGCCGAGCACGTGATCGACTCCAACATGGAGGTCACGATGCGTCACACTCGCCGCCTGCTGGTCAGCTCCGAGGGTGCGGACATCGCGGATGAGCACCTCATCTATTCGATCCAGATCTCGGCCCAAGCGCGCGCCGATGATGGGATGCTGCTTGAGCATGGGCGCTCGTTTTATGCCCCCACCGCCGCCGCGCTGCCCACCCGTGAGGCGCTCGAGCGCGAGGTCACCACCATGCTCGCGGAGCTGGCCGCGCTGCGCGCTGCGCCCGCGCTCGATCCGTACACCGGCCCCGCGATCCTCGCCCCCGAGGCCAGCGGCGTGCTGTTCCATGAGGCGATCGGGCATCGGCTAGAGGGCGAGCGACAGCGCGATGAGGAGGAGGGCCGCACGTTCAAGGGGCGCGTGGGGGCGAAGGTCATCCCCGCCTTCTTGTCGGTCTTCGATGATCCCACGCTGGAGCGCCACGCGGGTGAGCACCTCAACGGCTTCTATCACTTTGATGATGAGGGCATCGCCGCGCAGCGCGTCACGCTCATTGAGGCGGGCGTGCTGCGCGGCTTCCTCAAGAGCCGCACCCCCATCGACGGTCACCCTCACTCCAACGGCCACGGTCGCGCTCAGGGCACCCAGAAGCCCATCGCCCGCATGGCCAACCTCATCGTGCAGGCGGTCGATCCGGCGCATGTGGTCCCCTACGCTGAGCTGAAGCGGCGCCTGATGGCTGAGACAAAGCGCCAAGGCAAGCCGTTTGGCCTCATCATCAAGGACATCACCGGCGGCTCAACCAACACCTCGGGCTACGGCTATCAGGCGTTCAAGGGCTCCTCGCGCTTGATCTACAAGGTTGATCCCGAGACGGGCGCGGAGACGCTCGTGCGCGGCGCGGAGCTGGTGGGCACGCCCCTGATCAGCATCAACCGGATCGTGGCCGCGAGCCAAGAGCAAGATGTGTTCAATGGCTACTGCGGCGCCGAGAGCGGCTATGTGCCCGTCTCAACGCTCGCGCCCGCGCTGCTGACCACAGAGATTGAGCTGCAGCGCAGCCAAGGCGCGTCGGCGCGTCCGCCGCTGCTGCCCGCGCCCTGGCTTGACGCGACCAAGTGAGCGGCTCAAGTGAGCGAGAGGCTGGCGAGGCCCGCGATTAACGCGCGGGCCTCGCCAGCCAAGAAAAGAGCGCGGGCTGGTCCTCTCATCGAGA
>CAYXWB010000295.1:1827-6640 GCA_964468515.1 uncultured Bradymonadales bacterium | reverse complement strand
TGACGACGATGCGACTTCCGCAGAGAAAGATGTCCCCGTCAAAATGTTGGCAAGCAGCAAAAAGCAAACCACATCGCGCTGAGCAAAAGAGCGTGAGCATGACACAGCGCAGCATAAGGAGGCAAACGACCCAGAATCACCCGCATGAACCTTACCCATCGTCACCCCAGCACCTCGCACCCCATGTCGCAAAAATGCCATCCACAGCGTCGATTTTTTACGCGCTGCGTCATTTTTGGCCTCGCGGTCGCCACGCCCCCGACCGCTGGCGAGCCCTCAAGCTCAAGCCAGCGCGCCTAAAGATTGGCCATGTTCGAGCGCCTGCACGCTTGAGGCTCAAGGAGGGCGGAGGTGTCACAAAAATGACCCCGCAGTCGGTAACTGTGCAAATAAACTCATAAAAACCCCTGGACCGCTGCTACCATCACCTTGTAACCTCCTCAGGCTATTCAAGTGATTTCGGCCTAACCCTCAATGAGGGTGCACACCTAGGAGGCTGAGGATGAGAGGCAGACAATCTGCGAGGCTGCTCGTCATGAGCGCCTTGCTGCTAGCCGGGTGCACAGGGCGCTTAGGCAGCAGCATGATAAGCGCATCGGAAGAAGACACACCGCTGCCAAGCACGACAGGCACGCCGGGCACGCCGGGCACGCCGGGCACGCCGGTCGTCACGCCACCGCAGCTGATCGTCCCCGTGGCGGGGCAGCTGCGCCGCCTTACGCCGAGTCAGTATGAGCAGACGGTGGTGGCGGCGCTTGGTGATCATTTTGATCGGGGGGACTTCCCGCAGTTCGAGGATGATCTGCCGACCATCGGCATGGCCAATGACGCGGCGCTGCTGCGCATCACGCATGTCAGCATGACGAGCTTGCATGATGCCACGCAGCGCTTGGCCCAAGCCGCTGTCGCGCGCCACCCTGAGCTGAGCGCTTGCGCTGCAAGCGCCGAGGACGCCTGCATGGCCCCGCTCATTGAGCAGCTCGGGCTGGCGCTGTGGCGACGGCCTCTGGAGGCTGAGGAGCGCGATGCTCTGTTGAGCGCGCGCCAGCGCGTGGCTCAAGCGGGCGCGACCCGCACCCAGCAGCTTGAGTTCATCGTCCAAGCCCTGCTCGCCACACCGAGCATGCTCTTTCGCAAGGAGCTAGGCACGAGCCAAGCTGGCGAGTCCGCGCTGACTGACTATGAGCTCGCCAGCGCGCTGTCGTATACGCTGTGGAGCGCCCCACCCGACCAGACGCTGATGGAGCTGGCCGCGCGCGGCGAGCTGAGCGATCCGCAGACCTTGCGCGCCCAGGCCGAGCGCATGAAGCAAGATCCCCGTATGGCGCACGCCTTCGCGGAGTTCTTCGTGGACTACCTCAAGCTGGAGGGGCTGTTCTCCAAGGACAAGAGCGAGGAGCTTGGGTTGACTGAGGCGGCGCGCCGCAGCCTGTTTGATAACATCAAGCTCGACCTGAGGGAGGCCTTTGAGCAGCCAGACGCGACGCTGCTCGATCCCTTCACGATGGGCGCGTTTCGCGTCGATGCTCAGAGCGCCTCCTTCTTTGGGGTGCCTGTGACCTCACCCACGGCCGAGATCGTGGCGCTTGATCCGACACAGCGTCATGGCATCTTGTCGCACCCGAACTTCTTAGCGATGCACGCGGGGGTGGCCTCCAGCGGCATCGTCAAGCGCGGCGTCTTCACGCTAGAGCAGCTGCTGTGCGTCGAGCTGGGTGATGCGCCGGACAACATGGACGGCGTGGAGAGCCTGCCGCCAGGCTTTGATCCTGATAAAGCGACCTCGCGCGAGCTGCTGTTTGTGGAGCACACCTCGCAGGCGGACTGCATCACCTGTCACAAGATGATCGACCCGGCAGGCTATGGGTATGAGAACTACGATGGCGCCGGGCGCTATCGCCTCACAGAGCGCGGCGATGTGCGCATCGACGCCTCGGGTGAGCTGAACCTGGGCGCCACCTCGTTCAACTTTGAGGACAGCGTGAGCTACATCCAGGGCTTGGTTGAGACGCCGCTGTTGCGCCGCTGCCTCTCCGATCGCTACCTGAGCTACGCGCTAGGGACGCCAGCCAGCCGCGCCGAGCGAGACGCCTTCTACGCGGGGTTTGAGCGAAGCGGCGGACGCCTTGATGGCCTCATTGATGCCCTCTTGGACAGCCCCAGCTTCACGACGCGCCGCATCTCTGAGGAGCAATAACATGGCTAACTCACCTCGCCTGCACCGACGCACATTCCTCAAGGGCTTGGGGCTAGCCACCGGCGTGGCCGCCTCCATGCTCGGCTCCAAGGTGGCGCTCGGGCGGACCGATCAAGCGCCGCTTCGCGTGCTGTTCGTCGCGCTCCAGCACGGCTGGGGGCGCGATGAGAGCTTCGGCCAGAGCCTCATCACAGGCTCAGAGTACAACTTCACCTTGCCTCCACAGCTGAGCGCCTTTGCGCCGCTGCAAGACCAGCTGATCTTGGTTGACGGGGTGCGAGGCACCGGCTGGGGTAATGCCCATGATGTCTCTTACTCTGACATCCTGACGGCCGCTGTGCCCTGGGGTGAGGGCAGCTCAAGCCAGCTCGGGTCACACTTCCCTGAGCCGATGGGTCCCTCGATTGATCATGTCTTGGGCCAACACTCAGGCAAACCGGTGCTGCGCTTGTCAGCCAACTATCGCTCCTGGGGTCGCAACTCCCACCCGATGTGCTTTGATGAGCAGGCGCGCGTCATCGACCCCTACACCTCCGCGCTGGGCGCCTATGAGGGCGTCATTCAGCCGATCCTTGACAGCGCTCAGCCGCCTGACCCCTCGCGCGATGCGATGCGCACCAACCTCTTGGACTTCTTAGAGCGTGACGCGGAGCGCTTGAAGGCGCGGGTGCAAGGCACGGAGCGGCTCAAGGTCGAGGGCTACCTGAGCGCGCTCAGCAAGCTAGGCGATCGCCTCCTCATGCAGCCTGACGTCCAGCTCACAGAGGACGACATCCCTGAGCGCCCCACCCGCAGCCCCACCTTTGAAGCTGGCGTGGATCATTACCTTGAGCTCATCCAGCTCGCCTTTCGCGCAGACACACACCGCGTCGCGGTGCTCGGCTTCGGCCAAGGGATCAACGAGTGGACCTGGCGCGACAAGGATGGCCAAGTCCGTCAAGGCAACCCGTGGGGCTCAGACTTCCACCATGAGATCGCCCACCACGACCTCAACAGCAAGCCCGACCCCAACTATCGACGCGCCTATGAGGGCTGGGTGGAGTGGTACGCCGACAAGATCGCGGGCCTCGCACAAGCCATGGCGCAGACCCCAGACGTGGATGGCCGCTCCCTGCTCGACAACACCCTGATCGTGCTCACGGGCGAGGTGGGCACCGGCACCCACGATCGCCGTCGCCAGCTCTACGTCCTGATCGGCGGTGGCGACCGGGTCAAGCGCGGGCGCTGGATCGACGTCCCGAGCGTTAACCCCCGTCAGCGTGATGGCATCTTCTTGGGGGGCCAGACGCGCAGCGGCGAGGAGGTGGTCAACGGCGTGAACTATGGCTCGAACTTCAGCGTCCTGCACACCGCAGACCTGCTCAAGGCCATCGCCCAAGTCGCTGGCCTGAACCTGCCCACCTTCGGCCTCGCCGCGAATAATCGCGCCCCGATGGCCCTCGATCTGCGCAGCTGAGCGCTTGCGAGGTCGTCCGGCGCTCTGCCGGATGACCTCGCGAGCTAGCCCCTCTCTCCTGCAAACACCAAGCTCGCTTGGACGATCCCCGCATAAAATCAAGCGCTGCGACGCACCGATCAGGAGGTTGTGTGGACGCGCGCGTTTGCGCGAGGGCGCCGCATCGCTTGAGCTAGGCTCTCCCCAGCTAGTCATTGAGACTGACTGAGGCCCATCGAAGCGCCGAGGCGCTTCGACAAAGGCGAGGCGCGCGATACGCTGTAAGCGTGTCGCGCGCCTCGCCTTTGTCGTGAGCAGCGCGACGAAGTCGCGCTGTCGTCTTCGCGGCTTTCAGCGCTGCGGATGCACAGAACGGCAGGTGTCGGAGGTCTCAACCTTGCGCTGATCGGGCGCAGTGCCAAGCGCGTAGTCGGCGGCGGTCATGCTGACGCCAAACCAGTAATGCTCGTTCTTGCAGTGGTGCAGGCGGTGATTGCGCCACAGGTGCTTGTAGAGCTTGGACTGGGGACGATAGCGCGTGTGGATGAGGTAGTGCGTCCACTCGTAGGTCAGGCCGAGCGCGATGTAGGTGAGCATGCCTGTGGCGGCGATGCCGGCCGTGGGCGCGAGGCCGTACCAGATGGCGATGTTGAGGATGAGGATCATGAAGATGGCGCGCATGGGCGTCATCGACAGCTCCAGATCCCACGGGTCAGCGTGATGGCGTCGATGCTTGCTGGCCACGAACGGATCCACCTTGATCGGGCCGAGCTGCTTGGGCTTAAAGTGCAGCACGAAGACGTGGATGAGCCACTCTTGCAAGGGCCAGAGCGCTACCAAGCCGCCCGCCACGGCCAAGTCCCACCAAGACCACTGTCCGATCACGGCCTTGGCGATCAGCGCGCCCACCAGCGCGATCGCGATGAGGCGCGGGCCTACGAAGCTGAAGAACTCGCGCACACACATCTGGAGCGTGGGCGCGCCCTTGCGCTCAGCGCGCGGTTGGCGCGCCGCAGGGGCTGTCGTCGTGCTGGGTTCAATCGCGGTCGCCATGGGGTCCTCCTCGCTGCTGCGGCTAAGGCGTCTCGCTCTTCACACAGACAATCTTAATGACCGACCAATCAGAGGTCAACTGGTCATACCAATATTTATGGCGAAAAATGATCAAAAAGAGAGCGGGG
>CAYXWB010000295.1:0-1817 GCA_964468515.1 uncultured Bradymonadales bacterium | reverse complement strand
AAAACATTCTTTTGGACAAAAAAATAAAAAACCTCCTGGGGGGCGCGGTTTATTCAACCCCCCCCCCCCCGCTCTCTTCTTGGCCGCAGCGCGCGACGCGCTGCGGTTTGCTCACTCAAGCTAGATCAGAGGGCAGACTCAAGCGTGAGGTTTTGCGTGGTGCCGTTGGGCAGGACCACAAGCAGCGCCAGCTCCGGGCCGTTAGCCAAAACAGCCTCGTAGAACCCGCTCGCCAGGATCGTGAAGGCTTGCCCCTCAAAATCAGCGAGGTTCAGCGTGTCGGTGGTCACATAAATGTTGATGCCGCTGATCGTGAGGAACAGCTGACCCGACAGTGTCGTGGGCACGGTGATGTAATCCATCGTGTAGTTGCCATAGGTCAGGCCGGGGAACAGGTCATCGCCAGCTACACCCAAGCGCGCACCCACCGCAGGTGCATCTGTGGCGCCATGGAAGACGCGGAACTTCGTCTCATCAGTCCCTGCCGTCGTCTCAGCCCCAGAGATCTGAACCAAGTCGAAGCTCACATCCGAATTCCCCGGGAAAGCCGTATCGTCGAGCACGCCGCTAGCGATGAGCTGATAGGCGAGACCGGCGCCAGGTTGGAAAGGATCCGGCAGCGAGAACAGCGGAGCGCTGTTATCTGTAGCGTCAGCAGCGGTCACATCAACATTAAGATCCACGCCAGCGGGGACGCTCAGGTAAGGCGTCGCGCTGCGGAAGGCGAAGTTATCCAGCGGCGCATACAGCTTGTTGTTGATGTAGACGTCCACCGTCGCGGCGGCCGGATCGGCGGCGTTGTGGATCACCTGGAGGCGCGCGCCTTCAGGCAGCTCGCGGCTAGTAGCGATCTCAGGGGCATCACCCTCCACAGCGGGGTACGCGACGAGGTTATACTCACCATTCACGGAGCCCATCGCCACCAGCACAACCGCCGCGCCGGGAGTGGCCGCTGCCATGTAGTTGCGCAAGAAGGTGTTGCTCTCTGCCACGCGCACATCGATCATCGAGACGTTCGTGAACATGGACTGCGCGGGGTTGATGTCCAAGTAGACCGCGCCGTTTGCATCGCTGGTGAACGCGCCGAAGGGCAGCGCCGCGACTGCAGCGTTCGCGCTGTTGTCCACGGTGAGCGACACGGGCGGCGCGTCGGGGATGCCGTGGAAGCCCATCACCGCGACAGTGGTCGCGCTGTCAGCGGCGAGCTTCGCGCCAGAGATGAGCTCGACGCGGAACTCTTGGTCAGCTGCGGGGGACGTGACGAAGCCGGTGGCGATGGCGACGTAGTTCTCATCAGCGGCCAAGCCATCCGCGAGCGTCAGCGTGTAGACGGGATCGCTGTTATCGGCGGCCTCGCTCGCCGTGATATCAACCTTCAGCGTGGTGTCAGCGGCCACGGGGAAGAAGTTGGTGCCCTGCTTAAACTCAACGTCGTCCAAAAGGAGCGTGTCGTTGACATAGACGTCAACCGTCCCCGCGTCTTCAGCGGCGTGGATCACCTGAAGGCGCGCCTCGCCATCACCAGGGGGGGGGTTGTTGGTGGTGCCGTTGGTCGTACCGTTCGTGGTGCCGTTGGTCGTACCGTTGGTCGTGCCGTTGGTCGTACCATTGGTGTTGTTGGTCGTACCGTTGGTGTTATTCGTCGTCCCCGGGTTGTTGGGCTCGGGGTCGTCACTGCACCCGGCGAACAGCCCGAGGGCGAGCAGAGAGGTGGCGAGGAGCACGGTCGGGCGAGTGAACAGGGTATCAAGTCGAATCATAGGGTCCCTCTCATTGGGGTTGGTTTGGTCGACAGCGCGTTGACGCTGTCAGCGCCG
>CAYXWB010000294.1:0-6679 GCA_964468515.1 uncultured Bradymonadales bacterium | reverse complement strand
CGGCGGCGGCCCAAGGGCCCGCCGCCGCGCCCGGCCACAGCGAGCGCTTAGGCTATGAGGTCACCTACGCGGGCGGTCGCGTCGCGACCGTCTCGCTCGCCACCGGCTGCCCCACCGCCACCTACGTCAGCGCCGCCATGATCGCCGCAAGCGAGGGCCTCGCCCAACAGCTCCACCCGCTGTCCACGCGCTTTGACACCTTCCTGCCGCCCGGCGGAGGGCCGCCGCTGCAAGGGCGCACGCGCATCGTGGAGCAAGGCCAAGCGCGCAGCTTCATCACCACCTTTGGCCCTACCGGTCGCGCCCATGTGCGCGCCCAGCGCGGCGACGCGCCTGCCACTGAGCGCGAGCACACCTTGGCAGGTGGTCCCCCTCATGACCTGCTGAGCTGGATGTTCGCGCTGCGTCAAGGCGCCGCGCTTCGCGCAGGCGCCACCTATCACTTCACCGTGTGGGACGGCTGGAAGCTCACGCGCTTGAGCGCGAAGGTGGCCCCAGCCCCCACCTCGCTCATCACGCCGCACCGCGCAGGCGCTCACCCGGCCTGGAAGCTCACCTTAAAGCGCGCGCGCCTGCGCGATGACGCCACACCCACAGGCGCCGCTGAGCCGATCGGCGCGCTGTGGCTCGACGCCCAAGATCGCACACCGCTGGGCCTCGACTTCAAGACCCCCATCGGTGAGGCGAAGGTCCGGCTCGCCACGCGGCGTCGACAGCGCTGTGAGGCGCGCGACTGAGCCCCTGCAACTGATGGCGCGACTTGGACGATCGCCGCTTAGAATCTGGCGCTGCGATGCACCGCTCAGGAGGTTGTGTGAGCGATGCGTTTCTTGAGGCGCATCGCATCGCTTAAAAAGTGGGGGAGGTTTTAAGTGACCCTCTCTGCTGATTGGGGCCAATCGAAGCGCCAAAGCGAACAGGAGCTCGCTTCTACCAGGGCGATCGCGTAGGAGTGATGCGCCTCATCAAACGCGCCGCATCGCTTGAAAGTGGGGGAGGTTGTGGGGAGCCGCGCTAGAAGCTCAGCTCAAGCTGGAGCTTGGGGACGCGCGGGGCCATCGGAAAGCGCGCGATCCAGGGGCGCGGGTCGCCCATGGCGCTGAGGTCGCGCATCGCCCCCTCCTCGACGATGCGGCGCGCGTCACGGTTGAAGCGGTGCGCGCCGCCGACCGCGCCGAAGATGGTGCCGGAGTACCACACCAGCTCCAACAGCCCGATGAGCGCGGCTTGGCCATAGCTCTCGGACAAGATGGAGTCTACCAGGGCATAGATGAAGATGCCGTTCCAGGCCATCGCCGTGATGCCTGTGCCATACTCCTCTAAATAGAAGTGTCCGACGCCAGGGATGATCGACAGCACGCCCGCGAGCACGGGGCTCTTCTGGGGCAGCTCTAGGCCAGCCAAGTAGGTGGCGACAGCCTGCGCTTGGGCGCGCTCGGGGGCAGCTTCGGGGACGAGCTTGAGCTGGGCGGCGACGTCATCAAAGCGATGCAGGCGCGTGAAGTGTGCGGCCAAGCCGATGCGGGCTTGGGAGGTGAGCTGCGCGCAGTCGCCCGGTGAGACATCCGAGAAGACGCGGCCCGCCTCGTCGGGGCGCGCGCGCGCCTCAAGCTCATCGGCGCACAGCTGGATCACGCGCTCATAGGACTGCTGCGCGATGGTCGACTGCTTGGCCTCTTGCGCCATCTGCGCGTAGTGCAGCAATGACCACGCGGCCAGCCTGTCCTGCGGCGGCCGCGTGATCAGCACATCGCGCAAGATCGACGCGGACGCCGACTGCTCGCCGCCGATCGCGTAGAGCCACGCCATCCGCAGGCGCACATGATCGCGCTCGGGATCGCGCGGCGCGAGGCTCAAAAAGAGCTTGTATTCAGTGATCGCGCGGTAATAATCGCCCTCATAGGCGAGGGCGTCACCATGATAGAGGTGTGTATCAGCGGCGCTGCGATGCTGCGCCAGCGCCATCGTGGGCGAAGCGATCGTCAAAGCAGCGAGCGCGCTCGCCAGCGCCAAGCGCACAGACATGCAAGACTCCCTGTCAGCGCGCGCCGAGCTTGGCGCGCGAACCTCAAAGCGACGTCAGGAGTCTTAGGGGATCTGCGCGCTGACGCCAACCTGTTTCCCCCTGGACTTGACGAGGCGATATCATGAGCTCTCGACGCGCAGTGTTACTGGTGCTCGACTCCGTGGGCGTTGGCGAGGCCCCTGACGCGGCAGCCTTTGGTGATGAGGGCGCGCACACGCTGGGCCACATCAGCGAGGCGGTGCCCGGCTTCGCCCTGCCCAACCTCCAGCGCTTGGGCCTTGGCAACCTGCCCAACCTGCCCAAGCTGGAGCCCACCGCCATGCCCATCGCGAGCTACGGTCGCATGCGCGAGCGCAGCCAAGGCAAGGACACCACCACCGGCCACTGGGAGTTCATGGGGCTGATCCTCCATGACGCCTTTCGCACCTTCCCGCTGGGGTTCGATGAGTCGATCCTTGACCCCTTCATGAAGGCCATCGGCCAAAAGCAGGTCTTGGGTAACTGCGCAGCCAGCGGCACTGAGATCATCGAGCGCTTGGGCCGCGAGCATGTGCTCACAGGCGCGCCCATCGTGTACACGTCCGCCGATCCGGTGTTTCAGATCGCGGCGCACGAGGACGTCGTGCCGCTGGAGCTCTTGTATCAGTGGTGTGAGCGGGCCTATGAGATCGTGGCGCCGCTGGGGATCTCACGCGTGATCGCGCGCCCGTTCGTGGGCGAGTGGCCACATTATAAGCGCACGCCCAATCGGCGCGACTTCGCGGTGGCGCCGCCCTCGCCCACCACGCTCGACGCGCTCGTCGGGGCTGGGGTGACGGTCACAGGGGTGGGCAAGATCGCGGACATCTATGCCAACCAGGGCATCACCGACTCGATCCACACCAAGAGCAACGCCGACGGCATGGCGACCACGCTGCGCTTGGTGCAGGAGGATCGCGCGGGGCTCATCTTCACCAACCTCGTGGACTTCGACGCGCTCTATGGCCACCGCCGCAACCCCGAGGGCTACGCGAGCGCCTTGGTCGCGTTCGACGCGTGGCTGCCGACGCTGCTCGACGCGCTTGGGGAGGAGGATCTGCTGATCATCACGGCCGATCATGGCAATGATCCGACCTTCAAGGGCACCGATCACACGCGCGAGTATGTGCCCGTGATCGCGCTTCGCGGCGGCAAGACGCGCGCCGAGCTGCCGGGTCACGATCTGGGCACGCGCGACAGCTTCGCGGATGTCGGCGCCACCCTCGCGGACTTCTTCGGCGTCAGCGCCGCAGGCACGAGCTTCTTAGCCCAGGTCTGAGCGAAGCGCCTCACCGCGCGCGGCGCTCGACAGGTCGAGCGCCGCGGCGAGCTGGTCGACGCGCTGGTGAAGCAGCGGGTGGATGAGCGTGGGGGCGATCTCACACAGGGGGGCCAGCACGAAGGCGCGCTCCGCGATGCCTGGATGCGGCAGCGTGAGGAGCGGCGTGTCGCGCCGCTCGCCATCCATGAGCAGCAGATCGAGGTCGATCGTGCGTGGCCCGCGATGCACCTCGCGCCTGCGGCCGAGCTGACGCTCGACCTCCATCAAGGCCGCCAGCAGCGCCTCAGGGCTGAGCATGACCTCCAGCGCGGCGCAGGCGTTGAGAAACGGCGGCTGGTCGAGCACATACATGGGCGGCGTCTCATAGGCCGCGCTGGCCGCGATGACGCGGATGTGAGGGTGCGCATCGAGCGCGTCGAGGGCGGCGCGCAGCGTGGCGAGGCGATCGCCTAAGTTGGCGCCGAGCGCGATCCAGGCGCGTCGGCCTTGAGCCGCGAGCGGCGCGGGGCTATCCTGCGCCCGCGACGCCTCGGCTGGTGACGCCACCCCCTCGCTATGGTGATCTCTCATGCGCCTCGGTCGCTCATTCATGCTCGTCGCCTCGCTGCTGATCCTCGCCACCGCCTGCGGCGAGGGGCGCGCTCCTGAAGGCCCACAGATCGTGTATCTGTCGGGCTTGGAGCAGGACACCTTTACCCCCTCGCTCGTCCCCGATCCAGGCCCCAGCGCGTCGGCCGATGAGATCGCCAAGTTCACGACGCTGCTGGACAGCTTCGAGCAGGGCGCGCCGCGCCTGTTCGCGCGCGAGGATCTGGTCGACAGGCTCGACGCCATTGAGTCAGCTTACTTGGCCTCGGGCCGCTACCTCGACCTGGTGGCGATCTACCGCCGCGAGGTCGACGCCCAAGGTGTCACCAACATCGCCGCCCCCCGGCTCGCCTGGGCCTACCTGCGCCTGGGCCAGGAGCGCGACGCGCGCGAGCTGATCTTCAAGCTGCTGGAGCACGCGCCCGATCGCGCGATGTCGTGGTTCTTGCTCGGCGCCCACTGGATGCGCCGCGCGGCTGAGTCGCAAGAGGACGCCGCCCGCGTGCTGGTGAGCTGGCGCGAGGCGCTGCGCTTGGACCCTAACTTCGTGGGCTTCGAGCGCCTGAACGCGGCCGCGCTGCGCGCGGAGACGGCGCGCATCGCCAAGGGCATCACCCTGCCCGAGGAGGAGCTGAGCGCGCTGCTCCAGAGCATGCACCCGACGCCCGCCGTGGTCGACGACGAGGCCACCACCGAGCAGCAGCCTGAGGCGGTGGTTGACCTCGACCCGGCGCCTGCATCGGCGCCACCTGCCCCTATGCCACCGGCCCCCGAGGCGGCTGGGGCACATGCCGCTGCGGAGGTTGTGCCCCCACCCATGCCCGCGCCTACCCCTGCGCCTGCGCCTACACCTGCCCCCACCCCCCAAGCGGAGCCCTTGCCCGTGCTCATCGCGCGCGTGCAGCTGGCCTTAAGCCAGCGCGATCAGACGAGCGCAGCGCGCCAGATGGAGCTGTTGGCGCGCGCGCACTTGCAGCCGACCTTGGCGGCGGGCGTGGCGGCCATGCCCCCCAAGCACGCGCTCGCCACGCTCCAGCTCGACTGGGAGCTGACCGCCGATCGCAACGTTACAGCGGCGGCGTTTCGCGCCTTCGCCAAGCGCGCGGACCTGCCCGACCCGGTGCGCCTGGACGCGGCGCGCTTCGCCCACCGCGCCCTCGAAGACACCCCGCTCGCCAGCGAGCTGCTACGCCCGCTGGTCGCTCGCCCCGACGCGTCCCCCGAGGCGCGCGCGCTCGACGCGACGCTGAAGCAGTGAGCGCACGCGAGCTGCAAGTGAAGGCGTAGCTTGGACGATCCCCGCACACCATCAGCTTCTGCGACGCACCGCTCGGGAGGTTGTGTGTGAGCGGGCGTCTATCCAAGCGCGTAGCATCGCTTGAGCTAGGCTTGGGTCAGGGGGCTTCGATGAGGTCGAGGCGTGGGCCGTCGGCGCCGGTGGACCAGCCGGGGGGCTTGATGAAGATGCGGCGGCCTGCGTCGAGGGCGGCGCGCAGGCGCGCGTGATCGCGCTCGTCGTGATGGTGGAAGGTCCAAGGCTCACCCTCGGGCAGCGGCTGCTCGGCGCGCGCAAGCTCGCCCGTGGCCATCTGGCGCAGGATCTCGCGCTCGGGAAGCTCCAGGCGGTAGACGAAGCTGCGCTCAGGGTGGGTGTGCAGGCTCGGGCGATGGGCCAACAGCTGCATGGGGCCAAGCGTGGCGTGGACGCGGATGGCGGGGTTGTCGTACTGCGTCACGCCGATCTGCGCGCGGGAGCCGTAGGCCCACAGCGCCAGCGCCTTGGTGCGCGCGCCTAAGCCTCGGCCTGGCACCTGACTCTGCAGTGAGAAGCCGCTGACGCAGCGCGGCTCCAGCGTGGGGCAGGCGCAGTACTCGGTGATGGGGATGAGCGCGGGTGGCTCCCCTTGCACGCCGAGCTGCGACAGCAGCGCGTCGCTCGCTTGTTCGCGGGGCAGCGCCAAGCCCACCACCGCGCATGGCAGGATGCCGCAGTCGAGCAGCACCCACAGCGGCATGCCCATGTTGTCGCCGCCAAAGGCGAGCTGGTTGGTGTGGTTCATGAGCAGGCCGAAGGGGCGCGTGCGCGGGTCTTCGACGAGCATCACTTTGACTTGAGCGCCGAGCGCGCCGTCGAGGTGAAGCAGCGGGAGGTTATGGCGGTGTGTGATGACGAACGGGACGAGATCCATGCGGCGCGCTCCAGACAAGCCTGAGGTGGGCTGGAGCGTGCCACAAGCGCGCTCAGGAGGCCAGCCGCGAGACGTCGCGCCCCAGCGCGACCCAGACGCGCTCAAGCGCCTGATCCATGGCCATCGCCTCGGCGGGGTGGCGCTCTTGGAACAGGAGCACGAGCTGACGCAGCGCGAAGGCGACGTGCTCCTCGGGGTAGAAGCCGCGCTCAATGTGAGGCATGAGCTTGGCGAGGGCATGGGCGGCCTGATCGCGCTGGCCGGACTCCTCTAGGGCGAGCAGCTCAAGGAGCTGGATGCCGGGCAGGGCGCGCTTGTCGCCAAGCTCCTCGATCTGGTGTGCGGCCTCGGAGAAGGAGCGCGCGGCCTTATCAAACTTGTGCAGCTCCCGCTCCAAGCGCCCCACCAGCACGCGACACAGCGCCTCACCGTGGCGGTTGCCCATGGCGCGGTAGCCATCAAGCGCGTCGCGGATGAGCGACTGCACGTCGGGGAAGCGGCGGATGATGAGGGCGAGGTTGGCGAGGTGGAGCTTGCAGTCGGTGAGGCCGCGTCGATCGTGGAGCAGCTCGTAGA